>PIVY01000116.1 GCA_003353795.1 bacterium
GGCGCCGCCCAACTCGCCGGTCTGGGCGCCCTACGCAGCGGTATCGGCCTGTTGACCATGGGCGTCCCTCGGAGTGTCGAAACCGCCCTGCGCGTGAGCCTGCCCGAGGCCATCATCCGGCCATTGCCGGAGACCGCCGCCGGCACCCTGGCCACGCTCTCGCACGAAGCCCTCGACGATCTGCTCGATCGCCAGACCGCACTGGCGGTGGGACCCGGTCTGGGCGCCGACGTGGAGACCGACCGCTGGGTCTTCGACCTGGCGCGCGATCGGGGGCGTGCGCTGGTACTCGACGCCGATGCGCTGTCGGCCTACGGACGCCTCAACCGCATACCCACCTTCTCCACCGACCAGGTGGTGCTGACCCCGCACCCGGGCGAACTGGCGCGCATGACCGGCCTGACGACGGACGAGATCGCCGACCGCCGCTTCGATCTCGTGCCCGAACTCGCCGAACGCTGGAACGCGGTCCTGCTGCTCAAGGGATCACCCACGGTGATCGGTCTGCCGGACGGCCGGCTCTTCTTCAACCCGAGCGGCGACGATGCTCTGGCCCGGGGCGGATCCGGCGACGTGCTCACCGGCGTCATCGGCGGACTGCTGGCCCAGGGGTGCACCGCGAGCGATGCCGCGATCCTGGGCGCGCTGGTGCACGGGCTCGCCGGAGAGGCTGCGGCTGCGCGACACGGTCGTAGGGGCGTACTGGCGCGGGAGATCGCCGACGCGGTGGCCGAGGTGCTGGAACTGCTCGAGTGACGACCTGGCCGTTTGCCCCCGCACCGGCTGCCGCCTAGCTTGAGCCGGAACCTGTCCCGGACCTGGAGATGGCTCGCATGAAGATCCTCGGCATCGAGACCAGTTGCGACGACACGTCGGTGGCCCTCTACGACAGCGACCGCGGCGTGGCGGAGAATCTCCTCTCGAGCCAGGTCGACCTGCACGACCAGTTCGGCGGCGTGGTGCCCGAACTGGCCAGCCGCGCTCACCTGGTGAACCTGCTGCCCCTGGTCGACCATCTCCTCCAGCGCCACGAGCTCAGGCCCCGGGATCTGGACGGCGTCGCGGTCACCAACGGGCCGGGACTCATCGGGGCGCTCCTGGTGGGCCTGAGTACGGCCAAGGCCATCGCCCACGCGGCCGACCTGCCGCTGGTGGGCGTGCACCACATCGAGGGGCACCTGCTGGCCAACGCGCTGACGGCCGAACTCGTGCTGCCCGCGGTCTTCCTGGTGGTCTCTGGCGGACACACGGAGCTGATCCTGGCCCGAGACGTGGGGGTGTACGAGCGCCTCGGCGCCACCCTCGACGACGCTGCCGGCGAGGCCTTCGACAAGAGCGCCAAGCTGCTCGGCCTGCCCTATCCCGGCGGTCCCCACATCGACCGCCTGGCGGCGAGCGGAGATCCCGAACGCTTCCAGCTCCCGAGGCCGCTGGCCCGCGATCCACGGCTGGTCTTCAGCTTCAGCGGTCTCAAGACGGCGGTCCGACTTGTGGTCGAGGCCCTGCCGCGCCCGCTCGCCGACCAGGACGTGGCCGACGTCTGCCGCGGCGTCCAGGACGCCATCGTCGACGTCCTCTGCCAGCGGCTCTTCCAGGCGGCCAAGGAGACGGGCGTCGGCGCGGTCTACCTCGCCGGCGGCGTGGCGGCCAACGGTGGTCTGCGCGCGGCGGTGGCGAAGCTGGCGAAGCGCCATCGGCTCCACTTCACGCCCCCGGAGCGGGTCTACTGCACCGACAACGCGGCCATGATCGCCTACGCCGGCTGGCAACAGCTCCGCGCGGGCCGCCGCGACGGTCTGGACCTGGACAGCTTCGCCCGCGCGCCGTTGTCATCCTGGCGCTGATTCCCCGATTTCCCGCGTCCCAGTGAGACCTCGCCGTGCCCTGCGGTCCGGCCTCGCATCCTGATGTGCCCGATCGTGGCATGAGCCTTGCGGATCCTCGCTGGGACCACCCCGAACGTGGTCTGTGCGTGCCATTCTGCACTCGGGACGAGGACGTGACGATGGTCGATGCCGCAAAAATCCTCATCGCCGACGATGAGCCCCATATCCGGCGTATCCTGCAGTTCCTGCTGGAACAGGCCGGTTATAGGGTCGCCGCCGCGAGCGACGGTCGCGAAGCTCTGGACCTCCTGGCACGGGAACATCCCGACCTGGTGCTGCTGGACGTGATGATGCCGCACCTGGATGGTTTTTCCGTGTTGCAGCGCCTCAGGGAAGACCGCGAGACCCAGCGACTGCCGGTGATCATGCTCACCGCCCGCGACGAGAGCTCAGCCCGGGTCAAGGGGCTCAAGGGGGGCGCCAACGACTACGTGGCCAAGCCCTTCGATCACGAGGAGTTGCTGGCCCGAGTGGCCAACATGCTGGAGACCTGCCAGGCCCAGCGGGAGGCCAATCCGCTGACCGGTCTGCCGGGGAACCTGGCCATCGAGCGCGAGATCCAGCTCCGCCTGGTCACCGGCGACGAGTTCGCCGCCATGTACCTGGACATCGACCGGTTCAAGAGCTTCAACGATCACTACGGATACGCCCGTGGTGATCGCGCCATCAGTTTCCTCTCCCACATCCTCTGCGAGTCGGTGACCACGGGTGTGGATACCGACGACTTCGTGGGTCACGTGGGCGGCGACGACTTCGTGGTCATCTGCGGCAGCGACCACGCCGAGCAGCTGGCCCAGACCATCGTGCGCCGCTTCGATGCCGGCGTGGGCGATCTCCACGACGCCGGCGATCTCGCCAACGGCTACCTGGAAACCCGCGGCCGTACGGGTGCCAGCGAGCAGGTGCCGCTGATCACGCTCACCGTGGCGCTCATCACCGACGTGCAGGAGCGCTTCGACCACCCGGCGCAGATGAGTGACGCCCTGGCCGAACTCAAGGGTCACGGCAAGCGTCAGATCGGCTCCGTGGTGGTGGAGGAACGACGCGCGCCCGGCGGCGTCGCCGAGGTGCACTGTCTCGAGATCGGAACCGACGAACAAGGAAGTTGAGGACCGGGAACAGGATGAACGACGATCTCGGCAGTACCGATTCCCGCACGGGGATCCCACACCAGATCCTGGCCGCGACCAATCGTCGCCTGGAGGGTCGGTGGGAGGATCCCGATGCGTGGCGCACGCTTTGCGAGGAGACCGTCGCCGCCTGGCGTTTCCTTCCCGAGGTGCGCTGGGCAATGCTCGTGCCCCACGGCATCCTGGGCAGTGCCGGGGCCGAGGAGGATCTGTCCGACCGCGCCGCGCTCTGGGCTGCGGCCACCGGTCGCGTGGAATGGGATGCTCCCCTGCCGACCGAGGAATTCTGGACCCGTTTGAACGATGCTGGAAGCGCCCTGGTCGCCGGCAACGGCACGCCGCCAGGCGTGGTCTCCATTCGCACCGACGCGCCGGCCGTGGGCTGGCTGGCGCGGAGCATTCCCGGCGGCCGCGGCACCGTCATGGCCCTGGTGCTCGGCCTCGACCGGGTGGTGCCCGATCCCGGCGGCAATGATCCCGCCGCCGTGGCCCTGACCAAGGTCACCGACTGGCTGGCGCCCCTGCTGGGACAGCGCCGGCTCATCGCCGACCTGGCTGCCGAGGTGTCCACCGTGCGGTCGGAGTGCGAGACCCTCTCGCGGCTCGGCGAACTGCGCGCCCGCCTGGCCGCCGTCACGGCACACGAACTCAAGACCCCGCTCACCTCGATCACGGCCTACGCCGAGGTCCTCGAGCAGCAGTCCGGCGATCCCGATTTCGAGCATGCCGAGGAGTTCCTGCGGGTGATCCGCGGCGAGGCCGATCGACTGTTGCGCCTGGTGGACCGCCTCCTCGACTCGTCGCGTCGCGGTCGCATGCCGGCCCTGGCCGAGCCGGAAGCGGTGACCGCCGATTCCCTGGTCGAGGACGTGCTGCGGACCCTGGCGCCCCAGGCCTCGGCCCGTGATCTGCAACTGGTGGGTCGGGTTCCCGAGGGTCTGCCTTGCCTCGAAGGCGACGGCGATCTCATCCGCCAGGTCCTGCTGAACCTCCTGGGCAACGCGCTCAAGTTCACGCCCGCGGGCGGTCGCGTGGTGCTGTCCGCGCGCGAAGATACGTCCATGATCCGGCTGGCCGTCAGCGACAGCGGTCCCGGCATTCCGCCCCGCGAAATGCGGGCCATCTTCCAGAGCTTCTACCGCACCCAGTCGGCCAAGCAGACCGAGGGTGTGGGACTGGGTCTGAGCATCGTCAAGGAGATCGTCAACCTTCACGGCGGCCACCTCGACGTCTCCAGCCGCGTCGGCCGCGGCGCCACCTTCGGCGTGCTCCTGCCCAAGCAGCAGGTCCTGCCCGACGTGGCGACCCGCCTGATCCACGACGGTTGCGATCCGGCGCTGCAGGCCCGTCTCTGCGGCCACACGATGCGTCTGGTGGCCGAGCTGGCCGCGGCGCGCGGCGTGGCGGTTCTCATGCCCGCAGCCGCGGGCGACGACCTGATCGTGGCCGGCTATCTCGGTCTTCCCGAGGCCATGGAACGGGTGAGTGTCACCGTTGCCGATCTGCTCGGCCGCGCCGCCGACGCCGCCCTGGTTTCCGGGCCCGGAGTCCTGCCTCTCGAATGCGGCGAGTGGAGCCAGCAGGCCGCCGGTTCCATGGCCGCACCCTTCAGCCTCGGTCCAGACCACGGATCCGGCCTCGTGCTGGCCGCGCGCCGGCTGGGCGGGGGTGCATTCGGCGACGACGATCTCTCCTTGATCAGGGTGCTTGCCGAGGTGGCGGGCGCGGCCTGGTCCGCCGCACTCGCGCCCCGATCCGACCGCCGCGATCACGAGACCGTGGTCGAGGCCCTGGCCGCGCTCACGGGACTGCGCCGCACCGGCGTGCCCACGGCCGATCCCCTGGCCCTGCGCCTGCTCTCGCGTACCGGGCGTCGCCTGGGATTGTCGTCCTACGAGATCCGGCTCCTGCAGTACGCCGGCGCGCTGCACGACGCCGGCATGGTGCTCATCGATCCCGACGTGGTGCACAAGCCGGAGGGTCTGGACGTGGACGAGCGGGATCACGTCGACCGCCATCCCCAGCGAGGGCTCGACCTGCTCGGTCCCCTGGTGGAGTTGCCGGAACTACGGTCGATCATCCGGCACCACCACGAACGCGTGGACGGCCGTGGCTACCCCGAGGGGCGCCGCGGCGAGACCATTCCCCTGGGATCCCGGATCCTGGCGGTGGTGGACGCTTTCTTCGCCATGGTGCGTTCGCGGCCGTGGCGGGAGGGCCTGCCAGTGGCCGCGGCCAGCCGTGAGCTGCAACGCCATGTCGGCACCCAGTTCGATGAACGTGTGGTGACCTCCTTCCAGGGGGTCCTGCTGGAAGAAGGGCTGCTGTCCGAAACGGTCGAGGAAGGACCGGTCGGCAGTGGTCCGCGGAGGTGAGACGGTGCACGAGCGGATCCTGATCGTGGACGACGAGGCCCCCGTGGCCGCCCTGCTCGAGCAGGCGCTGCGCAACGAGGGCTACGAGGTCGCGCGTGCCGCCGACGGCATGGACGCCATGAATCGTTTGCATGTCTTCAAGCCCGACGTGGTGATCATGGACATCATGATGCCGCGCCTGGACGGCGTGCAGACCACGCGCCTGCTCAGGCGCAACCGCACCTTCGGCGACACGGTGATCGTGGCGCTGTCGGCGCGAACGGACGAGGCCGCCCGCGACGCCATGCGCGAGGCCGGCGCCAATCTCTACATGCGCAAACCGTTCACCATCGCGCGCCTCGTCGAGAGGATTCGCGAACTCCTGGATACCCGGACGAGGACCGGATAACGAGCCATGGATCTACCCAGTAACATCCCGGCCCTGACCGATGCCGTGCTGCCGCTCTTGAGCGAGCGCCAGGCGGCGGTCTACCTGGCTGCCGGGGGAGTGCTGGGCGGGGGGATCGCATTCCTGGCCCACCTGGCGCGGGCCGACGGCGGTGGCGAGTCGTGGCGGCGCCTACGCTTCCTCGGACTCGTGCTCCTGCCCATGGGACTGGTGCGCGGGCTGTTCCGGGGTACGGCCGCCGAGCCTACCCCGATCCTGACCGCGGCCATGTCGGTTCTGGAGCTGGCGCTACTGGCGCTCGCGGTTTCGGCCTGCCTGAAGCTGCTCAGCGGACGTCGGCGGCGGCGCTGCAAGGTGACGCTCTTCACGCCCATGGTGGCGGCCGTGTTCCTGGGTCTGCTGGGCGGCGACCCGGCCAGGACCCTGCTGGCCCGCAACGGCCCCGCGGCCGTGGCCCACCTGGTCTCGCTCGCGGTGCTGGCGGTGGTAATCTTGCGCGAACTGGTCTACGGACTGCGCCGCGTCCGCGATCATGCCGAGGCGCGGGTCATGGCCCTGGAGGCCGAGCGCGTGGCCAACGTGACGGCGGCCAGCGAGTCGCGTGGCGAGCGCGATGCCGCGGTGAACAAGGCGTCCCAGAGCATGGACCTGGCCCGCGATGCCGGTCGCCGGTCGCGCCTGCTGGAACATCTCATGGCCGGCGCGGTCGATCTCCAGGCCCGCCGCGATCAGCACGACCTGCAGCAGTACGCGGTCGAGCTGGTGAGCATGCTCTTCGGGTTCGGTCGGGTCGTGCTGCACGAGTGGTCGGGTTCGCTGGAATCGTTCGCCGTGGCAGCCGCCACCGGGTTCGACGAACAGGAGCGCCTGAAGCTGGCCTCCGTGCACACCGACCGCGCCGACTACGACCAGATGGTGCATCCGCGCTTCCGCATATCCGACAGCTACCTCGTGCCGCCGGAGACCGTGAGCTGGCCGCCGGCCGTGCCTGCGGACGAGGCCGCCTGGCCCGAGGGGCAGCGCCTCATCGTGCCGTTGAACGATCCCGCCGGCTCGGTGCATGGATTCCTCGAGATGAGGCGCCCCGAGGCCGGCCACGCGCCCGACCTTCTGCGCATCCGCTACCTCGAGCTCCTGGCCCGCCAGCTGGCCGCCATCCTCGAGGTGCTGGAGATGCGCGAGCGCCTCGCCGGCAGTCGCGTCGAACTGTCCCAGGCCAACGAGCGCCTGCAGGCCCTGGGCGACCTGCGCAGCAACTTCGTGTCCAACGTCAGCCACGAGCTCCGCACGCCGCTGACCTCGATCATCGGCTACGCCGAGATGCTGCGAGAGCGCAGCGACGAGATGTCGCCCGAGATGCGCCAGGAATTCCTCGACGTGATCTACGAGCAGGGTCAGCAGTTCAAGGAGATCATCAACGACCTGCTGGACCTCGACCGCATGGAGGACGGCACCACCCGCGTCGAGCGCGTGGAATGCGATCTCGCCGCTCTCACCCGCCGACTCGCCGAGGACTGGCGCCAGCGCGCGGAAGTCCGTCAGCAGACGCTCGTGGTCAAGTCCGAGTCCAAGGCCGTGGCCCTCGAGGCCGACCCCGTGCTCTGTCAGCAGCTCGTCGGTCATCTGGTGGACAACGCCCTCAAATTCACGCCCGATGCCGGCACCATCACCGTGCGCCTCAGCGAGCAGGGCACGGCCGTTCGCCTGGAGGTGGAGGACACCGGCATCGGCATCCCCGAGGAACAGCTCCACACCATCTTCGAGCAGTTCTACCAGGTGGACGGGTCGAGTACCCGCGAGGTGGGAGGACAGGGCGTGGGCCTGGCCATCTGCCAGGACATCGTCAGCTGGCACGACGGTCGGATCTGGGCCGAGAACGTGCCCGGCGGCGGCGCTTGCATGACCGTGGTCCTGCCGCGCCGCCCTCTCGTGGTGATGCCCGAACCGCCGGCGCCCATCAACCCCATCTTCCACGAGCCCAAGCTCTTCCTGCAGCGCCTCACCCACTGGGTGGGCGAGAACCTCGGCGTGCGCAGCGCGGTGCTGCTGCAGGTCGATCGGCAGCGACACCATCTCGAACCGCTGGCGGCCACGGGCGTACCGGCGGGCCAGCTCCAGGATCTGCGCCTGGCCGTGGGTGTGGGGCTGGTGGGCCGCGTCTGGGACGAGGGCCGCAGCCTGCTCGAGACCCCGGCTCCCGGCGACGTGCTTCTGGCCGGCGATACCCCCGTGCTCGTGGCGCCGCTCATGACCGACGACGGCGCCGTGGGCGTGGTCGCCGTGCGCGACCGCGTGGACGGCCGGCCGCTCACCGAGGACGACCGCGTGCTCCTGGAGGCCATGGCGCCGCGTCTCGTACAGCTTCTCGAGCGGTTCCAGGGCCACGAGGAACGGATCCGCGACTTCGCGGCGATCCAGTCGTCCCTGCGAGTCACCACGCGCGTGGGCACCCTGCCGCATGCCGACGTGGCCGGCATCTGCCAGGAGATCTGCCTGGCCACGGCACGACGCCTCGGTCTGCCCGAATCCGACCTGCGCCACCTGGCCTTCGCCCTGCAGTACTACGACGTGGGTCTGGGCAGCGTGCCGCCCTATCTGCTCAACAAGGTGGAGGCGCTCAGCGACGCCGAGCGCGCCCAGCTCGAGCGCCACGTGCAGGTGGGCCTGGTGACCCTGGCGCCGCTCCAGCCGCCGCCGAAGGTCCGCCAGATCATCCTGCACCATCACGAGAACTACGACGGGACCGGCTATCCCAAGGGACTGTCCGGCGAGGCCATTCCCCTGGGATCGCGGCTCGTGGCGCTGACTGACAGCTTGCGCGCCCTGCTGCAACGCCGTCCCTGGAGACCCGCGGTGCCCCTGGCCGACGCCCTGGCCGAGATCCAGGCCCTGGCCGGCACGCGCTACTGTCCGCGGCTGGCGGCGGTCTTCCTGGAGGAAGCCGAGCGCCGCCGCACCCAGATCGAGGACCTCAGGCAGCGCGCCGACGACGGCGAAGATCTGAAACGCCCCGCTCCGCTGCATCCGTTGCAGCAAGTGCGGGGGTAGAAGCTCAAGCAGGGTGCGGGTTTGCCGATGAAATCAGGGCAACCGCGCCCAAGAGACCTGTACCGGAGGCATGGACGTGCAGAAAATCCTGGTCTGTGACGACGAGGCCGCCATCCGCAACATCATGGACTTCAGCCTGGAGGCCGAGGGTTTCCTGGTGGTGCCCGTCGGCGACGGCGAGACCGCGCTGCAGGCGGCCATGACCGAGGAACCCGACCTCATCATCCTCGACGTGATGATGCCCGGTTCGGACGGCCTCACCGTCTGTCGCGAACTCAAGCAGAATCCCCGGACGGCCCACATCCCGGTGCTGATGCTCACCGCGCGGGCCGGCAAGGACCAGCGCGACGAGGGGCTGTCCGCCGGTGCTGATGAGTACATCACCAAGCCATTCAGCCCCCAGCGACTGGTGGACAAGGTCAATGAACTGCTGGGTGTGACGCGCTGACCTGCGCTCCTGCCGGAATCCGAGTCGGGACGCCGCGATCCAGCGGCGTCCCGACGTGTCTTGTGGAGAATGGCCGGGCCCGCTACCATGGCGCATCCACGGCCGCAGCTCCCTGACCCCGCGAGGCCACCTTGGACCGCCTTCTCGTCGACGTCGTCCTGCCCGTGCCGCTGCCGGGCGCCTTCACGTACCGCTGGACCCGCGTGGAGGACGCAGCCCCGCCGGTGGTGGGCGACCTGGTCAGGGCGCCGTTCGGACGTCGTCGCGGTATCATCGGGTTGGTGGTGGACACTCGGCCGGATCCGGATGGAGCCGACACCATCGACGGCTATCCGCTGAAGGATCTGGACGCGGTGCTGCCGGAGGCGTACCGGCTCGACGCCCACCGCCAGCATCTCGTCGGCTGGATGGCCGGCTACTATGGCGTCGAATCGGGCGAGGTCGTGCCGCTGTTCCATCCGCCGAAGCCGGGAACCCGCGGCCGGCGCAGCCGCACCGTGACCGCCGATTTTCCCCTCGACGACGCCATCGACATCACCCTCACCGATCATCAGGCGGCCACGGTGGATGCGGCGCACGACCTCCTGGACCGTGGCGCCTACGGCTCCATCCTGCTGCACGGCGTCACCGGCAGCGGCAAGACCGAGGTCTTCCTGCAGGTGATCCGCGACGCCGTCGACCGTGGTCGTGGGGCCATCTACCTGCTGCCCGAGATCGCGCTCACGCCCCAGACTCTGGCCCGGATCACCGCCCGCTTCGGCGACCTGGCCGCGGCCATCCACAGCGGCCTGTCCGCGGGGGAACGCTGCCGGGTGCACGAGGCTGCCGCCGCGGGCGAGATCAAGGTGGTGGTGGGGCCGCGGTCGGCCCTGTTCGCGCCGGTCCGTGATCTCGGCGTCATCGTCGTGGACGAGGAACACGAGTCCAGCTACAAGCAGGACGAGAAGCCGCGGTACCACGCCCGCGACGTGGCCCTGGTCCGTGGCCGGCAGTGCGAAGCCGTGGTGCTGCTGGGCTCGGCCACGCCGGATCTGAGCAGCTGGTACCGAGCGGGGGAGGGTCGGCACCAGTTGCTCACCTTGCCCGATCGCCAGGGCGGCGACCTGCCGGCCGTGGAACTGGTGGACCTGCGCGGCGAGACCGCCCAGGACGGTTTCAGCGAGCCGCTGATCGGCGCCGTGGATGAGACCCTCGCCGCCGGCCGTCAGATCATCCTCTACCACAACCGGCGCGGGTTCGCGCGGCAACTGCAGTGCCGGGACTGCGGCGTGGTGATCCAGTGCCCTCACTGCGACATCGGACTCACCTGGCACCTGAAGCCGCGCCGGCTGCTGTGCCACTACTGTGGTTTCGCCCGCGAGGTACCGCACGCCTGCCCCGACTGCCAGTCACCGGCATTCCTGCCCGGCGGCGGCGGCACCGAGAAGTCCGAGCTGGTCCTGCGCGCCAGTTTTCCGGAAGCACGCATCCTGCGGCTCGATCACGACACGACCCGGCGCCGCGGCTCCCACGGACGCATCCTCGCCGCATTCGCCCGGGGAGAGGCCGACGTGCTGGTGGGAACCCAGATGGTCGCCAAGGGCCACCACTTTCCGGGCGTTTCCCTGGTCGGCGTCCTGGCGGCCGACGATGGCCTCTCGCTGCCCGAGTACCGGGCCTCCGAACGGGTGTTCCAGCTCCTGACCCAGGTGGCCGGACGGGCCGGACGTACCGACGCCGGTCGGGTGTTGCTGCAGACCTGGCAACCGGAGCATCCGGTGATCCTGGCGGCCGCCGACCACGACTACCGCTCGTTCGCACAGATCGAGAGCGCCCATCGCCGGGCGGCCGGCTACCCGCCGTTCCGACGTCTGGCGCGGCTGGGCCTGAGCGGTCCGCGGTCGGACGACACGAACCACACGGCGGCTCAGCTGGCGGCGGCCCTGGAGAAGGAACTGGCAGGCCCGGAGCGCGATATTCTGGGCCCCGCGCCGGCGGTCTTCGCCAGGCTGCAGAACCGCTTCCGGCACCAGATCCTGATCAAGGGCGACCTCTCGCGGGCGGAGAAAACCTGGCTGGCGAACTGCGCTCGGGCCTTGCGTGACGCCCATCGCGGGCTCGACGTATCCCTGGATATCGACCCCGTCGGACTCTACTAGCCCACGATCCGTGCCAATCGTGAACCGCCGGGGTCAACATTTCGGCACGTATATTGATCTACTGTTTTGTGATGTTTTTCTCTTATACTTGAACATGCCGGATGCCCAGTCTGGCCGTTCTCGAGTTGCAGGTTGCCCGAATGATCGCCCCGTACGGCGGCGGCACAGGAGGCTGGTTTCATGTTCAAGCCCGGTATTCTGAGGATCCTCGTGGTCTTGCTGACCGTCGGCCTCCTGGCCACGGCCGGTAGCGCGGTGGCGCAGCAGATTCATGGTCGCGGCTTCGTGCCGCCCGCGAACTGGGACCAGATCCTGGAGGACCATCGGGTCCTGTTGCCCATGGACAAGGATCCCCTGCCGTCGAACTACGACTGGCGAGCTCACGAGGGCGTGACGCCGCCCAAGGATCAGGGCAGCTGCGGTTCCTGCTGGGCGTTTGCCGCCGCCGGTGAGATGGAGGCCAAGATCCGGATCTACTACGGCCGGACCCTCGATCTCTCCGAGCAGCAGATCGTTTCCTGCAATCCCTACGGCGCCGGCTGCGACGGCGGCTGGGCCGGCTCGGCCTACTACGTGTTCATGCACTACGGCGGCGTCCTCGAGAACTGCATGCCGTACGAGGGCAGCGATCTCATCGCCTGCCGCCAGGACGAGTACCTCAAGTTCACCACCATGGACACCTGGGTCTCCATCAGCAACAACGTCGAGCAGATCAAGACCGCGGTCTTCGAGAACGGTCCCGTGTGTACGGCGGTGGATGCCAACGACGCCTGGGACGGCTACTCCGGAGGCGTCATCGATGCGCCGGGCTCGGGGACCAACCATCTCGTGCTCATCGTGGGCTGGGACGACCGCATGGGCACCAACGGCGCCTGGATCGTGAAGAACTCCTGGGGCGCCGGCTGGGGCGACGCCGGCTACTGCTACGTCGAGTACGGCGCCTGCAACATGGGCCAGGGCGTGACCTCCATGCAGTACACGCCGCCCCCGGTGGACGTGGGCGTGTCGTCGCCGGTCGAGGACGAACTCATTTACGGCGACACTCCGGTCACCATCACCTGGTACACCGGCAACGAGCCCGTGGATGCGGTCGACCTCTACTTCGGCACCGTCGGTTCCTGCCAGGATCAGGTCATCGCCGAGAACGTACCCAACACCGGTAGTTTCGAGTGGCTGCTGCCCAACGTGACCACCGATCGCGCCACCGTGCTGGTGTTCCCCAGCGAGGGCACCGAGCGCGGCTTTGGATTCACCGAGGGCGAATTCTCGGTGCTCGGCCACCAGACGCGCTACGTCTCTTCCAGCGGCAGCAACCAGCCGCCGTACGATACGCCGGCCAAGGCGGCCCACAGCATCGCCGACGCCGCGCTCGCCGGCGCCGGTCGCGATACCGTTCTCATCGCCGGCGGCGACTATCTCGAGTCGGCCATCACCGTCAATTCCCAGATCCACCTGCAGGGCGGCTGGAACGCCGACTTCACCGTGCACGATCCGGCGGCGACACCCACCCGTCTGCGCGGTCTCGCCGGCACGGTCCGCTTCAACGCCGAGTCATACGACTACTGCGGCGTCAGCCACATCACCTTCGCCGAGTGCCGTGGTTCGGTGGGTACGGTGCCGGTGAACGGACGCCACGGGGCGGCGATCATCGCCCTGGATTCCTCGCCCCTCATCGAGCATTGCATCTTCGAGAACAACTGGGCCGACAACGGGACCGGGCCGGCCTACGGCGGCTCGATCCTGGCGCACGGCGGAACTCCGGTGATCGAGGACTGCACCTTCACCGGCGGCGTGGGCAGCCACGGCGGCGCCATCGCGCTCTCCCAGTGCGACGGAGCCCAGATCACCGACTGCGGCTTCTACGCCAACGCCAACAGCGACAGCACCGCCGGCTATTTCGGCGCCGCGATCTACGTGGACGGCGGCTCGGTCATCATCACCGGTAGCGAAATCCGGGGCGGTGGTGCCGGCTCCGGCGGTGCCATCGCGGCCGTCGGCGGCGCGTCGGTGACCATGCGCGACGGCGTCGTGGCCGACAATCGCTCCATGCAGAACGGCGCTGGCCTCTACGTCCAGGACGGCGATCTGGAACTGCTGCGGGTGGCCGTCACGGGCAACTCCAGCTGGTCCGGTACCGGCGCGGGCATCCATGCCGCCGGCGGGTCGCTGACCCTGTGCAACGTGGAGGTGCGAGACAACAGCACGTCCAACATCGGCGGCGGCATCTACGCCCAGAACATCGACGGCGGCGTGATCCGCAACGTGCTCGGGCACGGCAACAGCGGGACCAACGGCGGCGGCGCGTTCATCATGGCCAGCGGGTCGCTGGAGTTCTACAACAACGCCTTCACCGGCAATACCGGTGGCGGTCTGTACATCGGCGGCGCCGGCCTGGTGTCCGATTGCAACCTGGCGTTCGACAACATCGGCGGCGACTTCGTCTCCGGCCAGACGCCCACCGACATGGTGGCCGACCCCGTGTACGCCGACCCCGCAGCCGGCGATTTCGTACCGGGACTGCACTCTCCGCTCCTGGACAGCGGCTCGGTCGCCGCCGGCGGCGACTGGGACGGCGGCCACGCCGACCGCGGTCTTCACGGCGGACCCGACGCCCTGCCCTCGGGGCCGGGCCGGGTGACCGGACTCGCCGGCGCCCTCGCCGGCGACCAGCTTGACCTGACCTGGGACACGAATCCCGACGCGGTCACCTACGTGGTCTATCGCGGCACCGACGAGACGTTCCATCCGGCGGCCGATCTGGTGGTCGCCACCGTGGCGGCGCCGGCTACCACCTGCACCGTGACCGTTCCCGACGGCGACTGGTACTTCCTGGTCTGCGCCGTGAACGCCCCGGGCCACGCCGGCGGATTCAGTGATCGCTACGAATCCTCGGGCGGATCGGTGCCCGTGGAGGATGCGGGACTGCCCAAGGCTCTGGCCATCACCACCGTGGCGCCCAACCCGTTCAACCCGCGCGCAACGGTGTCTTTTGCCGTGCCGGCCAGCGGTGCGGTGCGATTGCAGGTCTTCGATCTGCGCGGCCGCCTAATCGAGACACTGCACGACGGCACGCTGGAGGCCGGAATGCACACCGCGGTCTGGAATGGGACCGACCGACAGGGGCGCCAGGTGGCCACGGGCGTCTACTTCGTGAGGCTCGACGACGGGCGGCAGGCGGTGACCACCAAGGCCGTGCTGGCGAAATAGCATTCTCGACCAAAACCATACCTGGGGCGTCGTATATTGCGGCGCCCCTTTTACTTGTGTCCGTCAGAGCCGCTGGCTACCTTGCGAGGAGTCTTTACCTCCGCACTCCGCGAGGACCCTCCCGGAGGCGTTGCACCCGTCACTAAGGAAGGTTGCTGATGGCTGGTCAGATGGTCGAAATCCGCTGGCATGCGCGCGGTGGCCAGGGCGCCAAGACCGCCGCCATGTTCGTGGCCCAGGCCGTGCTCATCAAGGGCAAGTTCGGCCAGGGATTCCCCGAGTATGGTCCCGAGCGCCGTGGCGCTCCCATGCGCGGCTTCACCCGCATCGCCGACGCTCCCATTCGCCGGCACTGCAGTATCGAGAATCCGGGCCTGGTCGTCGTGCTCGACCCGACTCTGCTCGATTCCCCGGCCGCCGGCGTGACTGCGGGCACCGACGAGAACACGGTGTTCCTCATCAACACGTCGCTGTCCCCGACGGAGATCAAGAAGAAGCTGGGTGTCACTGGTGCCAAGGTCTATACCGTGGACGCCACCCAGATCGCGCTCGACAGCTTCGGCAAGCCGATTCCCAACATGCCCATGACCGGCGCGCTGCTCAAGGCGCAGCCCTTCATGGAGCTGACCGAGCTGACAGATGCGATGAAGGCGAAGTTCAGCAAGAAGTTCTCCCAGGCCGTGGTCGACGGAAACCTCCGTGCTGTCGAGAAGGCCTACAACGAGGTGGTTTCGGAATGAGCTTGAAAAGAGCCCAGGATCTGCCCGAGGCCGGCATCATTCCCGAGGCCGGAAACGCGGCGGAGTTCACGACCGGCGACTGGCGCACCTACGTGCCCGAGTTCGTCGTGGAAAATTGTATTCATTGCATGTTCTGCTGGATCTACTGCCCCGACTCGGCCATCGAGATCGACGCATCCGGTGAGAAGCCGGTCATGAAGGGCATCATCCTCGATCACTGCAAGGGTTGTGGAATCTGCGCCACCGAGTGTCCGCCTGCCGCCAAGGGCAAGGCCGCGCTCGTGATGGTTCGCGAAGAGAAGTAGGAGGCTCCGCTCATGACCAAGACCGCCGAACAGACCCTCACGGCGTTGAGCGGCAACGAGGCCGTGGCCTTTGCGTACAAGCAGGCCCGTCCCCACGTCGCTTCCGCCTTCCCGATCACGCCTCAGACCGAGATGATGCACAAGTTCGCCGAGTTCGTGGCGAACGGTGAGTCCGAGGCCGAGATGATCCTCGTCGAGAGCGAGCATTCGGCAATGTCGGCAGCCGTGGGATCGGCCGCCGCTGGCGCCCGCACCATCACCGCCACCAGCTCGGCCGGCTTCGCACTGATGTGGGAGATCGTCTACGTCGCTGCGTCGCTGCGCTTGCCCATCCAGATGGCGCTGGTCAACCGTGCGCTCTCGGGCAACATCAACATCCATTGCGACCACAGCGATTCCATGGGCGGCCGTGACGCGGGGTGGATCCACCACTTCTGCGAGAATGCCCAGGAATCGTATGACACGGCGCTGATCAACTTCCGCATCGGCGAGCACATGGACGTCCGCCTGCCGGCGATGGTGAACTACGACGGGTTCATCATCTC
>PIVY01000484.1 GCA_003353795.1 bacterium
GTGCCCGTGCTCGACACGACCAATCCGCAAACGGTCTTCGCCGAGTTCCTCAGCGACTTCGGCTTCACGACCCAGGACTCGCTGGACGTCCAGTCCGACGACCTCACCACCGCCGACTTCCACGCCATCCTGCCCGGCAACCGCATCTCCGACACCACGGCCATCGACCTCGCCCATGACGCCGTGGCCCTGCAGATGCGCACGAGCCAGTATCCCGATTTCAACGATGCGCCATGGGTCGACTACGCCGACACGTCGTTGATCATCCTCGAGCCCATCGACGATCAGGATGTCTACCTCATCTACACCCAGTACCGGAACTACTGGTTCGAGTCGGCCATCCGGACCGATTGGACCATTCTCAGCGACACCGGCGTCCGGGTGGAGTTCAGCTACCCGCTGCAGGATTACGTCGTCGAGGGCGGCACCAGTATCGAGGTCACCGGTGTCTCCAGCACCTTCGACGCCACGTTCCCGGTCACCGAGGTCCGCACTCACTTAGGCGATGGCTGGCAGCCTGCCACCGGCACCGACAACTGGGAATCGCTGTGGGAAGTACCCCTGCTCACCGAGGACACGACCTGGCGCATCGGCGCCCTGGCCTACGCCGAGGACGACAGCACCGACGCCACCCGCTCAGGCCAGGCCTGGATCACCGTCACCATCAGCCAGTTCCGGATCGACATCGTCGACCCGCTGGACGCGGCGCAGATCGAGCGCGGCATCGTGCAACCGATCAGCGGCACGTCCAGAGCCTACCTGGCCGGAGCCCCGATCGACTCGATCGTGGTCACGGTGCTCGACGCCACCTACACGGTGTTGTCGTCGTTCGATAACTGGTCGGTGAACTGGAGCGTGCCGGCCGACGGCGACCAGCAGCAGGCCGACATCGTGGCCAAGGCATACGCCGCCGCCGACAGCGT
>PIVY01000485.1 GCA_003353795.1 bacterium
TGGGCGAGCACCGGTAGCGACCTTACGCGCGTGCCTGGCGCACTTGCGGGACGATCCCCCGACGGAACTTGCCGGCCGCTGCCCGTCGTGCGCCCCGCGGCAAACGCGCCCAGGGCTTTGTTGACACCTGCGCCCTGCGCCTCTCTTATGGGGCGATGGTCACGGACGCCGAGCCCCGGCAGACGTACTCGCACTCGGTCCTGTTCGGCGTCGCCCTGGTGGTGCTGACGCTCGCGGCCGCGTGCTGGTGGCGTTACACGGTCGACGACGCCTTCATCACGTTTCGCTACGCCTACAATCTGGGTACCGGCAACGGCGCGGTGTTCAACGTGGGAGAGGCCGTAGAGGGCTACTCTTGCCCGCTGTGGATGCTCACCCTGGGAGCGGCGGTCGCGGCCGGGCTCCAGATCATCACCGTTTCGAAGGTGCTCGGTCTGGCGGCGGGGCTCGGCATCGTCGCCATCCTCTTTACAGGGCTGAGGCGCCTCGGGTGCGATCCGTTCTTGGCTGCCGCGGCGGCGGCCTGGTACGCCGCGATTCCCGGCGTCCACGTCTACATGGTCTCGGGCATGGAGACCTTGCCCTACGGGCTCGCGGTAACCGTGGCGGCGTTCCTGCCCGTACTCGCACGTTCGGATGCCCAGCGTCGCTGGGCTCTGCCACTCTCGCTGCTCGCCGTGGTGGCGTTCAGGCCGGACGGGCTGCTCTTGTTCGTGTTGCTCTCGGCGGTGTGGATCGCGGTCGAGCGAGACCGCAGCACCCTCGCCTCGGTCGCTGCGGCGTGGGTCGTCGCGGCGGTGCTGCTGCTCACCCGCCACGCTTACTACGACGCGTGGCTGCCGAACACCTACCTGGCCAAGCCCTCGCCGGTGATGGGCGCGCTCACCGGAGCCTCCTCCGAAAAACTCTCACTGGATATGTTC
>PIVY01000117.1 GCA_003353795.1 bacterium
GCCGGCGATGCTATGGGGAACCTCGAAGCCCGGATTGGCCGCCGCATACGCTGTGCAGATCTGATGCACGCGGTCCACGCCCAGTTCCTCGGCAAGATCCAGCAGGCCTGACGAGAAGCCCAGGGCGTTGCGGGTCAGCCAGTTCAGATCAGCCGGGTTGCAGATGCCTCGATCGACCACGAAATAGGTTCGGCCGAGGAGCACAGCCAGGATACGGTCCAGCACCAGTTGTTTCGTCGCGGTGTCGTGGTCCGCAGCGCCCGCCTTCCGCGGATCGAGCCAGGGCGTGTTGGCCTGCTCGCTGAATATCGCCGGTGGTGCGAACCACGGCGTGCCGGTGGCGGACTCCTCCATGAGCTTCAGGCACTTGACGTTCAGCAGATTGCCCCGCGTGAGGTCCATGACGTTGAACGGTCCGCCGCCGCCGATGGCCTCGTTGACGATCCTGTCGACCTGCTCCACGGTGGCGACGCCCTCGACAAGGATGCGGGCGGCCTCGGCGCAGTAGTTGCAGAAGATGTCGTCGGCCGCGAAGCAGGCGACGTCGGCGGTCTCGATGGGGATCTTGCCCAGGCGGCTCAGCGTGGTCAGCATGCGCTCGCTGAGCACCGGATCATCCGAGAGCACGACCTCGATGGGCAGGGCGCGCCACGCCGGGAAGAAGGGGTGGTTGACGAAACACCGCCCGGGATGTGCGGCATCCGCGGCGATGCTGGCCCGCGGCAGTCCGCTGGTCGCGAAGCCGATGAGGCAGTCGTCGCGAACGACCGCCTCCAGGTTCGCCAGGATGACCTTCTTGACCGCCAGGTCCTCCGTGGCCGCTTCCAGAACATAGTCGCAATCGGCGAGGTCCTGCAGTTCCAAGGTCGGCACCAGTTTTTCGGTGACGGCGGCGGCGACCTTCGGGCTGAGCTTGCCCCGCACCACCCCCTTCTTCACGTAACCCTGGATGCGCTCGACGCCTGCGTCGAGAGCCTCCTGGGCGATGTCGTGCAGGAAGACCCGCGAGTCAGGATCGCCGGCCAGTGCAGAGACGAATCCGTACGCCAGGTCGGGACCAATGGATCCGGAACCGATGACACCCACGATCATGAGGATCTCCTCCTGGCGGGAAGGATTCCTGGCCTGCTCAGCCAGGTCCGCCGGCTCCCGTGGCGGCACGGGCAGGGAATCGTTCGGACGCTCGATCGAATTGTGTGGTATTTTCACATCGGCGGAGTATGATTTCAACCATTCAATTGCATGAACGCCAGTTCCTCATGAAAACGGTCCCGAATCGATGGTAGGCTGCCGTCGGACCCCGCTCAGGAGAGGTGAGACATGGGCGACGCGATCAAGAAGATCCAGGCGACCGGCCTCATGCGGAAACTCATGGGTGCCTACTTCGCGGAACTGGACCAGGCAGCCACCACGCGAGAGCGCAAGATCGCCTGGTGCACCAGCGTGGGACCGGCGGAACTGCTACGGTCCTTCGGATTCCTGGTCTACTTTCCGGAGAATCACGGCGCCGTCCTGGGATCGTCGCGCCTGGCCCAGGAACTGATCCCCGCCGCCAACGCCCGGGGATACTCGCCGGATATCTGTTCCTATCTGACCAGCGACATTGGCTCGTACCTCAAGGGGCAGACTCCGCTGACCAAGGCCTTCGGCATGGCCGGTCCGCCCCGTCCCGATGTCCTGGTCTACAACACCAACCAGTGCCGGGACGTGCAGGACTGGTTCGGTTTCTACCAGCGCGAGTGGGACGTGCCGCTGATCGGCATCGACACGCCGCGCAGCCTCGGCGACATCACCCGCGACCACCTGGACGGACTGATCGCCCAGCACAAGGCGTTGATCCCCGTGCTGGAGGAAGTGTCGGGAGTGCCCTTCGACCTCGAGCGGCTGCGCGAGGTGGTCGCCTCCTCGTACCGGTGCACGCTGTTGTGGAAGCAGGTGCTGAAGCTGGCGACCCACCGCCCCAGCCCGATCACCTTCTTCGACGGCACGATCCACATGGGCCCCGCGGTGGTCATGCGGGGTCTGCCCCAGGCCGAGGAGTACTACGAAGTTCTGGTGGCGGAACTGGAGCAACGGATCGCCGACCAGGCGGCGGCCGTCGATGGCGAGCGGCTGCGTTTCTACTGGGAGGGCATGCCGGTCTGGGGCAAGCTGCGCGACCACGCCGAACTGTTCGCGAACCAGGGCACTTGCGTCGTGGCCTCCACCTATTGCAACAGCTGGATCTTCGAGCCCCTGGGCTGCGACGACCCCTTCGAAGGCATGGCCCGTTCCTACACCGAGTTGTTCATCGTGCGCAGCGAGGAATACAAGCAGCGCTACCTGAAATCCATGTGCGACGACTACGCCGTGGACGGCATCGTCTATCACGACGCGAAGACCTGCCCCAACAACTCGAACTGCCGCTACGGCCTGCCGCAGCGCCTGGCCCGCGAGACCGACGTGCCCTACGTGATCATCAACGGGGACCTGAACGACCTGCGGCTCTACTCGGAGGAGCAGGCCCGCACGCAGTTCGAGGCTCTGATCGAACAGCTGCAGGCGAGCCGGTGAAAGGCGACCGATGAACAAGGTCTTCTGCGGCGTGGACATCGGCGCGTCGGCCACCAAGTTGGTGCTGATCGACGCCGCCGGCCAGGTCCTGGCCCGGGTGGTCCGCCCGTCCGGCGTGGACTACGCGGGCACCGCTCGACACTGCCTCGAGACCGCCAGTGAGGACGCCGGAGCGGACGCGGCGCCGGCCTGCACCGTCGCCACCGGATACGGTCGCGACAACGTCGACTTCGCCACCGAGAAGCGGACCGAGATCCACTGCCACGGCGCCGGCTGCTTCCACCTGGCGCAGCGGGCGCTTTCGATCATCGACATCGGCGGCCAGGACAACAAGGTCATCCATCTGGACGACCGCGGCCGGCTCCAGGAATTCAAGATGAACCGTAAGTGTGCCGCGGGCACGGGCGCCTTCATCGAGGAGATCGCCCTGCGCCTCGGCCTGGGCGTCGCCGAGCTCGACTCCCTGGCCGCCGGCACCGATGACCCGGTCAGCCTGGGTAGCTTCTGCACCGTGTTCGCCAAGACCGAAATCCTGTCGCACCTACGCCAGGGGGTCCCGGTGGAGGCCATCGTGCGCGGAGCTTTCGTCTCGGTGGTGGACCGCATCATCGAGATGGACCCCCTCGAGGGCGCCGTCATGGCCACCGGCGGCGTCGTGGCCCACAATCCGACCATCGTGGAGATTCTCGCAGCGAGACTGGACCGCGACGTGAGTGTACCGGAGTCGCCACAATTCACAGGTGCACTGGGCGCGGCCCTCACGGCCCGCGGCCTTTTCGACGACCAACCAGAAGGGGATACGTGATGCTCGACGGACTCTTCCGGCCCCGCGCAGTCGCCGTGATCGGCGCCTCGGCGAATCCCTACTCCATCGGCCACATCGTGGTGCGCAACCTGTGCCAGTACGGGTTCAAAGGACCGGTCTTCCCGATCAATCCCAAGGGCGGCGTCATCCGGAGCATGCAGGCCTACCAGTCCATTCTCGACGTGCCCGGCGAGGTAGACCTCGTGAACATCTCCATCCGCAACACCTTCGTGCCCGGCGTGCTCGAGGAGTGCGGCAAGAAGGGCGTCAAGTTCGCTATCGTCCACTCGGCGGGATTCAAGGAGGTCGGCCCCGAGGGCGAGGCCCTCGAGCGCGAGATGGTCGCCACGGCCCACCGTAACGGCATCCGCATCTTCGGCCCCAACAGCCAGGGCATCCAGAACGCCGACCCCGAGGTGTCGGTATACGCCAACTTCACGTTCGTGCCCCAGAAGCCGGGTAACATCTCGATCATCGCCCAGGGCGGCGGCATGGGCGAGATGCTCAAGCTGCATCTGCACAACGTCGGCCTCGGCCATCGCATGTACTGCAGCTACGGCAACGAGTGCGACCTGACCATGCCCGAGATCCTCGCCTACTACGGACAGGACGAGGGTACGCGCGTGATCATGATGCAGACCGAGAGCTTCAAGGATCCGCGGGCCTTCCTCGAGGCGGCGGCCGAGATCACGCCACACAAGCCTATCCTCGCCATGAAGTCCGGGCGTACGACCGAGGGATCGGTAGCCGTTTCGTCGCACACCGGCGCCCTGGTCGATCAGGCTGCCATGGCCGAGGCCATGTACCGCAAGGCCGGCGTGGTGGCGTTCACCGACACCCACCAGATGGTCAAGGCGGCCATTGCCATGTCGACCCAGGCGCCGCCGCCCGGCAAGCGCATCGGTATCGTGACCAACACCGGTGGACCGGGGATCCAGGCCGTCGACGAGGCGGTGAGCCAAGGGCTGCAACTCGCGCAGTGGTCCGAGACGGGCACGGCAAAGCTGCGCGACAGCCTCTTCGCCGAGGCCAGCGTCGGTAATCCGGTAGACGTGGTGGCCACCGCCAATCACGACCACTACCACGCCGCAGTGAGCACGCTGCTGGCCGAACCGGACACCGACATGGTGCTGGTCTTCTTCGTCACCGCGCCGTTCACCGACACCGACGCCATCGCCACGCGAATCAAGGAAGCGACGGCAGAATCCGCCAAGCCGGTGGTGGTGGTTGTCGAGACCTACAGCGAGCACTACGGCCTGATCGATAAGCTCCGGGCGGCCGATCTACCGGTCTACGAGTTTCCCGAGGACGGGGCCCGCGCCCTGGCGGCCATGGCAAGTTACAGCCAGCTGCGCGGTCGAAAGCGGGAAGAGGCGCCCGAACTGGACGTGGACCACGCCACTGCCGCGGCCATCATCGGTGAATACGCGGGCCGCGATCGCTACCTGCCCCAGCACCTGGCATTCGGCCTGCTCGCCGCGTATGGCGTGCCGGTGCCCAGTGTGGCGGCGGTCGGCGGCGAGGACGATCTGGCGACGGCGGCCGCAGTGACCGGATTCCCCTGCGTCCTGAAGGTCGATGCGGCCGACGTGGTCCACAAGTCGGACGAGGGCGGCGTGGTCCTGGACCTCCAGGACGCCGGGGCGCTACTCGCTGCATTCCGCGAGTTGCGCGACACCTTCACTGGCGACGAGGTATCCTTCGTACTCATGGAGCAGTTGCCGCCGGGGCGCGAGTTGATCGTGGGCGCCACGGCCTCACCGGGCCTAGGCAGCCTGGTCATGTTCGGGCTCGGCGGCATCTTCGTGGAGGTGATGAAGGACGTCGCGGCCGCGGTCGCGCCTCTGAGCCGACCCGAGGCGCGCGAGCTGATGCAGGCGATCGCGGGATACTCCGTGCTCGAGGGTCTGCGCGGTCGACCGGGCGTGGACCTCGTGGCCGTGGAAGACCTGCTCATGAGGATCGCCCGGCTGGCAGCTGACTTCCCGGAGATCGCCGAGATGGATCTCAATCCGATCTTCGCCTACCCGAGCGGGCGCGTGCCCACCGCGGTCGACGTGCGGATGAAGATCAGCTAGGCCATGACGAATTCCATCCCCCTGGCCGTCATCGCCGTCTATCTCGGCGCCCTTTTCCTGGCAACCTGGTGGGCCCGCCGCCTGACCGCGCGCGGCGGCGGCGGTATGGTGGGCTATCTGCTGGCCGGCCGCGGCCTGCCGACCGTGGTGGTGGCCTCGCTGCTGGCCGGCCTGGCCGTAGGTGGCGCATCGACGATCGGCGTGGCCGAGCGTGCCTACACCTCCGGACTCGCCGCGGGCTGGTACAACGCGGCCTGGGCCGCCGGCGGCGTGGTCATGGGATTATTCGCCGCCCGGCGCTACCGTCGCTGGGAGATCACCACCCTGCCCGAGTTCTTCGAACAGCACTACGGCGTGGGCGGGCGCGTGCTGGGAGTGAGCGGCCAGCTGGTGATCCAGATCGTGATCACGTCGCTGCAGTACGTGGCCGGCGGGGCGATCCTGGCCTCGCTCTTGCCGGACGTCTTCTCGTTCCAACTCGGCATGGCCGTCTCCGCCGTGGTCTTCCTGGGCATCACGCTGATCGGCGGCTTCTGGGCTGCCGGCCTGACCAACGTCGTCAACGTGATCGTCATCTACGTGGGCATCTGCCTCGGCGCGACGCTGATCGTGAGCCGGCTCGGCGGCCTCGGCGGTCTTGCCGACCAACTGCCGGCCGGCCACCCGGGCTTCGACCTGACAGCCATCGCGCCGGGCCTGATCCTGGCCTGGTTCATCGTCATGATCACCATGGCACACTCGACCCAGTCGGTGATCCAGGTGGGCCTGGCGGCGAAAGACGAACAGACAGCTGGGCGGGGCTACCTGCTGGGTGCGGTGATCATCGCGCCGGTGGGGTTCATCAGCGCCATCATCGGCATGGCCGCCGCGGTGCTCTACCCGGACATCGTTCCGGCCGAGGCGTTGCCGCGCGTGGTGTTGGGATTGCCCGCGGTGGCCGCGGGTCTGATTCTGGCTGGTTTGTGGGCGGCCGACGTGAGCACGGCGTCGGCGCTTCTGCTCGGTAGCGCGACACTGGTGTCCAACGATATCGTCAAGCGGTTCGTGACACCGGACCTGAGTCCGGCACGCGAGCAGTTGGTGTGCCGGGTGACCGTACTGGTGCTGAGCGTCTTGACCTACCTGCTGGCCCTCACAGTGAGTGGCATCCTGAAGATGCTGCTCGTGGCCCTCACCTTGACCACGTCTTACACGCTGATCGTGCTGATGACGATGCTGTGGCCGGCGGCGTGTCGGCGTGGTTCGGCAGTGTGGACTCTGGGCATGACGAAGCTCGCGCTCATCGCCTGGCTGCTCGCCCCGGTCGAGTGGCGGTTCCTCCCCCACCCCGTGTACTTTCTCTGGCTGGTCAGCCTGGTGACGTTCTCCCTGGTAGCAGTGGTGGACCGACGGCGAATCTTCCGACAACGACAATGATCACGGCACCAGCACCGCCCGCCTCTGCAACGACCCCGCGTGCGCTGCGTCGAGCACCGCGTTGATGTCGCCCAGCGCATGCTGTTCCACGAATGGCGAGACCTGAATCCTGCCGCTGCCGATCCAGTCCAGCACCTCTGGATACAGCTCCGGGTCGCAGCCCCAGTTGCCCTGCACCGTGGCGTCGAAGGCCATCAGGTTGCTCAACCGCACCTCCAGCTTGGCCATGGTGAACCCGACGACCGAAAGATGCGCGCCCTGGTTCAACAGCGCGAAAGCGGTCTCCTGGCCCGGCTTGGTTCCCGAGGTCTCGTAGATCCGCCAGCAAGTCCGCGGCGCGCCGAGACCCTTGGCCTCCTCCTTGACCCGCCCCTTGATCTCCTTGATCGACAGTCCGCTGACATCGATCGTCGCGCCCGCGCCGTGAGCCGCCGCCACCGCCAGCTTGGCCGCGTCGACGTCCAGGGCGATCACCCGTGCACCCACGGCCGCAGCGATCTGGATCCCGTGGATGCCGATGCCGCCGGCGCCGATGCAAACGGCCAGGTCGCCCTCGCCAAGTTGCGAACTGCGCACCGCCTGGAACGGAGTGGTGATCGCGTCGGCCACCACGGACAGCTCCCACAACTCGTGCGACGCGAGCACGCCGGACGGCACGGGGCATATGTAACGGGCGGGGACGGTAAGGTGGCTCGCGAAGCCACCGTGACGATCATTGCCCGGCATGACCTGACCGCGGCAGATCCGCCGGTGGCCGGAGCGGCACAAATCGCACTCGCCGCACGGCAGCACCGCCGGCACCACCACCGGTTTTCCCAGTAATTCAGGGTCTACACCCTCGCCGACTTCCAGCACCGTGCCGCTGACTTCGTGGCCCAGGGCCAGGGGCGCCGGCGCCCGCGTTGGCACGCCAAGGTGCAGGAACGAGATGTCGGTGTGGCACACGCCACAGCCGGCCACTTCGACCACGAGTTCGCCGGCTGGCGGCGAGTCGAGGGCCTCTTGACGCTGCTCGCAGGGCTCGCCCTGCGCGGTCATGACCCACCTGGTTAATGTCCGCTCGCTCATCACGCAACTCCTTCGCCGTAGTTTGGCTTCGACCTCTCGAAGACCCACAACGCGGCGCCCACGGCACCGGCCAGGATGGGTCGGGGCACGGCCTTGACCTCGAGGCCGGTCTTCTGCTCCAGGATCTGCAGTACTCCGGGAAAATACTCGGCCACGCCGCCGGTCACCCGGATGGTTCCGGTGAGGTTGCCGATCTCGACGACGCGGTTGGCGATGGAGTGAATGCAGCCCAGCGCTATCTCCTCGCGGGTGGCGCCGTCACGCAGTCGCTCCAGGATGTCCTGTCCCGAGAAGATCGAGCAGTAGCTACCGATCTCCGCCGGTTCGTCCGCCATGGCGGCCATCTCCTGCATGCGGGTGGGATGGACGTCCAGTTGCCGCGCAGCGAAGATCAGGAACGTGCCGATGCCCGCCGCGCAACGCCGCAGGGTGTGGATGCCCGTGGGCCGCCCGTGTTCGTTCACCTGGATGACCTTCGGGTCCCGGCCGCCGATGTCGATCACGCACATGGCCTGCGGATGGAAATGGAAGGCTCCGCGAGCATGGCAGGCGGATTCGCCGAGGAAGCACGTGGCCGCCGGCACGCAGTTCTCCGCGAACCCGGTGGCGCAGATCCCGGCCAGGTCCGACTCGGCGGCCTTGGCGTCGTCGAGGGCGAGAGCCTGGACCTCGGTCACGCGATCCTGGAAGTAGCCGCTACGCGGAACCGACGCGTTGCCGATCAAGGCGCCGGCGGAATCCACGACCACGGCCTTGACGCACTCGGTGCCCACGTCGATGCCGAGACTGATTGTTCCGGATTGAACCATGGTTGCTCCCGTCAGTCCGCCTGGGCCGCGCTCCGGCCGGCGAGTTCCTGCATCTCGATGAAGTCACGCAGTTTCTGCATGATCTGGTTCAGGGAGAAGAGCCTCAGATCGTGCGTGTCCGCCTCCAGGACCATGGTGTGCAACCCCGTCCGGCGGCTCAGCCGGACCTCGAGTCCGTAACGCACGTTGCTCTGGTACGGCGCCGTGCGACCCTCGTGATAGATCACTCCGTCGACTCCGTAGTCACGGAAGGCGTTCAGGAGGTAGTCCTCCTTGTAGCTGTCGCAGCGGTTGGGAAAGATGCTGGTGTAGACCCGAGCCAGGCTCTCGATGGGATTCTTGGCGTCGAATCCTTCCAGCGCCGCGGTATTGCTATAGGTCGAGCTCACCACTGCTACGCGATGGTTGAGGAAGAGGTCGGCCAGCGGCCTGAGCGCCGGCCAGATCGGTGGTCCCTCCCAGTAGAACCGGAAACGTTCGCCGGGCACCGCCGCCACGCCGCTGGCAACCCGCTCCTCGACTTCCGCCAGCAGCAGGGTGTAGTACTCCACCGCTTCCGGCGTACCCCGCATGACGACGACGGGCGCCAGGTGGATCAACGTGTCGAAGAAGGTCAAGGGCGTCGGCACGTTGCGACACGCCTCGAGGATCTGCCCCCAGAGCCGGGTGCACTGGTTGGACAGCTTGACGGTTTCGGCCAGCCGATCGAGGTCCAGCTTGCGACCGGTGATCCCCTCCAGTTGTTCGATCAACCGGTGGATCTGCTGGACCGCGACGCCGATCTCCAACGGACCGACCTCGTCCAGGGAGACCGGCGGATGCAGCCCGAGGACGGGCGCCTGGAAGTGACGTCCGTAGTACTCGAACCAGCGAATCAGATCCTGGCCGTTGTTCGTGCTGTAGGCCAGCACGTCCGGGTTCGGCGGACCGCCGATGCCGTGGACCGACACCAGCGGGCTGTCACCGGCCAGCATGGCACCGATATCGCTGGCCATGGCCGAGTTCGCGAACTGCGAGAATCCCTCCTGCAGGGCCCGCGGGATGTAACGGCCGGTCTGCCGACTGGCGCCGATCAAGGCGGCGTGGTTCTCGGGGAAGTAGGGGGTCAAACCCATCGCTCGCAGGATCTCCACGGGGCCGGTGCCCGAGCACCAGGCCACCTGTCGGGCGGGGTCGTCGCTGGCAGCCTGGACGTCGCGGTAGTAGTCGGTCAGGAGTCCCTTCAGCTTCGGCGCCGTCTGCAGCGGCGCGCGGCTGGCCGGCATACCGCCACCCGGGGCCGGGTGCATGGGCCGGACCGACGGCCGAGCCGGACGTCCGCCAGCGGCGCCGACTCGAGACTGTGGCGGGCTCGACTCGTGGGCCGCTCGAGCGGCGGCCCTGAGCGTGGCCGCCACTTCCTGCTTGCGCAGGAACTTCTGCCGCTCGCGAGAGTGGATGAAACGCACGAGACCGGTGTTCAGCGGCGCCGGCAACCCCAGCCGTTCCGCTTCTCTGACCACCGCGCCGTTGATGGTGTCGATCTCGGTCCGGAACGACCGCACCAGGTCCTGCCACATCGAGGGCCGATTTTTGCCTAGCGCCCGCTGCGAGTCCAGCACCGGCTCGTAGGGGTCTTCCTCGTTGATGATCGGCACGCCCCTGGCCTTCATCACCTCGACGATCTCCAGGCACAGGTCACGCATGAAGGCTTGCAGATCCGGATCGTCGAGCAACTCGCGGCAGGTCAGGCCTGAAAGCGCCGAGACCGGATTGACCACCGCATTGTGCAGCAGCTTCTGCCAGATCACATCGTCGATCTGCTCGACGACGTCGGTGTTCAATCCGCAATGCCGGAAGACCTCGCCGACCCGTTCGTGGGCGGGCGTAACCACGCCCTCGTAGGGAGCGATCTGGATGGGCTTGATCCCGGGCCGGTAGCGGATACGGTTGGGCCCGGTGTGCTGGATGCTGTGATAGGTGATCCCGCTGAGGATCTGCGCCGGCCGGACGATGTCGGCCATGGCGTCGGTGTTGCCGATGCCGTTCTGCATCGAGAGCACGAAGGTGTCCGGGCCGATCACCGAAAGACAAGCCTGCAGCGCGCCGGCGGTCTGGTAACTCTTGACCGAGACGAAGACCAGGTCGGCCAGGGGCAGGCCCGCCACCGAGGTGGCGACCTTGATCGGGATGCATGCCTCGTCCTTGGTACCCTCCGAGACGTAGAGCCCCGACTCGGTCAACAGCTTGACCCGGGCCTCGTTGATCTCCACGAGGGTGACGTCTTCACCGCCGGCGGTGAGTTGCGCTCCGACCAGGCCGCCCAGCGCGCCGGCGCCGATGATCACGATGTTCATGCACTGCTCCCATCGCTCGGTGCCGATCGGTCGATCACGCGTTCTTCCATTCCGGCCGGCGTTTGCCGTAGAATGCCTCGATACCCTCGACTGGGTCGGCGGAGGTCATCAACTCCTCGAGGAAGATCTTCTCGGCAGCCGCCAGGTCCGCGGCGAAGTTCCCTGGTCGCATGCGCTTGAGGGTGCGGGTGTTGAGGCGCAGAACCAGCGGGCTGGCCTTGCGGAAATCCTTGAGAACCGTTTCGAGGGCGTCGGTGAGCGCCGCGTCCGGAACGACCTGGCTGACCAGACCGAACCGCACCATCTCTGCCGCCGTGTAGCTGCGCCCGCTGCAGGTGATCTCCATGGCCCTGGCCCGGCCCACCAACTCCGGCAGCACCACCACACCGACGGGAGCGAAGAACCCCAGCCGGATCTCGGGCTGACCGAACGTGGCGTTCTCGGCCGCCACCAGGACGTCCGCCATGAGGATCAGTTCGAAGCCGGCGCCCATGGCGGCGCCGCCGACGGCCATCACGACCGGTATCTCCAGCGCGTCCAGTTGCCGGAACAAGCGGCCGAACGCCGTGATCATCGGCCCCACCTGTTCGGGCCGGTGCTCGCCGACGTCGGCACCGGCGCAGAAAGCCTTGCCCGTGCCGGTGACGGCCACGGCCTTGAGATCGCGATCACCGGCGATGGTCTCGAGATGGCCGCTGAGGCTCTCCATCACGGCGGCGGTCATGATGTTCACCGGCGGATTGTTCAACGTCAGGTAAGCGACGTCACCGTCGATCGTCAGTTCGACCAGACTACCCTCGGACATGGCATCCTCCCGCATCGAATGGTGTGGCGCCGGTGCTCAGGGCAGGTCGGATTTCGTCCACCCGGTGCCTGGCCGCTCCAGCGTGTAGTCGACCTGTGATTCCTCGGTCTCCTCGTTGATCCGTGGGACGACCTGCACCGCCATCCCGATGGCGATGTCCGCCGGCGCGATCGTGGCCCCGAAACCTGCCAGCAGGCGGCCGCCCTCATCCAGATCCACCACGGCCAGGTCGAACGGCACAGCCGCCTCGAAACCAGCCGGCGCGGATTCGATCCGGGTGTGGGTCACGACCGTGCCGCGGCCGTTCAGTTCGGTGAACGTGAACTCGCCGTGCCGACATTCCGCGCAGTCGGCGCGTGGCGGAAACGTCACCTGACCGCAGGCGGCGCAGCACGAACCCATGAGCCGACCGCTCTCCAGGTGCCGGACGAATTCCTCGACCTTGGTGTGGGCGCAGTAGCTGATTCTGCCGAATCGCTCGAACACGCCTAGTCCCTCCTCAGCACGTGGACGAAACAGTACTGACCGATGCCGCCCACGTTGTGGGTCAGGGCAATGTCGGCACCGAGAACCTGGCGCTCGCCGCAGTCGCCACGCAACTGGCTGACCATCTCGCAGGTCATCGAGACCCCGGTGGCGCCGATGGGGTGGCCCTTGGCCTTCAGCCCGCCATCCAGGTTCACCGGCGTGGTGCCGGCGAGATAGCTCTGCTGGTCGGCGATGAAGGCCCCGCCCTCGCCACGGTCGCAGAAGCCGAGGTCCTCGTAGGCCATGATCTCGGCAATGGTGAAGCAGTCGTGAACCTCGGCCACCTTGACGTCAGCCGCCTCGACACCGGCCATCCGGTAGGCCTGCGCGGCCGCCTCGCGGGCCGCGGGCAGCCCGGTCAGATCGCCGCGGCGCAACACGGACATGCTGTCGCTGGCGCAACCCATGCCGTCCAGCCAGACGGTGCGCGCGCCACCGAGCCGGCGCGCGGCCGCCTCGCCGGCCAGGATCACGCAGGCCGCGCCGTCCGCGTTGGCGCAGCAGTCGTAGACCTTCAGCGGCGCGGCCACGGAGTCCGAGTCCAGCGCCTTGGCCGCGGTGATCTCCTTCTGGAACATCGCCTTGGCGTTGCGGGCGCCGTAGTGGTGATTCTTGACCGCCACCTGGGCCAGTTGCTCTTCCGTGGTCCCGAACTCGTGCATGTGGCAACGCGTGAACATGGCGTAGTAACCAGGAAAGGTGGTGCCGAAGACCGACTCCCACTGGACGTCTCCGACCCGCCCCATCAAGGCCAGGATTTCCGCCGTCTCCAGCTCGGTCATCTTCTGACAACCGATCACCGCGACCACGTCGTGCACGCCGGCCTTGATCGCCAGCCAGCCGGAGCGGATGGCCGCCGAGCCCGAGGCGCAGGCCGCCTCGGTCAGCCAGGTCGGACGGGGCGTCAGCGACAGGTATTCCTGAATGACTCCCGCCACCGAACGTTGCTTGTGGTACTCCGGCACCGCGCCGATCACGGTGGCCTCGATGAGTGCGGGATCGAGGTCGGCGTCGACCAGGGCCTCACGGTAGGCCTCGAAGGCGAGTTCCTGCACGGTAGCGTCGCCGCGCCGCCCGAAGCGGGTGTGACCGATCCCGATGATTCCGACCCTGCTCATCGCGCCTCCATCGCTGGCCTACATGGACTGTCCACCGTCCACCTTGATGACCTCGCCAGTCACGTGCCGGGCGAAGTCCGAACAGAGAAAAGCGACCACGTTGGCGACGTCAGACGGCGTCGCCAGCCTTCCCAGGACGGTTTCGTCGATCGCCGCCTCGCGGAACTCGGGCGCCAGGCGCTCGGCCATCTCGGTGGCCACCATGCCGGGCGCGACGCAGTTGACGTTGACGTCGAACTTGCCGAGCTCCCGCGCCACGGTCTTGGTCATCGCGATGACGCCGCCCTTGGCCGCGGTGTAGTTGACCTGGCCGAACTTGCCGCGCAGCCCGTTGATCGAGGCGATGGTGACGATCTTGCCGCTGCCCTGCTTCTTGAAGATCCGGGCCGCGGCTCGGATGAACGTGAAGTATCCGCGCAGATTGACCGCGATCACCTCGTCCCACTGCTCGTCGGAAAGCTTCCACACCACGCCGTCACGGGTGATGCCGGCGTTGCAGACGAGGATGTCGAGCCTGCCGAGTGCTTCCACTGTCGCGGCCACTGCGCGTTCCGTGTCGTCGCTACTGGCGGCGTCGGCCAGCAGCGGTAGTGCGCGCTGGCCGGTATTCTCGATGTCGGCAACCACCGGTTCGGCGTCCGCCGACTGTCCCACGAAGGTCAGCGCCGTGTCACAGCCCTGGGCCGCCAATTCACGACAGACCGCCGCCCCGATTCCCTGGCTGCCACCGGTCACGAGGGCGACCTTGCCGCCGAGATCGAGCCTCATGCCTCCTCCCCGGCCGCCAGCCCCCGCAGGACCAGGTCCACCATCTCGTCGCCCAGCTTCGCAACCGGCTTGTCCCGGTCTGCGTCGAACCACATGAAGACCCAGTTGAGCATGCCGAAGACGTAGAGGGTTTGCCGCCTGACATGGCCAGTATCCGGCGCCTCGCCGGTCAGTTCGCCGATCACTCCGGCCAGGCAGTGGTAGTAGCGGCGGCGCAGATCGGCGATGACTCCGTAGCGGTCACCCTGCAATGATTCCAGCTCGAACGTGCAGACCTTCAACTCGTTGAAGTGGCTCGTGAAGTACGCCAGGTGATTCTGGACCAGGCGATGCAGCCGCTCCTGGGCAGTTCCCCCCTCGGCGACCGCCGCGTCCTGGATCTCGAGCAGCTTACCGAAGGTCGTCTCCTGGATCAGGAACAGCAGGTCTTCCTTGTTCTCGAAATAGTAGTACAGACCGCCCAGGCTGAAACCGGTCTCGTTGGCCACGTCGCGAATGGACGTCTGGCTGAAACTGCGGCGCGCCATGAGGCCGGCGGCCGAGGCCAGCAACTGTTCGAGCTTTGGCGCCGTGCGCGAGGTGGTGCCACCGACGCTGTTGCCGGTGTCGCGCCTCTGGGGAACAGGCATGGTCAGGACTCCAGTTCGGTTCGCCGGCGCTGAAGGCCGGCCAGCACTTTCTCGGGCGTGATGGGCAGTTCGGTCACCCGCACGCCGCAGGCGTCGTAGATGGCGTTGGCGATGGCGCCGAGGATCGGCAGCAGGCAACCCTCGCCGATCTCCTTGGCGCCGAACGGTCCGCGTGGCTCGTAACTCTCCACCGCCCGTGACAGGATGCGCGGCGTGTCGCCGATGGTGGGCACCAGGTAGCCGTGCAGGTCGGGATTGACCAGCGTGCCGTCGGATCGGGTCAGCGTATCCTCCATCAGCGTCTCGCCGAGCCCCATGATGATGCCGCCCTCGACCTGGCCGTGAAACGTTACCGGGTTGATCACGGTACCCGCGTCACTGAAGTCGGTGAAATCGTCGACCGTGACGAAGCCGGTCTCCAGGTCGACCGTGACCTCGGCGATCGCGGTGGAGAAGCTGTAGGCTGGGGACGTACCCACCGCCGCTCCCTTGACCGGCCCGCCCAGGTTGGGCGGCGGTGAGTAGTGACCGGTATCGGCGACAGGCCCGGCGCGAGAAAACGCTTCGCGAGCAACCTCGTCCCAGTCCAGACCCACGCTCGGGTGCTCGGCAACGAAGATGCGACCGTCCCGGGCGGTCAGACCCTGGGGATCGCTGCCCAGCAGATCGCCGGCCACTTGCAGGAGTTGCTGCTTGATCCGCGACGCCGCCATGCGGACGGCGTTGCCGGCCATCAGCGTCACGCGGCTGGAGTAGGAACCGAGATCGGTGGGCGCGAGCACCGAGTCGCTGTCCACGAGCCAGATGCGGTGGTAGGGGATGCCCAGTTCCTCGGCCGCGATCTGCGGCAGGACGGTGTTGCAGCCCTGGCCGATCTCCGCCACGGCGATGTGCAGCGAGGCGGCAAGCCCGTCTTCCGAGATCCTGATCAGCGCGTTGGAGTGCGGGAACCTGGAGCGGTAGATGGGATAACCGGCTCCCGAAACGAAACCGCCACAGCCGACGCCGATGCCCTTGCCCGGCGGCAGCGATCCCTTCTTCTCGCGCCAGCGCGTGGCCTCGCGGGCTTGCTCCAGCGTCGCGATGAACTCGCAGGAACGGATGTCCAGGAAATTGCAGGTCTTGGTGTCCGGCTCCATGGCGTTCTTGAGGCGGATCTCGATGGGGTCGATCTCCAGCTTCTCGGCAGCCATGTCCAGCAACGACTCG
>PIVY01000275.1 GCA_003353795.1 bacterium
GAAGACGGCCAGGTGGGCGTGGTCAATGCCGCCCTGTCTGCGGAAGACAAGCTCAAGAACCTCATATTCATCGGTAGCCTGATCGTTGACGTTGCCACCGTGGACATCGACTTCACGGCTAGCGGGATCTGTCGGATCGCCACGCGATACGTGTGCCCAGTAGTCTTCAACAACACCGCCGACAATCTCCAGGCGACGAACGACACGGGCGAGTTCACGCTGACTCCGATTCCGCCAGAGGTGCAGTAGTGTCGAGCCAGTTTCTACAGCCGAGCTACAAGACTGGGTTTGCCCGGTCGGCTGGCGAGTCGGCCATGCCTGGGTTGTGGCGGGGCCTTACCAGCTTGTGGGCGCCACCTCTCGGCCCCACTGGCCTGGCGGTGCATGACTGGGCGTGTAGGTCTAACAATGGTGCGCTCACGAACATGGACATCGCGACCGCCTGGGTTATCACACCACCATACGGGCACACCATCGACCTGGACGGCTCCAATGACTATATTGTGAAAGAGACCCCAGCCCGAATGCCATCCGGGGCGTCGCCACGGACTATAGCGTGCCTCTTTAAGTTCGACACGATCAAGCAACAGATGGTGTATGGTTACGGGACGAACGCAAACAACCAGAACTTCCAGGTAGGGACCGAATCGGCGTCTGGTGATTGGCGGGTATATGTGTGGGGCGTGTTTGATTGGTCTACTGGGGTCAGCGACACAGACACGGCAAACAGTCACATGGCCGTGGTCACGTACGACGGGACGACGGTTCAGTTTGCATGGGACGGCGAAATCCGTGGCAGCATAGGCCGGTCATTGAATACGACGCCAACCCGGATTGTGTCTGGGGTTGAAATTGACCTCACCGGCCGCCAAATGGACGGCCAGTTGGCACTTGGAGCCACATGGTCTCGCGTGCTGACGGCCAAAGAAATCGCGGTCCTGTACGCCGACCCCCTTGGCCTGCTCAGGAAGCGGGGGTTCGTGGCGAAGGCTGGGGGAGCACCGCCGGCAGCAGGCGCACACAGACCCCTTGCCCTGATGGGAGTTGGATAGATGGCTGACGGAACTCAACTCAGCACGAACATCGGCACAGGTGACAAGGCGGCCACGCAGCGGGGCAGCTACAGCGGCGAGTCGATGGTCGTCCAGGTCGTTGGCAACGTCATCTCGTCTGGCGGCGAGGGTGCGTGGACGTTCGCTGACCTCCTTGGCGGGGCCGGTGCTGTGGCCGCCGGTGTCCAGCGAATCACGCTTGCCAGCGACGATCCCGGCGTTGTCCTGCTCACGACCATCGACTCGGACACGAGTGCGATCAAAACATCCGTCGAACTGCTCGACAACGCCGTATCCGGGGCGGGTTACAACATCACCCAGTTCGGCGGGGCTGCGGTCCCCATCGGTGCGGGCGTAGAAGCGACCGCCCTACGGGTCACGCTGGCGACGGATTCAACCGGTACGCTGACCGTGGACACTACCGGCACGAGCGGGCTTGAAGTCGTCCAGGCCACAGCGGCCGATCTGAATATGACGGAGGCCAGTGCCTCTGCCATCAAGACCGCGGTGGAACTGCTCGATAACGCTGTGAGCGGTGCCGGGTACAACATCACGCAATTTGGGGGAGCGGCCGTCCCGATCGGTGCCGGCGTGGAAGCCACGGCCTTGCGCGTGACCGTGGCAACCGACTCCACCGGCGTGCTGACGGTAGACAATGGCGGCACGTTCGCTGTCCAGGTCGACGATGTTGGTTCTGTGGTGGACGCCAACAACAGCACAACTACCCCCCTGGGCGGGGATGCGGTGTTCACAGGTACGGGCACAGACATGCTCGGCTACTCGGCCGTATGCGTCACGCTGACCGCCGATGTGGATTCGGCGACGGACGGCATGTGCTTCCAGTTCAGCACGGACAATTCAAACTGGGACGACCAATACGCCTTTACTCTGGACTTCTCGGCAAGCGATACGCGGCGGTTCCAATTCCCCGTCTGTGCCAGGTACTTCCGGGTCCTCTACACCAACGGCAGCGGTGGCCAGTCCGTATTCCGCGTCCAGACGATCCTGCACACAGCAAACCAACTCACGAGCATTCACCGCCTGGCCGACGATATGAGCCCAGACCGATCGGCCCAAGTGGTCAAGTCCGTACTCTACGCCCAGGCGGCCGGATCGGGCAACTTCACCGCCGTAGATGCAACGGCCGGCGGCAACCTGAAGATGTCCTTGCAGGAGATCAGCGACGGCCTGGACATCGGGGCAGGCAACGCAGGCTCTGAGACACAGCGGGTATCCATCTCCACGGACGATGTGAACCTGTCGGCCATCAAGACGGCCATCGAACTGATCGACACGGTAGGCGGCGGTACAGAGGCCGCTGCCCAGCGAGTGACGATAGCCAACGACTCCACGGGCCTCCTGAGCGTGGACGATAACGGCGGTTCGCTGACAATCGACCAGCCGGCCGTGGCCACAGGCGGGGCGAGCTTCTTCAAGAGCATCGACCTGGACGAGAGCGAAGAGGAAGTCAAGGCCACGGCAGCCACGTTCTATGGCGGCGTGGTCATCAATCTCAAAGCCACCCCCTTGTACCTGAAGGTGTATAACGCCACAGCGGCCAATGTGACCGTAGGCACGACCGTGCCGGATCTGACGTTCCCGATCCCATCACAAGGCGATACCAACGGGGCAGGCTTCAATATCCCCGTCCCTGCCTGTGGGATCCAGTTTGGCACGGCCCTGACGGTCGCCTGCACAACCGGCATCGCAGACAACGACTCAGGGGCCCCTGGCGCCAATGAGTGCGTCGTAAGCCTGTTCTACGAGTAAGCCCATGACCCTACTATTCCTCAACCTATTTGCGATGAGCGGCGGCACAGGAGCCGCGGCAGGCGTATCAGGCCCCTATAGCATTGAGGCTATGGAGACGTTCGTGGCAGGGGCCGTAGAGGGCGAGACATACACGGCAGGCGGATCAGACGGCGAGACGTTCACAGCAGGCACAAGCAAGGGCCAAGGATACTAACATGGCGACAAGCGACACCATCAAGAGCACGGTATGGGAGGACGGTGGAGCGACCAACATGGCCCGGGCAGTAGGCCAGGACGCAGCCAATATCACACAGGCCAGCCTGACATCGATCAGCAAGAAGATATTCAATTTATCGACAGGCAGCACCACAGCGGTGGCCACCGCGGCCCTATCTACGGCGAGCGTGGTATTCGATACGCTCCAGACCGATGCCCGATGGACTAAGGACAGCACAGGCTACAACTTCAGAGACACGGTGGCAGCGACCACGCTATCGACTGGGGACACGGTGTACAGTGCAGAGTACAGGTTCGTACCAACGGCCGGCGAGCCGTTCATCTGCAACTTCAGGATGCACACCAAGAGCATCACAGGATCATAGCCATGCCCATGAGACCACCGACACACCGACCGCACGGCATGGCGACGAAGAAGGACCGCCAGTACCGCAGCCCTGAGCAGCGGGAGAAGGATGCGTGGTATGGCAAGGCCAGGTGGAAGCGTTTGGCGAAGATGGTGCGGAACCGAGATATGCACCTGTGCCAAGAATGCGGAAGGCCAGGGAACAACGTGGACCATCGGATCGAAAGAGACGAACGGCCGGACCTCGCGTTCGATATGGGCAATCTGCAAACGCTGTGCGTTCGCTGTCACAACGCCAAGCGGGCCAAGGTAGGTGCGTAAGTGGTATATCGAGGCCAAGATAAGGGAGGGGGGCCAACAGGCTTTCAGGCCACGAGACCGGAAAG
>PIVY01000486.1 GCA_003353795.1 bacterium
CACGCCCAGGCCGGCCCCTCTGCCGGTCGCCACCATGATGGACATCGGCGTAGCCAGGCCCAGCGCGCACGGACACGCGATGATGAGGACTGCCACGGCGTTGATGAGCGCATAGGCCATGCTGGGCTGCGGTCCATAGACGGCCCACACGGCAAACGTCAGCGCCGACGCAGCGAGCACAGTCGGAACGAAGTAGCTCGCCACGACATCCGCCAGGTGCTGAATCGGGGCGCGGCTGCGCTGGGCCTCGGCCACCATCTGAACGATCCGCGCCAGCAGAGTCTCTGAACCCACGCGCTGCGCGCGCATGAGCAACGAGCCTGTGCCGTTCACGGTCGCACCTGTCAGCGGCTCCCCCTCTTCTTTCGCTACCGGAATGGGCTCCCCGGTAATCATCGATTCGTCGACAGCACTCTCGCCCTCGAGCACAGTTCCATCCACTGGCACTTTCTCGCCCGGTCTCACCCGCAGCCGATCACCCACTTGCACCGCATCGAGCGAGACGTCCTGCTCGGAGCCGTCTTCGTTCACGCGACGCGCAGTCTTGGGCGCAAGCCCGAGCAGAGCTCGAATCGCGGCACCCGTCTGGCTACGCGCGCGTAGCTCCAGGACCTGGCCCAGGAGAACCAGGGTGACGATCACGGCAGCCGCCTCGAAGTAGACCGCCACAGCGCCGCCCTGGCCATGAAACGAATCCGGGAACGCGCCGGGCATGACGGCCGCGAGGAGGCTGTACAGCCACGCCGTACCCGTACCAATCGCAACCAGAGTGAACATGTTCAGATTGCGCGTTCGAAGCGATGCCCAGCCGCGCACCAGAAAGGGCCAGCCACCCCAGAGAACGACGGGGGTCGCGAGCACACCCTGCAGCAGGGCCAGCGTCCTGGCGGCGAGCACATCCTCGAGCGGATTGCCGGG
>PIVY01000487.1 GCA_003353795.1 bacterium
TCGGCCGCAGCAGCGGCGTCCAGCTGCACGACGAAGTCCGTCGACTGACCCGGGATCAGCAGCGTCGAACCGAAGTCGGCGAGCAGACTGAAGCCGGCGGGCAGCGTGATCACGCCCAAGACCAGGTCCTCGGTCCCCGCGTTGCTGACCGTAATCGTCTGGCTCAGCGGCGCACCGACCAGAGTGCTACCGAAGTCCACGCTGCCCGTGCCGTCGGCTACCCCGACGCCACTGATGGCCACCTCGACCTCCGGCCCCGGGATGGGGTCTCCCAAGCGCTCCAGCCTAACGGCGTCGGCAATCACATAGCTTCCGGCCGGGTTGCCCGCGTCGCTCAGGATCACCGACAGGCTATCCCCTGCGATCTGATAGGAGCCGACGTCCTGCCAGAGAACCCCGTCCTCGACGAAGTCTGCCGGGGCCACGCGCTGATCCATCGTCACGGTTTCCAGCGCATCGGTCCCATCTAGCACCGTGTAGGGTGCATCGACCGTGCGATTCGAATACTCCTGCCAGGTCACCGAGACCCGGTACTCGCCGGGCTGCAGGCCGCTCAGCGTCCACGACGCCGTCTCCGCGCCGCTGCCGACCACCTTGTACCCGAAGTCGCCCTGTGTGCCCGCCTTGCCGTACGTCGTCCAGCCCGCCGTCTCGGCATAGCCGGCATCGCCATCGTCGATGATCCAGATCTCGGCCGGAGGATCGGGCGGTACGACCACGGATACCGTCCCCAGCACACCAAAGTCGTAGGGGTTCTCGTTCGCATCGTTCGAGTTGAAGCTGACCACGCCGGCGTAATCGGCCGCAGCAGCGGCGTCCAGCTGCACGACGAAGTCCGTCGACTGACCCGGGATCAGCAGCGTCGAACCGAAGTCGGCGAGCAGACTGAAGCCGGCGGGCAGCGTGATCACGCCCAA
>PIVY01000118.1 GCA_003353795.1 bacterium
GTAGGTGTGGCGCGTGGGTCGCACCACGACCTGGGCGAAGGGGCGGTTCCACATGGTGCCGAAGCTGCCCCAGGCCACGGTCATCATGTTGAAGCGGCCGGTCGCGAGGTCGCCTGCGCAGAGCAGGAGCCAGTGGGAATTCCAGAGGTGATGACAGCGGGTCTGGAAATCATCGATTGGGATGCGGGGCAGATCCATGGGTGCTCCTCCGGCCGGCGGCTGATTCGCGGCGTGGCCGCAGAGTACCAGACCGCTTCACTGCTGGCCAGCGTGGCTAGGACTCTGTATCGACGCCGGCGAGCACGTCGTCGTAGTGCGCGATCAACTGCGTCTCGCGGTAGAGGAATGTGCCGATGATCGCCGCCAGGTTCTCGCCCTTGGCCACCACCGAGTCGGTGCCCTCGTGGAAGATCTGGGTGTAGATGACCTGCCCCACCGTTCGCGCCTGCATCTCGTATCGATCCTGCGATTCGTAGACCCGCGACAGGGTCAATAAAGTGGCGTAGTCGAGGTCGGCGAGGGCGCCGGTCTCGGAGGCCGCGTCCCAGGCGGTCTGAAAGACCTGAGCCGGCCCCACGAACCCGCGCGGGAAGTCGGCCGGCTTCAGCGGCGTACCGCTTCCGAGGGCGCCGTAGATGGCGCCCAGCCGGCCCTCGTGATACTCGCGCGAGGCCTGAACCGCGTCGCGGTTGGCGCGCAGTTCCTCGGTGATGGCTGACAGGGCGTTGCGGGCGTGGGCCCGGTCGACGCGGGTCTGGCGCCACTCGTTGGCGCCCAGGGCCAGCAGCACGCCGAGGACCACGAAGAAGGCCTCGAAGAGCGCGGACGACACCATCTGTCGCGTGGGCTGGGACATGGTCGACACCTCGCTGGAGGAAAAGAAACGACGCGCCGGCTCCCGTGCCGACGCGTCGTCGTCCTACTCGAATCGGTCGATCATTGTTCGGTCTGGCCGGCGCCGCCGAGCACCTTGTAGATCACGCCGCCGAGCACGCCGCCGACGATGGGGGCGAGCCAGAACAGCCAGAGCTGGGCGATCCAGGGTCCGCCTGCGAAGAGGGCCACGCCCGTGCTGCGGGCCGGGTTCACCGACGTGTTGGTGACCGGAATGCTGATCAGGTGGATGAGGGTCAAGGCCAGGCCGATGGCGATGGGCGCGAAGCCGGCGGGCACCCGTCGATCGGTGGCGCCCATGATCACCACCAGGAAGCCGGCGGTCAGGACGATCTCGCAGACCAGCGCCGCCATGAGCGTGTAGCCCCCCGGCGACAGGGCGCCGTAACCGTTGGAGGCGAAGCCTGCGCCGGCGTCGAATCCGGTCTGGCCGCTGGCGATGACCAGGAGCACTCCACCGGCGGCGATGGCGCCGAGTACCTGGGCGATGATGTAGGCGGGGAGATCCTTGGCGCCGAAGCGGCCGCCGGCCCACAAGCCGAAACTCACCGCCGGATTGAAATGCCCACCGGAGATGTGCCCCACGGCATAGGCCATGGTCAGCACGGTGAGGCCGAACGCCAGCGACACGCCGAGCAGACCGATTCCCACCTGCGGGAAGGCGGCGGCCAGCACGGCGCTGCCACAGCCGCCGAACACCAGCCAGAACGTTCCGATGAATTCAGCCAGCAAACGTCGAGACATCACGAAATCCTTTCGTCGAACTCGGCTCCTCCGGGCGATCAGTTCTCAGCGACTCGAGTGGCGCCAGTGGTCCTGATCAGGCGTTGGGCACCGCGCCCCAGCACCCGGACCACTTCGCCACGCACCTCCATTTCCAGCTTCACCGTGGTGGTGTACCAACTCACCGAACCCAGTCGGGACCGCGACCCCGCGTCGAGGTGTGCAGCCACCCGGGCCGGCAGTTCCTTGAACGGCAGGCCGTCTCCCTCCGAGGGGAGGGCGGCGAGGATGGCCTGGCGCACGGCGTCGAACTTCCAGCTCTCGATGCGGGTCGGTTGCCGGTCGGGCGTCGGGGTACGGCAGATGATCCGGTCGTCGTTCATGGCACTCCATTCCAGGCGGGTCCGTCCCGCTCACCGGACTGGATGATATCGCGAATCAACGAGTTCTTCCATCGCAAATGCCCGCGGAGACCGGGTGGTCAGGTGCTCAACCGTTCCTGGAGATCCCGCACCAGATCGTCGAGGCGAGCGAAGTACCAGCTTCGCGCCTCGTCCACGTCGCGGGCCTCGGCGGGCGAGAGGATCACGTCGTCCACGAAGCGGTGAGCCCAGGGCACGACCTGCAGGACGAAGGTGTTGACCTGACGCCGCCACAGATGATCGACGCATCCGAACTGGATCTGTTCGGGAGCGATGGACGGCACCGCCTGCAGATCGCGCAGTAGCTCCCGGCCGGCAGGATCGTCATCGATACAGAGCGCCACGTACGCCACACGATAGAGTACACGCTTGGCCGACGCGCCCAGGGGCGGCAGCCGATCGAGAACTCGACGATGGTCTCCGTCGAGGATCACGAAGTGCCCGCAGCAACTCTCCACCGGAAAGCACCATGGAACGGCGGTCAGGCGCTGTACGAGGTCGACCAGCGGACAGTCGAGGCCCTCGAGACTGAGGTGCGCGAGGGCGTGCTCGCGCTGGGCGGTGAACCCGGCGTTCGATTCGAGACCACGGGGCTCTGCGAAGGCCTGCACGCGAACGAACCTCTCACGATTCGGGCCGATTCCGCCTCTCGCGCCGAAATCTACGGCCGCGATGCTCCGGCGACAACCGTCAATCGAGGTGGAAGGAGTAGGCGCTCGGTCGCCAGAGCACCAGATCCACCCAGGGCGCCGACTCCCGTTCGCCGTATGCCCCCAGCCCGGCGCGGAGGTAGTAGCGGTCGGCGTGAAGGATCGCGTAGGGCCCGTCCAGCGGCGACGCGATCTCGGCGGACGGGGTGGCGGGCAGGACCCAGGTCAAGGACCAGCGACGCTGGATCGATTCGCCGGGCGCCAGGTCCAGCCACGCAGCGCGGTCTTCGGGGCCTTGATCGGAGGTGGCGACCACCCGGTCCTGATGATCCAGCAGGGCATAGCCCAGCACACCGTTGTCGGGAAAGAAGCGGCGAGCCGGCTCGCCGGTGTGGTTGGTCACCGTGAGAATGATCTCCACGGTCTCGCCCGGATGGACGCGCAGGGGGCGCGCCTCCACACGGCAGGTCAGCGGTTCGGGAATGTCGAGGGTGTCGCCCGCGGCCAGTCCGGGGCTGGTCTGGGGCGGATCGGGCTGCATGGCGGCGGGCTCCTCCAGGAGGAACTCCGCCGAGGCCTCCCGCATCGGGGCGTCGCCGTCGCCGTCGGCTGCGACGACGTGAGCACGGTACAATCCGGGCGCTAGCCGACCGGGATTCCAGACCAATGACCACTCCGCCAGGGCCCCACAGCGGCCGGGCGCGCAGGATCCGGAATCGATGACCTGGTGTTGCTCGAGTACGGTCTCGCCCGTGTGGTCGGTGATGGTGATCGAGACCTCGTCGAATCCTCGAGCTGGCCGTGGTTCGGCAGCGGATTGCGGCGACGGGAGTTCGTCCATATTCGGCCGAAAACCCTCCGATCGGATCACCAGCCGCAAGACCACCGTCTCCCCGGGCAGAGCCACCGCTGGATGCACGTCCAGCCGGACGGCCTCCGACACGACCTCGAAGTCGTAGGTCTGCGCCCCGACGACGGACGGCACGATCAAGAGGCCCAGGCTCAACGCCAGGCACAGACGCGTGGTGGCAGCCATGCACCCTCCCGCAGGTGGGGTTCGACAGGGGTGGCTTCGTTCGATGCGGCGGCTCAGTCCAGCGACCGGCCGAGATACTCGCTGAAGTCGCGCCGCTGCGGCACGTAGGCGTCGGGCAGAAGCGGCGAGGAGACCAGGAAATCGGCCGTCGACCGGTTGCAGGCCACGGGAATATTGTACACCACCGCGATCCGGAGCAGGGCCTTCACATCCACGTCGTGAGGCTGGGGCTCCATGGGATCCCAGAAAAAGACCAGGATGTCGATCCGCTCCTCGGCGATCATGGCGCCCAGTTGCTGGTCACCTCCGAGCGGACCGCTCTTGAGCCGGGTGATCTCGGCACCGTCGCCCAGCACGTCGGCCATGAGCTTGCCGGTGGTGCCGGTGCACACCAGTCGATGCGCGGTGAGGGTGTCGGCATTGTAGGTGACCCAATCGGCGAGATCCTGCTTGCGATGGTCATGGGCGACCAGGGCGATGGTCTTGCGGATCGGCATGAGCAACTCCTCGCGGGCGTCGGGTCGCGGTTCAGGATTGAATCTGGAAACCGGGATCCTTCTTGGCCCGGTACATCATCTGGTCGGCGCGGTGCAGAAGATCGTCTGGATCGTCGTAGATGTCGGGGCCGGTCTGGGCGATTCCCATGCTGAAGGTGACTCCCGATCGCCGGGCGGAGAAGGCCTTGATGAGACGCCGGCAGAGAGCCTCGGCCTGGTCGAGGTCGGCATCCATCGCCACGACACAGAATTCGTCGCCGCCGTGGCGGCAAGGGATGTCCTCCAGACGGCAAACAGAGGCCAGGACCTCTCCCACGTCGACAAGGACGGCGTCGCCCTCCCGATGACCGGCGGTGTCGTTGATCTGCTTGAAATCGTCCAAGTCGAAATAGATCACCGATACGGGGCGACGACGGCGGCGGGCGTGGGCCAGGTCGCGGGCGAGCAGTTCGCCGAGGGCTCGGGAGTTGTAGAGGCCGGTGAGCGGGTCGCGTCGGGCCAGGTCCTCGAGCTGCTTGGTGCGCTGGGCGACGGTGCGTTCGAGTTCGCCGGCGTAGACCTCGAGTTGTTGTCGCGCAGCCTCGACCTCGCCGACCAGACTGCCGATGTACGTGTCCATGACCAGTGCGGTGTCGAAGGCCAGCATCCGGTCGAGGGCCATGAGAACGCGGTACTGACGGCCGGGATCGGTGGCGAGTTGCTCGAGCAGGTACTCGCCGAGCAATTCGCGGAGCTGGCGCATGGCCGCCAGGTAATACTTGGGCTCGACGCCGATGCGGCGGTGAACCTCGCCGATGACGAGCCGATTGTCCACGTACGCCACGTCACAGCGGCCGCCGAAGAGCTCCAGGACGTATTGCCCGACGGCGACCTTGAGCCTGCCGAGTGTCTCGGGCCTACTGATGAGAGCCGCCACCTCGGGCACCGCCAGTTGCTTCCGGTAGAATCGTTCGATGATGTCCTCGACGGCGGGCTCGACGAGGTTGCGGCACGTGGCGAGCGTGTCCACGACGTCGGCGTCAACTCCCAGCAGGAGGCGACGACGCTCGATTTCGTTATCGGGCAAGGTACTGCCGACGACGTCGTGATGCTGTTCGGCTTCGGACAATCTGATCGCTCTCCTGATGAATCGCGGATGTTCGTCGGGCACGGGCCCCGCCGACAATGGCCTCGCAACAAGCTACATACGGGCTGCTAGCGGCGCATCCGGGCCCCCAGCCACTGCCCCAGGGCGAACGACCCCACCGTGATCGGCAACACCCACCACGCGAAGGGGATCCCCAGCAGTAACCGGATGCCCACCACCAGCAGCACCGGCAGATGCACGGCCAGGAACCAGGGCAGCGACAGCTTGCGCACGCCGGCACGCCAGTATCCGAACGGCAGATTCACCACCACGATCAGTGCCGCGGCCAGGCCCAGCTTTACACTCATGGAAATGCCCGCGCCTCCAGTCGGAGCAGAAGCTCGCCTGCGTCGTCGAGGAGTTCCAGATGCTGGCCCTCGATGCGCCAGGCGTCCACCACGGCCAACGCCTGCAGAAATGCGTGCTCCTGGTCCATGAGACCGGGGCAGGCCATCATGGTGCTCATCATGTCGCCGAAGGCAAGGCGCTCGCCGTCCAGTTGGTAGGCGCCGCCGGCCATGTTGCAGCCACCGGTGGCCACGGCACGCCCCTCTTCCTTCTGCAGCACCAGGTGCGGCTCGCGATGGTCGTTGTGCACGATCACGGGCCGGTCGCCGAGGCGGGTCAGCTTCCAGTACGTATTCTCCAGCGCTTCGGTCAGCCCCGGACTCCCGCAGGTCTCGCCCGGCCAGGCTCCCCCATGACGCTCCACGACCACCGTGGGCACGGTGCCGTCGCCTTCCATGCGCGGACGGTCCTCGATGCGGCCGTTGAAGGTGACCAGCACCTCGCCGCCGGGCTCGGGTCGCGATTCGAGGTAGGCGCGCTCGAGGGCGACGTAGTCCTCGGCCATGGCCACGGGGTGGCGCTGGCCGGTGGCGCAATCGGTGAACACGGCCGCGTCCGCCATGTAACGGAACATGCCGCGCATGGCGCCGGCTCCTGCGTCCTTGTCCCGGCAGCCGCCCACGGCCATCAGCGCCATGGTCGCGATGCACACCACGAAGGCGAGAAGACGGTTCATCAGCGGTTTCCCTTCTCGGTCCGGCCCGGCGGGTCGACCGGGTTCAGATTCCAGACCACCTCGGCATCGACCCAGTAAACCGACCGTTGCCGACGGTCGAGAACGAGGAAGAAGAGGAAGCGTCCGTCCGGCGTGATGGTGGGACAGACGGCGTCCTCGGCCGCCACGCCGTCCAGGGGCACGGGCACCGGTATGCTCCAGGCGCCGGCCGGCAAGCGGAAGCTCACCAGCAGACCCGTGGGCACGTCCGGCGTATCGGGGCCGAAGCACGAGCGGGCGAACAGCAGGTAGCTGCCGTCGGGCGCCACGCAGGGCGTGCTCTCGTGGCAGGCCGTGTTGAGCGGCGGCGACAGGCTCGACGCCGGGTAGAATCCATCCTTGGTGCGCCGGCCGACGTGGATGTCGTCCCGTCCCTGGCCGCCCTCGCGATCGGCCCCGAAGTACACGTTGCCCTCGCCGTCCACGCTGCAACGCCAGTGCAGGTGCTCGGCGTTGATCTCGGCCGGCAGGGCGCGCGGTTGCGACCAGTCGGATCCTTCTCGTTCGACCACCCACAGGCGCTCCCGCCGGTGCCCGCCCTCGGAGGCCAACGGTCGCGTGGAACTGAAGTAGAGTTGCTGGCCGTCGGGCGAGAACACGGGACCGTCGGCGTCCCAGCGACCGGTGAACGACGTCACCGCCGGCGCCGACCAGCCTCTTGCCGACATGTACGACCGATACATGCGTCGCGTCCCGTCCGGCTGATCCGCCTGCGCCCAGTAGACCTCGACCCGGTCGGGGGCGAACACCGGCACCGAATGATCCGGAGCCACGCCCTCGACGTCGAACGGTACGGGAGTGGTTCCAGGCGGGGCCTGCCCCAGATAGGGACCGGTGGCGGCAGCGGCCAGGGCGACGGCGATCTTCAGCACCGCGAGTCCGCCCATGTCAGCCCGCCTTTCCGACCAGTGTCCGCGCGACCTCGCCGAGACGGTCCATGGCCTCGTCGAGCTGCTGGTCGCTGAGGTAGGGCGCCGGTCCGAATCGCAGGGACCGGTCGCGATGGTCGGTCCAGACGCCGCGGTCGGCGAGGGCACGGCAGAGCTCGCCGGCGCGAGCAGAGGACAGGACCAGGAATCCGCCGACCTCGGTCAAGGGCGCGCTGCGGTCGCGCCCGATCAGGTCGGGATCCAGGTCGAGGGCATCGAACCGCGCGGCGAGGCGACCGATCTGCGCCTGGCTGATGGTGCGCAGCGTGGCGGGGTCGAGCCCGCGCGCGGCGAAGAAGTCGAACACCGCCGCGGCGCGGTAGTGGCTCACCGGATCGTAGGTGGCGCCGGCGAAGCGGGCATGCCCTTCGCCGTAGCGCACGCCACCGGCGGCGGCGCCGGCGAGATCGGCGAACTCGGCGAACCAGCCGGTGATCACCGGCCGCAGATCGCAGCCCGGCGGCACCCGCAGGAATCCGTTGCCCTCGCCCAGCTGGCAGTACTTGTAGCCGCCGCCGGTGACGAAGGCCCCGTCGAGGCCCTCCTCGGCGATCGAGAACGGCACCACGTTGCAGGCGTGATAGGCGTCCACGAGAAGCTCGGCGCCGTGGCGGCGGCAAGCGTCCTGAACCGCGCCCAGGCCGCGCACGATACGACCGCTGCGGAAGAGCACGCACGAGACGAGGACGGCGGCGGTGCGGTCGTCCACGGCGGCGGCGAGGCGGGCGGCCAGGTCGTCGGTGGGTTCGGCCGGAACCTTGACCACCTGCACCCTTTCCTCGGCGAGGCGGTCGAGCTGGCGGCGCAGGGTGTGGAATTCTCCGTCGGTGGTCACCAGCACGGGGCGCTCGCGCAGGGGCAGGGCGGAGAGGAAGCGGATCACCAGGTCGTGGGTGCTGGCGGCCAGGGCGTACTCGCCGGCATGGTCGTCCAGCAGGGAAGCGAAGCCGCGACGCACCCGGTCGGCGCGGGCGAAGGCCAGGTCCCACTTCTCGTCCACGAGCGCGGCGGCGTCGTCCCAGGCTTGCTGCTGCGCGGCGAGGGCCACGTCCGGCCAGGCCTGATGGGAATGGCCGGTCAGCAGCAGGCGGTCGGCCACGCGGAAGTGCCGGTAGTGCTCGGCGAGTGATGCGGGGTGCGGGATCGGTCGTTGGGACATGGGTCGGGATATTCCTCCGGCCGGGTCGCGGCGACACGCCGGGACCGCTGGGAGTCATCATCACCGACATCGGTCACCGCCGCCAGGGAATTGCGCGATCGAGTCAGGCCACCTGGCAGGTCCGAGTCAGTTCCTCGAGGTCGTCGCGGTCGGTGGTCCCCAGATCCACGCGGCGGGTGGTGCGGGTGCCCACACGCATGCCGGCCTGGCCCGGTAGCCGGTCGTAGAGGGACGACAGCACGAAGCGCTCCCTCGCCAGGAGTCCGACGAAGACGCAGGCGGTCGTCACGGTGCCCGAAGCGGCGTCGGTGACTACCTCGGCGGCGACCATGCCCGGTAGGGTGCGCAGGCGTTCACCCAGGCGTGCGGCAGTGGTGTCGAACTGCAGGCCGGAGAAGCGGCTGGTGAAGGTCATGTTCAGCATCACTGGTCCGGTGCCGTCGAGGGGGCTCATGTCGTCTACCTTTCGCACGAGGCGGGGACGGTGGCGGCGCGGGAGCATCCCGCGGCGGCCTGTCACCCGGTAGTTCGTCGTGCGGGAGGATCGACTGCCAGGGAAAATCAGCGCGCGGCCAGTTCGCGCCAGTGGGCGGCGGCGTCCGGCTGCTGCCAGAGTTCGTAGAGGCGGGCCAGTTCGCCGGCCGCGTCGCGGGTGCGCTTGTCGTCGGGACCGAGGGCCTCGTCGAGAATGCGATGGCCGTCGGTGAGCAAGCGCTCGGCGTCCTCGTGGCGACCGAGATCACGCACGCAGGCGCCCCAGGCCGAGGTGGTGCGGCCAAGGCGCCAGCTGTCGGCAGGCAGGATCTCACGCATGCCGGTGACTGCAGCCCGGAGGTAGACCTCACCGGCGGTGGGATCGCCGCCGAGGTGGAGTGCGCTGCCCAGGATGTGATCGACGATCATGGCGTAGATATGGTCCTCGCCCATCTTCGTGCGGATGCGCTGACGGGTTTCCCGGGCGCTCGCGGCGGATTCCTCGTAGCGGTCCATGCGGGCGTAGAGCAGGGCCAGGTTGAGGCGACTGGCGAGGGTCGACGGATTGTCGAGGCCCAGCAGCGCCTCGCGGCTGGTCACCACCTCCTGCGAGTGGACCAGCGCCTCCTCGTACAGGCCCATGTCCGACAGGCAGAGGGCATAGTTGCTGCGGAAGCGCAGGGTCACCGGGTGCTCCCCGCCGAAGACCTCGATGCCGTCGACGTAGCAGCGTCGGTACAGCGGCAGCGCTTCGTCCAGACGACCGGTCTCGCGATAGAGTCCCGCGAGATTCTGGATGTCGGAGATGATGCCGGCGTGCGCGTGGCCGTGACTGCGGTCGGCCAGGTCGATGGCCGCCAGGAGCAGGACCTCGGCCTCGTCGAACATGCCGGCGGAGCGGTAGGCATTGCCCAGGTCGGTATAGATGACGGCAACCACCGGATCGGTGTCCGGAAGGTTCTCGCGGCGGGCCAGTTGCTGGGCTTCCTCGAGGATGGGGATACCCTCGTCGTGGCGCTCGGCCATGACGTAGAGGCCACCGAGATCGGTGAGCGATTGGATCAGCAGGCGCGGATCGGGCGACGGATCCTGCCGGCGCGCGTCCAGGATCCGCACGAAGGTCGACTCGGCGCTGGCGTAGTCGCCCTCGGACCGCTGCAGCGTACCCAGTTCGCGTTGCAGATCCACGCCGATGTCTTCGCGGCCGTCGATCAGCTGGAGACCGCGCTCGAAGTGGGCGTGCGCGTCATCGTAACGACCCAGCTCGCGATACACCAGACCCATGACCGACCGCAATCGCGCTTCCACCTGAGGCTGCTCGGCGAAGTCGATGCCCACGTCCTGGGACGCCGCGTCCAGCACCTCGACCACGGTGACGTCGGCGCCTTCGCGTCCGGGATCCGCGGACGACAGCATGTTCGAGAGGAAGACCAGGACCGCGTCCGACTCGGCCCGCGCCGACTCGGCCACCATGCGCTGCCGGTTCGATTCGATGAGCGAGTAGGTGAGACCGCCGGCGGCGATGAGCACGCTGATCATGGCCAGGCCGGCCACCATCAGCGCCCCGCGATTGCGGCTGACGAACTTGCGCAGCCGGTAGCGGATTCCCGGCGGGCCGGCTAGAACGGGATCGTCGCGGAAGTAGCGCTCGATCTCCTGGATCAGTTCCTGCAGCGTCTGGTAGCGGCGCAGACGGTCGCGCTCGATGGCGCGCATGACGATCCAGTCGAGGTCGCCGTCGAGCTCGCTGCGCAGGTGCCAGGCCTCATTGCTGCGCCGCCGCGCCACGGCGGCAGCCTGATCCCCCAGCTTCTGCACCCGGATCGACGGCGGCGCCGGGTCGTTCTCGCGCATGCGGGCCTCGAACCGGTCGGGAGAGACGTCGCGGAAGACCTCCGCGTCGTAGGGAAGCTGGCCGCACAGCAACTCGTAGAGCAGCACCCCCATGCTGTAGACGTCCGTCGCGGTATCGACGTCCAGGCGTGAACGGCCCGACTGCTCGGGGCTCATGTAGATGGGCGTGCCCATCGCCTGGCCGTCCAGGGTGTAGCTGGGTCGGCTGGACGCCGCCGCGGTGGTGACCTTGGCGATGCCGAAGTCGATGACCTTGGGCATGGCCCGGCCGTCCACGTGCGAGACGAGGATGTTCGAGGGCTTGAGGTCGCGGTGCAGGACGCCGCGCTGGTGCGCGTGCTGCACGGCGCGACCCACCTCGATGAAGAGCTCGAGGCGGGCGCGTAAGTCCAACTTCATGCTGTCGCAGTAGTCGGTGATGGTCTCGCCGCGCACCAGCTCCATGACGAAGTACGGACGACCACCGTCGCTGGCGCCGGCGTCGATGACCCGGGCGATGTTGGGGTGGTCGAGCACGGCGAGGGTCTGGCGCTCGGTCTCGAAGCGGGCCAGGATCTCCTCGGTGTCCATGCCCGCCTTCAGGAGCTTGAGGGCCAGGCGGCGCTGGATGGGTTCGGTCTGCTCCACCTCGTAGACCACGCCGTAGGCGCCGTCGCCGAGGCGGCCGAGCACGCGGTACGGGCCCACGGTGTCGGGATCGGTGAGGCGGCGCCCGGGCGGGGCCATGGGCACGGCCGGCTTGTCGAGAAATCCGGTCGCGTCGTCGCCGGCGTATCCAAGAAGTCCGTCTACCTCGTCCCTGAGGGCGGCGTCATCGCCGCACTCGGCGTCGAGGAACGCGGCGCGCTGGTCGGGTTCGAGATCGAGGGCCCGCTGGAAGAGATCCTCGGCGCGCTGCTGGCGCGGATCGGTCACGACGCCTCGGCCTCGAGGTCGCGCTGCAGACGGGCGACGATGTAGCGCCAGTCGCGGTCGACGGTGCGCAGCGAGATACCCATGATCTCGGCCACTTCCTCGCGTTCGAGCCCCACGAAGTAGCGCAGCATGACGATCTGGGCCTTGCGCGGGTCATCCTTCTCGAGACGGGTGAGGGCCTGGTCGAGGGCCAGCAGGTCGTCCACCGGCAGCTCGATGGGCAGGTCGATGTCGTCCACGTCCATGCGCTTCTGCTCGCCGCCGTGGCGGATGCGCGACTTGCGTCGGGCCTGGTCCACGAGGATCTGGCGCATGGCCAGGGCGGCCGCGCCGAAGAAGTGCCCCTGGCTGTTCCACTGCTGGCCGTCGGTCTTGTTCAGACGCAGGAACGCCTCATGGACCAGCGCGGTGGGCTGAAGGGTATTGCCGGGGGGCAGGTTGCGCATGCGGGCCCGGGCGAGGCGGCGCAGTTCGGTGTAGAGCGTGTCGAGCAGCTCGGCGGACGGCTGTTGGTCTTGGGACATGGCGGTTCTCCCCGGGAGGCGGTCCGACCGCCCGGCGGCGGCGGACGATGCCGCGGGGCAGTCTCTAGAAGATAATGCAAGTCCTGTTTCTTGCCGCCAGGAACAGGGGCCGAGTCGGACCTGGGGGGAGATGGAGGCAGTCTTATTGGGAATGAACCTGCGGCATGAGTTGAAGGACGCGATGTAGAAAAAAGGCCGGGCGCGCACGGCACCCGGCCTTGGACACAATCCTCTTGGCGCAACGCCTACTTCAACAGCAGCATCTTCCTCACCAGCGTCCCCTCGTCCGCCACGAGGCGGTAGAAGTAGGTGCCGCTGGCGACTCCGTTGCCGGACTCGTCGCGCCCCTGCCACAGCACCTCGTGCCGCCCCGCGGTCTGCTCGCCGTGGAGCAGCGCGCGGATCAGGCGGCCCTGCACGTCGTAGACGTTCAGTGACACGTTCTGCGCCCGCGGCAGGTTGAACGCGATGACCGTCGCCGGATTGAACGGGTTGGGATGGTTCTGCGCCAGGCCGAGCACCGCGGCGGGCGGCGCGTCGAGCGGGTCGACGGTGATGGTGAAATCGGCGTCCGAAACGTCCACGGTCGACCGGCCCTCGCCGTCGATCACCTCCACACGGATGCGGGCCTGCTGGCTGCCGCCGCCCGGCACGTCCACGGTCCACTGGGCGGTGTCAGCCAGCGGTCCGGCGAGGATGGGATCGCCCCAGGACTGGCCGCCGTCCAGCGACAACGAGATCCGCGTCTCCACCACGCCGACGTCATCGCCGGCGGCCCAGCCGATGGTCATGATCTGGCCGGTGGAGTAGATCTCGCCGCCGTCGGGCGACGTCACGGTCACCGTGGGAGCATCCAGGTCGGGCAGGAGGGCAGTGGCCTGGATCGTCAGGTCGTCCACCGCCGCCTCCACCAGCGAACCGCCGCCATCGTCCGAGGCCGAGAACCGCAGGCGAACCTGGTCGGGCGTGTCGAAGTGCTCGTCGAACTGGAAGGTCACCTGCTGCCAGGCGTTGTTGCTGGCCGTGGTCGACTCCACGCTGCTCCAGGTGCCGCCGCCGTCGTTGGACACCTGCACCGCCCAGACGTCTTCGCCCGGCGAGCCGCCCATATCGTTGGTGTACCAGCGCCAGTAACTGACGGTGACCGCGCCGTGGCTGGACAGGTCCCAGATGGGGCTGACCAGGGTGGTCGTGCCGCCGTCCACGTCGTTGTAGCCGGCGGTCTGTCCGGCGATGTGCTGGCCGGTGATCCAGCAGGTCACGCCGGGCGCCGCGGTATGGTCGTCTTCCGGCTGCACGGGCTGGCCTTCGCTCTCCGACCCGACCGGGTTGGCCAGGATCCAGATACCCGAGGACGCCGAGTCCGAACCATCCAGGTTGTACTGCCAGCCGCCGATGCCGTTCTCGAAGTCCTCGTCGACCACGTTGGACACGGTGCCGCCGACCTGGAAGTTGAAACTCGGCCAGGGGGCGCCCGCCGGTTCGGCGGACACGTTACCCAGCACGTCGCTGGCGGTAAGCCAGTACCGAATCCGGGAGCCCTCCGGCTGGCCCGGGATCTCGCCCCGCACCAGACCGGTGCCGGCATCCACGAGCACCAGCGGCACCTCGAACGGTTCGCCGTCGGCGCTCGACGTGCAGTAGAGATGATAGTCCGCCACGCCCGACAGATCGGTGAGCGTGGACTCGACCACGTACGGTCCCACCGTATCGTCGGTGGCCGAGAGCCGCGTGGTGCCGGCGAAGGCCGGTCCGCCCGTATCGGCGAGCGCGAAGTCCACCGTGGTCGCCTGGCCCCCGTGCACGACCACGCCATAGACTGTGTCGGGATCGCAACTGGGGTGCGAGACCGCCACGTCCCAGGTGCCTTCGGACGCGGTTCCGCTGAAGAGACCGTCGTTGCCGCTGGCGAAGGCGTGCAGGCTTCCGAGCACGCTCACCACGGCGCCCGGAATCGGTTGCGAAGCGCCGTCGTCGACGACCACCGAGCCGGTCAGCATGCCCGGTTCTGCCGCCGTGATCGTGCGGTAGGCGATGGCCCGTCCGCCATTGATGGCCGCGGCGCCGCCGGCGTAGTTGTTGCCGAAGGCATAGGTCAGGCCGGTCGTGCGCGTGTGATCCTGGATGCCGGCGGTGAAGTACGTGGTCTCGTCGGGCGAGATGGTGACGCTCTGGTACTGCACCGTGATCAGGCCGTCGCCGGTGTCGGTGCCGCTGTGCGCCGGGTCGGTGAGGATGATCTGGAAGGTGCAGTTGCCCGAGTGGTTCTCGGAACTCTCGTACCAGGTGCCGAAGTTGTCCCACTGCACGATGAAGCGATGGTTCGCCGCGTCGTGCCAGGTGTAGACGTCGCCGTCGGCCAGGTCGTCCCAGAAAGCGCAGACCATGGCGTCGGGCGAGCCGTCGGCCGGCAGCATCCAGCTGCGGTAGAACTTGAGATCGGTGACGCCGAAGGCGAGCCAGCCGTTGGAGCAGACGCTGATGCGGTCGTAGGTCTGACCGTAGTACGCGAAGGTGAACGGCAGGTCGATCACCTTGGTCTCGTCGTCCCAGCGACCGTTGTCGTCGATGCCCGTGTTCTCGCCGATGTCGGCCAGTTCGACCCAGTTGTAGGTGGGCGCCAGGGCGTGGGTGTCGTCGTTGCTGAAGGCCCAGTAGCCGTAGGGATCGGGGCCCGACGGATCGCCGGCGGCAACGGTGCCGATGGCCGCGGGGAACTCGAGCACCTGGCTGCCACCCTCGGCGAAGGTGAGCTCGAGCACGAAGCTGGCCAGGTGGCCGGGCACGCAGTCGGGATCGATGGACACACTGAAGACGTTGGTGGGCGAGAGATTGCCGCCGACGGTTCCGGGGCCGTACGAGCCGACACCGTCGGTGATCGTGACCCAGCGACTGTTCGTGCTCAACCGGGCGGTGGCGCCGTTCGTGGCCAGATTGCCCACGTTGCGAAGCACCAGCGTCAGGTCGCCCGCCTCGCCGGGATCGGGGGAGTTTCCGGGCAACCCCCAGGACGTGACGTAGAACTCGCCGCGCGGACCGACCACCGGGACCACCAGCCTGCTGGTCCAGCTGTCGGCGCCGCTGGTGGCGATCATCTCGAACGTGGCATTGCTGCCGCCGGGCGCCACGGGATCGAAGGTGATGGAGAACGGGTCCTCGCCCCAGGCGGTGGCGCCGGCGGCCACGTCGCCGAAGAACACGGGGCTGCCGGTGTAGTCGGCCCAGTCCGGACCGGCCACCAGCGCGGCGCTGATCTGGGTGGCCATGGAGGTGCCGCCGTTGATCAGCTGCGCCGTCACCTGCAAACTCTCGCCGGGATTCGCGGTGCCGTCGCCGTTGCCTGCCGCATCGTTCACACTCGCGGTGAGCAGGTCCAGGGACTGCGCCACGGTCCCCACCGTCGCCATTCCGCGATAGGGGGAAAGGTTCCGCCCGGTCACCGTGACGTGCATGTCCCCCATGGCGGCGCCGCCGATGTCGACCAGCGCCTCGCCTGCCGCGTCGGTAACGGCGTAGCTGCGCACGGCGCCGGCCTGGTAGACCGTCACCCGGGCCCCGGCCACGGGCGAACCGTGATCGGTGACCGTAACCGGCAGCAAGTTCGCGGTCACGGCGACGGTGGCGGGATAGTCGACGCTGAGCAGGTGCGGAATGCCGGTCCACATCTCGGTGGCCGGATCGCCCATGAGGTTGTTCCAGGTCATCCAGGTCCAGACCTTGTTGGCCTCGTTCTGCCAGTAGTTCGTGTAGAAGTTGAGCTTGCCGCTGGTGAGCGCCGG
>PIVY01000488.1 GCA_003353795.1 bacterium
GCGCTGCGATCTGACGCTTTCGTCGGCCACAGTGTCGGCCGAGCACGCGGTGATCTCGTGGGACGGAACGACCTGGCGGGTCCAGGATCTCAACAGCCGGAACGGCACCCTGGTCGATGGCAAGGGCCTGCTGTCCCGCGAGGGCGCACCGATTGAGGCCGACGCGGCGCTGACCTTCGGGGGGGCATCGGGTGATGTGTGGCACCTGGGGTCCGACTCGCCACCGCAAGCGTTTGCCGAGGCGCGAGACGAAACCGGAATCGTAGCGGTGGCGGGAGACGTGCTCGGCCTCCCTCCGTCCGAGGTCCCGCGGTTCTCCATCTACCGCGACGAGGCCGGCACCTGGAGGTTCGAGGGGCGTGCGACCTTTCGCGAGGCGCACGACCACGAGCAGCTCGATGTCGATGGCCAGATCTGGCGACTGCATCTGCCGGAGCCGCTTCCACCCACCCTAGGCCAGCGAAACGACGCCGTCCCCCTCGACCAGATCGAGCTCCAGTTCGAAGTCAGCCGGGACCAGGAGTGGGTCGGCATGTCGTTGAAATACCGGGACCGCCTGCTGGATCTCGGTGCCCGCGCCCACCACGAGCTGCTCCTCCTCCTCGCGCGGGCGCGGTCGACTGACGCGCCCACCGTGCCACCAGCCGAACAGGGATGGATCTACGCCGACAATCTGGCGCAGATGCTCGGTGTCGATGACGCGAGAGTGCACACCTACGTCCACCGGGCCCGGGAGCAGTTCACCAAGGTAGGTGTCGCCGCCGGGTCGCAGGTCGTGGAGCGGCGGCGGTCGACCCGGCAGATCCGACTCGGTGTCGCCAGCGTCGTCGAGCTGCCCTCACGGTGATGTTGTTGGCCGAGGGCGAGGCTCTGCTGGGTTTCGATCCCTGCTATCGGCTAGGCCACCTTGCTTC
>PIVY01000489.1 GCA_003353795.1 bacterium
GAAGAGGCGTTGTTTGCCCCCCCCTCGCCGATGCCGCCAGCGTGCGGTGACGATCTCGCGTCGTGCCATGCGTTTGAGTCTCGCGTTCTTGGCCAGGCCGACGATGTAGTACACGTCGTGTCGATCGCACCACCGCAGCAACTTCCACCGGCAGAAGCCGCTGTCGCCGCGGAAGACGATTCGGGCCTGGGGCCAAGCCTTTCGGATGCGGTCGACCAGCAGTTTGAGAATGGCGCGGCTGTGCTTGGCCGCGTCGATCTTGCTGGGCCGCAGGTAGGCGCACAACAGGTGGTCGCCACAGAAGACGTACAGCGGCAGGAAGCAGTAGTGATCATAGTAGCCGTGGAAGAATCGGCCTTCCTGGCGGCCGTGGACCGGGTCGTCGGTGGCATCGAAGTCCAGGACGATCTGGTCGGGCGGGACCTCGTGCGAGGCGAGGAACTGTTCGACGAAGACGGCGGCGAACTGGGCCAACGCCGACCGCGGCACGCTGTTCTCCATGCGACAGAGCGTCGACGGCGCGCCGAGGGGCTTGCGGGGATCGATGCCGCGTTCGGTGACCAGTTGGAGCAACGGGTCGCGGCGGAGATCGGTGTGATCGTTGCCGTCCTCATAGCCCATGGCGATGGCGAAGATGCGCTGGGCCAGGAGTGTCCGCAGGGCGTGCGTGGTCTTCGCCGGGTCGCGCGGGTCGGGAACGCAGTCGGTCCTCGCGTCGATCATGTGGATGCGCCGGTCGACTTCCCGAAGCAGGAGTGACCCGGAGTCGGAGGTGATGGCTCCGCCGTGGAAGTCCGCCTGAATATCGCGGCGTGCGAGCCTTGAGAAGGTCAGGGGTAATCCGTTACACTCTGTCATGTCGATGGCCTTGTTTTGTTGTAGGGTTAGAACTCTGGTAAGTCCTTATCCTAT
>PIVY01000490.1 GCA_003353795.1 bacterium
CCGTGGGCGATGCGGCCCAGCTGGGTGATCGCTTCCTGCTCGGTTCCCGCTTCGATCTCGTGACGCCGTTCGCTGTCCGCCGCGAATTCGGCGCCGACTTCGCCACGGCTTTGTTCGCCCTGGATCCTGGAGGCTGGACGGGGCCCGTCGAATCCGGGTTCGGATTGCACCTCGTGCGCATCGATGCCGTGGAGCCAGGTCGGGCGTCGGCACTGGGCGAGGTCCGGTCGGCCGTGCAACGCGATATCCAGGTCGCCAACAAGCAACGCGCCAGCGACGAGATCTACGCCACCCTGGCCCGTGAATTCGACATCATCGTCGACGAGGAGGCGTTCGCCACACTGCCCGTGGCGCCGGCGCCGACCGGAGGCGGCCAGTGACGCGGCCAGGTCTCCGGATCGTCGTCCTGGCCGGCGTGGCGGCCGTGCTCACGGTCGCGACCGCCTTCGCCGACGGCGTGCCGCCCCTCCAGGTCCAGATCAACGAACGAGAACCAGAAGTGTTCGTGGTGCAGTGGCGGGTGCCGCCGATGATACCCGTGGGGGCCGAGCCACGACCGATCTTGCCCAACGTATGCGAGCCCGAATCTCCGCCCATGGTCACCGAGACTCCCGGCGGCCGGCTGCACGAGCAGGTCTACCGGTGCGCCGAAGGACTCGCCGGTCAGGCCGTGGCGATCGACTACCCACTCGCCGGCGCCGCCATGACCGCGCTCGTGCGGGTGGAGTTGCTGTCGGGGGCGCGGTACGCCCACGCATTCGCCGCGACGGAGACGGTCTGGACGGTGCCCAACGTCGGGGCCGCAGGGCTGGCCGGAGCACTCGCCAGCTGGCAGAGGACCGTGATGGCAGGTCTGCGCCACGCGTGGGCCTGGTTGCCGACGCTGTTGCTGGCCGTGGCTGTGGCGTTGC
>PIVY01000491.1 GCA_003353795.1 bacterium
CTTTCTTCCACAAGTATTCATCGCTTTGAACTTCTTGGGCCAATTCAATCTCAACGCCATCGCCAAGTGCCCGGTCGCTCTCTCCTCGGTCTCGCAGTATGGCAGGCATCAAGGAAAGGAACAACGGGTCCGTCTCGATATTACCGTCCACCCCTGCAAACTCCTCGAGACCCGCCCAGGCATTCGCGCCGTCGGTTCGCCAGAAGTCGCACTCCGAGATCGCCGGCGTGCCGAGCGAGATCACCGGCGTGGCCGCGTCCACCACGACGCTGAGGATCATGTCCACGGTGCAGTTCGCTCCAGCGGCGACCAGCGGACCGGTCAGGTCCACCGCGGTGTCCTGGCGCAGGTCGAGCGCGACGTCGTCGCCCAGGTCGATCACGGTTCCGTCGTGGTCATCGAACAGGCACGACCAGACCTGAACCGTCTGGCCATCGCCGACTGACAGCACGGTGCCCTGCGTGTTGCGTGTGTTGAGGGTGTGGAGGAAGTGCTGCGGGTGGTTGCTCTCGATCCGGACCATGGTGCCGGCGCAATCCACGAAACCCACACGAGCCAGACCGAGGCTCTCCCCGCTGCCGTGAACCACGGTGCCGGTACAGTTCCAGAACTCGGTACTGTCGATGAGAACGGCCGCCATGCCGGTGCAGGCCACCACGGCCGCGTTGCCGGCGTCGTGGTTGCTGATCGAGCCCCACCTCAGGCGGACGGCGCTCTCGTCGCTGGCGGTGATGGCCACGCCCGAGCCACCATGGACGTTCAGGAAGATCCCGTTGGTAATGACCACACTGCCGTTGCCCCAGACCCGCAGGCCGCTGCCGTTGCCGAGGTCGCTGCCGCTGTCCCTGAAGATGATTCCATCCATGGTGACGCTTCCCGTATCGGCATCGACGGTCACGCCGTAGGTGGCG
>PIVY01000492.1 GCA_003353795.1 bacterium
CCATCGAAGCCGCCGTGGATCGCATCGTGGCGCTGCTCGAGGTCCCGGGCGCCCTGGACGTGGCCTCGTTCCTGGACGGACAGCTGCTGGTGGCGGGCTTCCGCATCGGCGAGGGCTCCGACTTCGCCGGTCTGCTGGTGAGCCACGTGCAGCTCCTGTTTGCGGGTACGCCCACGCTCGTCGCCGCGATCCACCGCGGTAGCGATTGGATCATCCCCTCCGGCGTCGACGAGATTCGTGCCGGCGACCTGGTCTATTTCGCGATCGCGCGCGAGGACCTGGAGGGTGTGCTCACGTTGGTGGGGACGCTGCAAGAGGAGCGTCGACACATCATGGTGGCGGGGGCCGACCGCATGGGCCTGGCCCTGGCTCGCCGGCTGGAGAATCACGATGCCAAGGTCATCGTCATCGAGGCCGACGGTGACGTGGCGCGCCACGCCGCCGATCAGCTCGAGCACCCGGTGGTGGTGCACGGCGCCGTGACCGACGGGGCGCTGCTCGAGGAAGAAGAGATCGAGCGCGTCGCCACGTTCGTGTCGCTCACGCCGAACCATGAGACGAACCTCGTCGCCGGCCTGCTGGCGAAGCGGCTGGGCGCGGGCCGGGCCTTCGCCCTGGTGGACCACCCGGCGCTGGCCGACCTGATCGGCGAGGTGGGAATCGACGCGGTCATCAGCCCGCGCCTGCTGGCCATCGGCCTCATCCTGCGCCACATCCACGGCGGCTCGGTGCACTCGGTGGCGCCGCTCCTGGAGGACCGCGTGGAGCTCTTGGAGGCCGAGGCCGTGGAGGGCAGCCGTCTGGCCGCCGCGCCTGTGGCCGAGGTGGGCCTGCCGCGGGGTGTGCTGGTGGTGGCCGTGCGGCGCGGCGCTCAGATCCTGGTGCCGCGCGGCGACGACCGGGTCGAGAT
>PIVY01000276.1 GCA_003353795.1 bacterium
TGACCGAGGTGATCTGCGTCCTGGCCATCGAGGTTTGCTCTGCTCCGGATGGCGAGAACTTCGGAGCTCGCCCTCACTGTTCTTGCCCCGCCGTCGCGGTCGGGCCTAAGATGTGCCCTCCGGCCATCGCCGGGCGCGGAGATTCCAAGATCGCCAGCATCGGAGCAGACCATGCGAGTCACCGTCCTCATGGGGAGCGATTCCCCGGAACGCGACATCTCGTTGCAGACCGGCAACGCCGTGGCGGATGCCCTTCAGCGTGGCGGCCACGATGTGACCAGGGTGGACATTCCCAACGTCCGGTCCGTGGCGACCCATGACGCCGTGACATCCGCCGAGGTCGTGTTTCCGGCCCTGCACGGCGGCGACGGCGAGGACGGTCATCTCCAGGCGCTGCTGGACCTGCTGGGCGTGACCTACGCCCTTTCGGGCCCATTGGCCAGTGCCCTGGCCATGGACAAGGCGGCGTCCAAGCGAGTCATGGCCGGGGCGGGAATCGCCACGCCCGAATGGCTGCTCGTGACCTGGGATCGCGCCACGTCGGGACCCATGGCCGTGACCGGATCGGAGTCGACGGTGACCGCTCGCAATGGCGGCACGCTCGGCCTGGACCGGATTCGCGAGCGCGCAGAGGCGGAACTGGGCTTCCCTCTGGTCGTCAAGCTCAATGGCGCCGGCAGCAGCGTCGGCGTGGAGATCGTCCAGGAAGCCGGGGAGTTCGCCGCGGCGTTCGAGCGCGTGGCCGCCTCGGCGGTCGGCTCGCAGGTGGGGATCCTGCTCGAACGGTACGTACCGGGTCGGGAACTCACCGTGGCCGTCTTCCTCGGGCGCCGCCTGCCGCTGCTGGAGATCCGTCCCCGCGACGGATTCTACGACTACGGCAACAAGTACACCAAGGGCGCCACGGAGTATCTGGTGCCAGCCCCGATCCATTCGCCGACCTACGAGGCCATCTCCGCCGATGCCCTGCAGCTCTACGACCTTCTGGGCTGTCAGGGGGTGGCGCGGGTGGATTTCCGTTTCGACGGCGACCATCACTGGTGTCTCGAGGCCAACACGATCCCCGGTATGACGGAGCTCAGTCTGGTGCCCATGGCCGCCGACGCCGTCGGTATCGGCTTCGATTCCCTGGTCGAGGACCTCTGCCGCGACGCCCTGTTGCGCGCCGGGACGAACTCGTGAGCCTGCAGATCTACGATCATCGCAGTCGCAGCAAGCGACCGTTCGTGCCGGTCGAGCCCGGCAAGGTCGGCCTCTACGTGTGCGGACTCACCGTGCAGGACGTGCCGCATCTCGGCCACATGTTTGCATTCGTGGCCTGCGACATGATCCGTCGCTACCTGGAATACCGCGGATTCGAGGTGACCCACGTCCAGAATTTCACCGACATCGACGACAAGATCATCGCGCGCGCACAGCAGGAAAACGTCAGTGCCGAGACGGTGGCCCAGCGTAACATCGACGCCTTCCATACGGCTGCCGACGCTCTTCGCATCCTTCCCGCCCACCATTATCCGCGGGTCACGGAGCACGTCCCGGACATCGTGGCCTTCGTGGAACGGCTGATCGAGAGCGGGAACGCCTATGCTGCCGAAGGCGACGTCTACTTCCGGGTCCGGTCCTGGCCGGGATACGGTCGGCTATCGGGCCGCGATCTCGACGACATGCGCAGCGGTGTGCGCGTGGAGGTGGGCGACCGCAAGGAAGATCCTCTGGATTTTGCTCTCTGGAAGCGCAGCGATGGCGATACGCCGGGGTGGGAGTCGCCCTGGGGGCGGGGCCGCCCCGGCTGGCACATCGAGTGTTCGGCCATGGCCACGCGTTACCTCGGAAACCACTTCGATCTGCACGGCGGCGGTCGCGACCTCCTGTTTCCCCATCACGAGAACGAACTGGCCCAGAGTTGTTGCGCCACCGGCGAAGCATTCGTCAACCACTGGTTGCACAACGGGTTGCTATATCTGGGCAAGAGCAAGATGTCCAAGTCGGACGGCAACTTCCTGGCCCTCGACACGCTCCTGTCGCGCCATCCCGCTGCGGTTCTTCGCTTTTTCCTGCTCAACGCACATTTCCGCAGCCAACTCGATTTCTCCGAGGACCGCCTCCGCGAGGCGGCAGCCGGATATGATCGCCTGCGCCGAGGTGCCCAGAATCTCTCGAATGCCCTCGCTGCCGGCCGCAATGGCGGTACGCGGACCGTGGTCCCGGGGCTGGTCTCCCTGCCGGGGGCGGCCCTGGCCGAGGCTGCGGATCATCGGCGGCGGCGCTTCTTCGCCAGTATGGACGACGATTTCAACTCCGGCGCCGCCGTGGGGGAACTGTTCGGGTTGATCAAGGACGTCAATCACTACCTTGCCGCGACCGACGGCAGGGGCCTCGATGTGGAGGCCTTGCAAGCCGTTTTCGATCTCCTGGGCGAAGCCGACGGCATTCTGGGTATTTTCCCCGATGGACTGGCCGAGTTCGACGCCGGACCGGGAGACGTACCGGACGAGGTTGGGGAGCTTGCACGGCTTCGTCAGGTCGCTCGGGATGGCCGGAACTGGCCGGAGGCTGACGAGTTGAGAGGGAGGATCAGAGATCTAGGGTGGGACGTGGAAGACACCCCGAGTGGCCCCCGCCTGAATCCCATCGTCGGCACATAGGTTGTGCCACGGAGATTGTGTCTGGGGGCGGGTCCTGGTTTTTGCCGTTACATTTCTGCCAATATTTTAGCCAAAACTCAAATAGAGCCATTGATTCGGAAGCATCATTGGCGCAGACACAATTTCGAGGGCACTGGTCAATAGAGGACTTTCCGACCTTGACAGTTTCAGGGGACCCCGATTATATTCCCCGTCCCCGTCTCGGACCGGGGGCGCCCTAATCCCATGCCACGACAGCGATCCGGACGGCTCGTGAGTGACTGTTGGGTAGCGCCGCCCAGGGCCGGGCGGGTGTCTGACGAGAGGTCCTGATCTCCACGACTGGCTTGAGCTGGCGTAGCTCAACTGGTAGAGCTCCTCACTTGTAATGAGGTGGTTGGGGGTTCAAGTCCTCTCGCCAGCTCCAAGGATTTTTCCTCCGAAGCCGTGTGGCAACGGAGAGTTGAGGCCCCGCCATTCGGGGCCGACCCATGTGGCCCGCTGCGTGGGGGGGTTCCCGAGTGGACAAAGGGAACAGACTGTAAATCTGTCGGCTAATGCCTTCGGTGGTTCGAATCCACCCCCCCCCACCACCCCGCTTCGTGCGGGGCCCGCATGGCGGGACGGCGATCGGTACGGAGCGGGAATAGCTCAGTTGGTAGAGCATCAGCCTTCCAAGCTGAGGGTCGCGGGTTCGAACCCCGTTTCCCGCTCCAGCTTGGCCTGACGACGGAGCGGCCTGGCCCGGAGACGATCCGGCTCGTTCGGATGATTCCGGCTCGGCCCACAGCAATTGATGGGGCCCACGTAGCTCAGTCGGTAGAGCACTTGCATGGTAAGCAAGCGGTCAGCAGTTCGAATCTGCTCGTGGGCTCCACAGAAGAATACGCAGTAGATCGCCGACAGAGGCGGTCGTCGCCGGGATGTATATACAGGCCCGGCGCCGAAGCGTGTGAAACACTCGACCCGGGAGGATGCCGCTCATGGCGCGCCAGAAGTTTGAACGCGTTAAGGATCACGTGAACGTCGGCACGATCGGTCACGTGGATCACGGTAAGACGACCCTGACCGCGGCGATCACCGAGATCCTGTCCAAGAAGGGTCTTGC
>PIVY01000493.1 GCA_003353795.1 bacterium
GTTGCATTGTCGGCCGCCCCGACCGAGAGCGAGGGAATCGGGCGATTGGCCGCGACGAGGGTGAATCCGGCACCGACCACACCTGTAGCCCACGAGGCGCTTGAGGGCGAGCTGGCCGCAATCCGGCGGCTGGTGGGGCAGGTGCTCCAGTCTTCGCGCCGGGCCGAGGTCCGCGCGGTCCAGACAACCGAGAACATCCCGGCTGACCCGGCTGCTGTCAGCACCGGGCCGGTCTTTGACCTCTACTTGCGGCTGCTCGACAACCAGACCTCGACCGAGGTTGCCGACAGACTGACCTCGGCGGTCCGCGACGGGTTGACCGCTGGCGAGCTCGCCGACGCCGGCGTGGTCCGTGGGGCGATGCTCCGGCACCTGGCCAAGCTGATCCCCGTCGCCGCTGACACTCAACCGCCGACTCGCAGTCTTGCCGGACGACCCAGTGTTGTTCCGCTAATCGGCCCGACCGGCGTCGGTAAGACCACAACGGTTGCCAAGCTCGCCGCGACCCTGAAGCTCCGGTACGGGCGCAAGGTGGGGCTGGTGACCGCCGATACCTACCGCATCGCGGCCGTTGAGCAGTTGCGTACCTATGCCGAGATTGTGGGGTTGCCGCTCAAGATCGCCCTCTCACCCCAGGACATGACCGCCGCGATCGAGAGCCTGTCAGATTGTGACATAGTGCTGGTCGATACCGCGGGTCGCTCGCAGCATGACACCGCCCGCCTGGACGAGCTTGGCGAGATGCTCGAAGCAGCCCAGCCAGAGACCACGCATCTGGTGCTCTCCCTGGCCGCCGCCGAGTCTGTGATTTGCGCCGCCGCCGAGCGATTTGGAAAGCTCAAGCCCCAGCAGCTCATCATCAGCAAGCTCGAGGAGGCGGTCGACTTCGGCGTGATCGCAAACATCGCC
>PIVY01000494.1 GCA_003353795.1 bacterium
GTTCAGTGCGACCGTCCAGGGTGGGCTTGCGCAGGCTGTATACCAGTTGCTCATCGTTCAGCCGGCCCAGCCGCTCCTGGCTCAACGGTGGGCGGGCGCAGTATCGGACCAGGCGTTCGAGTCCGCCGCGGTCCCACGACGGGATCGTCACCGAGGCATTGACCGACCAGCCGCCCGCATGATCAGGAGCATCCAGGGGGTGGACCGCGGCGCTGTCCAGGTGGCCATGGCGCTCGAGCCAGCCCAGACCTCGGTGACGCATTTTTGCCTGCACGGCCGCGAAGTCTTCTTCGCTCAAATCCAAGGCAGGGTGGAACTCGGCGCCCTCGTTCCCATCGCCCGAGAACACACCGTCGGTCACCAACACATGGAAGTGGATGTGGCTGTTGAGGTAGCTGCCGAAGCGGTGCACAAACGCCACCGCGCCGAAGCGTGCTCCGCCAGGTGCATGGGGGCTGCGTTGTCTGATAGTCGTTTCGATGGCACGCAGGAAAACCCGCAACAAGCCGCTGACCACTTCCGGCTTCTCGCGCAGGTGCCAGCGCACCCGTTTGGGCATCGAAAGCACCCACTGGCGGTACTGGACCCTGGGCAGAACGTCGTCCACCATGTGAGCGGCGGCCTCCACCATGCGGCGGGTGGAGCAGGAAGGGCAGATGTCCCGGCCCTTGCACGAGAACGCGACCAGGAAATCATGTCCGCAACCGGCGCAATAAACCCGGGCGAAACCGTGGGCCAGGATGCCGCAGCGAAGGTAATCACCGAAGGCGGCCTGGACGTGCCGGGGAATGCTGGAAGCGTGATCCTCATCGTTGATGCCCTGTGCAATGAAGGTCTCTACATTTTCACGAACGGTCCGGTGCAGAAGGGTGGCCGCAGGTCGGCGAGGTCGATAAATCGCCGGACTG
>PIVY01000495.1 GCA_003353795.1 bacterium
GGACGTGAGGGACACGAGCACGAGCATGTCCTCGCGGGCGTGGCAGCAGCGATGCGGCACGAAGCGCTTCGCCGACCGGAAGAGCAACCTGTTCGACGACGTGCTCGGAGGCGTGCAGCGGGTGCTCAACAAGGAACCCCACAGGACCAGCTCGTCGTCCGAGCTGTACGGACGCTACGCCGACAACATCTTCTTGTTCTGGGACGAGCTCTGGGGTTACCACAGCCTGCGGAAAAGCTCCGCAAGATGCGCTTCAGGCAGGCCACCGTCCGCGAACGCGAGCTGGACCGCGAAGTCGACCGCCTGTGCCGGCCGCGCCACGGAGACACCAAGACCCTGCTGGTGTACGGAAACGGGGCACGCGGCAGCCTGTTCGGACGCACCAGGCGCAACGTCAAGGGCCCGGCCAAGCAGCTGGCGGATCGCGTGGTGCGCCGCAAGAAGGCCGTCTTCGTGTGGGCCGACGAGTTCCGCACCTCCAAGCTGGACGTGCACGGGCAGAGGTGCATCCATCCGGTCGAGAAGCGCCCCCGCATGCTGCGACCAGACAGGTGCAAGGCGGCGCCGAGGCTGCCCGAGAACGGGCCCGAGATGCATCCGGCGGGCGTGCAGGGCTGCAGGTGCCGTTGCTCGAAAGACGGCTGCACGTCCAAGCGGACGAAAGGATGCCGCTGCGAACGACACTTCCGACCGGTTCCACAACACAGTGTGTGCTATCACAACAGTGAAGAGCACGGGCACCGCATGTGGAACCGGGACGTGGTCGCCGCCCTCAACATCGGCTGCCGTTTCCTGGCAGGTGCGCTGGGGCTTCGGCTCGGGAACTGGGACCGCAGCGTCAAGAAGCTCGACGAAGAAAAACAATTGGGGTGGGCTGAGATCTTCTCGTTCTCCACTTGCCAGGCC
>PIVY01000277.1 GCA_003353795.1 bacterium
CAACCTCGAGCCTGCGGCCGTGCGCGCGTACCTCGACTCCGGCACCGAGACGCGCACCGACGGTCTGTACGACCGCGGCACTGGCCGTCGCCTGGGCGCCCTGGTCACCGTTGCGGTGTTCGGCAATGCCGGCGATTGGCACGATCTCTACGCCGACTGTCGCGCCCGCAACTTGCCGGTGATCGAGGACGCCACCGAGGCCCTCGGCACCACCTACACCGAAGGGCCCTGGCGCGGGCGCCACGCCGGCACCGCCGCCGACCAGGCCTGCTTCTCGTTCAACGGCAACAAGATCATCACCACCGGCGGCGGCGGCATGCTCGTCACCGATCAAGTGGACCTGGCCGACCGTGCCCGCTACCTCACCCAGCAGGCCAAGGACGACTCCGTCGCCTACCGGCACGAGGAGGTGGGCTACAACTACCGCCTGACCAACGTGGCCGCCGCCCTGGGCGTGGCGCAGCTCGAACGCCTCGATGTCCATCTCGCCGCCAAGCGTCGCAATTTCGCCGAGTACGCCGAACGACTCGCCGACCTCGACTGGTGCGAGGTCCGCGCGGCGCCGCCCTACGCCGAGAACAATCACTGGATGATCCCGGTCTACCTGCGGGATGGCGCCTGGCGCGGCCGGGCCCGCGAACTGGTGGATGCTCTGGCGGCCGAACGCATCGAGAGCCGTCCCGTGTGGCAACTCAATCATGAACAGACCCCGTATCGCAATTGCCTGATCCTGGGTGACGCCACGGCGCGCGACCTGGTGGCCGGCACGGTCACCTTGCCCTGCAGCGTCGATCTCACCACGGCGGCCATCGACCGCGTCTGCGAGGTGCTCCACCGTGTCTGACATTCTCGTGATCGGAAGCGGCGGTCACGCCGGCGTCCTGGTGAGCATCGTCCGACGCGACGGCGTGGGAGACCTGCGCGGTTACCTCGACTGCGAGGACCGCGGGCAGCGGCATGGACTCGCCTGCCTCGGCGACGACGAAACCGATCCCGGCGCCGACAGCCTGCTCTACGGGGTGGGGCTGGTGAACAACGCCGTCGCGCGCTGGGATCTCTACCGGCGCCACCGCAACGGCAACGCCACGTTCCTGGTCCTGGTCTCGGGTCGCGCCAGCGTGGCCGTCGAGGCGCGGCTGGGCGCCGGCACCGTGGTCCTGGACCTGGCCGCCGTCAATACGGGCGCCGTGCTGGGCGAGGCCTGCATCGTCAATACCGGCGCCGTGGTGGAACACGATTGCCGTCTGGGCGACAACGTCCATGTGGCTCCCGGCGCCGTGCTCTGCGGCGAGGTCACCGTGGGCGACCACGTTCTGGTGGGCGCGGGCTCGGTGGTGGTGCCGGGTGTTTCCATCGCCGGCGGTTCGATCATCGGCGCCGGCGCGGTGGTCGCCGGCGACCTCACCCGGCCGGGCACCTACGTGGGCTCTCCCGCCGTGCGCCGCGGCGAAGGGATGGCCCCATGAGCAGCATCGAGATCATCGCCGAGATCGGCGTCAATCACGACGGCTCCGTGGACAAGGCTCGGCGCCTGGTGGATGCGGCCTGCGACGCGGGCGCCGACTGGGCCAAGTTCCAGACGTTTCGATCGGGCCTGCTCGCAGCGGGCGGGGCGCCCACCGCCGCGTATCAGAAGCAGCATCACGCCGGCGACCAGCGCAGCATGCTCGAGCGCCTCGAACTTTCGCCCGCCGACTTCGCCGCCCTGCAGCAGTACTGCGGCGATCGGGGCATCGGCTTCCTGTCCTCGCCCTTCGACGAGGAGAGCCTCGACGACCTGCTCGCTCTCGGCCTCGAGTCCATCAAGCTGGGCAGCGGTGAACTCACCAACCTGCCCCTGCTCGCGCGCCTCGGCGCCGCTCGTGTACGCGTGCTCCTGTCCACGGGCATGAGCGATCTGGGAGAGGTGGAGACCGCCGTGCAGACGCTGCAGTCGGCCGGCTGCAGGGAGCTGGTTCTCCTGCACTGCGTGACCCAGTATCCCGCGCCCGTGGGCGAATCGAATCTGCGGGCCATCCATACTTTGCGGCACGCGTTCGGGCTGCCCGTGGGCTACAGCGACCACACGCCGGGCATCGAGGTGACCGTGGCCGCGGCCGCTCTGGGCGCCGTGGTCCTCGAGAAACACCTCACGCTGGACCGCGCCGACTCCGGTCCCGATCACGCGGCATCCTGCGCGCCCGACGAGTTCGCCGCTCTCGTGAAGGCGGTCCGAAACGTGGAGGCGGCGCTCGGTGACGGTGTCAAACGACCGGCGCCATGCGAACTGCCCAATCAGGTCGTGGCCCGCAAGAGCCTCGTGACCGTGCGGGATCTGCCGGCCGGCATGGTGGTGTCGGCGGACGACCTCACCATCAAGCGTCCGGGCGACGGCATCCCGCCCGCCGACCTCGAAAACGTGGTGGGACTCGCTCTGGTGCGGCCGGTGGCCGCCGATCAGGTCCTGCGTTGGGAGGACTTCCGCCATGGCGGTTGAGCGTACGATCCTGGTGGTGACCACGGCCCGGGCTGACTGGGGCCACCTACGTTCGCTGGCGCGCGAGATCCACGCCGACGATGATCTGGAGCTGCGACTCCTGGTGAGCGGCAGCCATCTCGAAACCGACTCGGGCGATGCGACCGTCGCCGAGATCGAGGCTGACCGCGTGCCCATCTGGCGGCGCCTGCCGTTGCCCGCCGTGGGCGACGACGAGCAGGGCGCCCTGCGTACCGTGGGCGAGGCCGTCCTGGCCGCCGCGCCCATCCTGGCGGCCGATCGTCCCGACCTCATGGTGCTCCTCGGCGACCGCACCGAGATCATGGCCTTCGCCCTGGCGGCGCTGGTGCTGCGCATCCCTCTGGCCCATCTCCACGGCGGCGAGATCACCGCCGGCGCCATCGACGAGTCGATCCGGCACGCGGTGACCAAGCTGGCCACCTATCATTTCACCGCCACGGAGAACTACGCGGCCAACGTGGTGGGGCTGGGCGAGGACCCGGCGCGGGTCTTCGCCGTGGGCGCGCCCGGCCTCGACGGTTTGCGGGATCTCGAACCCGTCGATCGCCCGGCGTTTTTCGCCGAGGTGGGCCTGTCCGTCGACCGTCCCCTGGCGCTCGTCGCCTTCCACCCCGTCACCACCGAGTCGCGGGATACCGTGGCCGCGCAGACCGGCGCGCTGCTCGCCGCCCTGGTTGCCAGCGACCTGCAGGCCGTCATGACCGGCGCCGGCCCGGATGCCAACGGGCGGCTCGTCAACTCCAGGCTCGAAGCCGCTGCCGCGGCCGCGCCGGAGCGCTTCTCTTTCCGCCCGCACCTCGGCCGGCGCCTGTTCTTCAGTGCGCTCACGCACGCCGACCTCATCGTGGGCAACTCGTCGGCCGGCATCATCGAGGCGCCCTCGTTCGCTCTGCCTACGGTGAACGTGGGCGACCGCCAGGACGGCCGTGTTCGGGCTGCCAGCGTGCGCGACGTTCCCTGCCGGACCGACGAGATCCGCCGCGTGCTCGACGAGGTCAGGAACGATGAATTTCAGACCGTATGTCGTGGGGCTGTGAACCCGTATCTGCCGTCGAGGGAGGGCCTTGTGGGTCGACACATCAAGGAGATCCTCAAGGGTGTGTCCCTGGCGCCCAGCGTGCTCAAGAAGCGACTCCGGCCCAGCGAGGAGCATCATGCGTAAGTATCCGGTGGAAGACTATCTGGTCCGCGGGACCATGACCATTCGCGACGCGCTGGAACGG
>PIVY01000496.1 GCA_003353795.1 bacterium
GTACTTCAGGTTGTGGATGGCACGGCGGTCGGGATGGGTGAGTTCCTTGTAATTGTCGGTGCGCTGGCCGAGAAGGCAACTGTCGAGATCGCGGGCGGCCTGCTGGGCATTGTAGGCGCCGTGGGACGCGGTCATCTCGGCGAGGCGCGACTGGTACAAAGTGGCCGAGTCGGTGGCCACGGTCACGATGATGTCGTCCTCGTCGTGCTCGAACCAGCGGGCCGTCTTGATGGCCGACAGCAGGTTGCCGATGCTCGAGATACCCAGCAGCGGCAACTCGGCGATGGTCTCCTGCGGCACGCCCTGATCGGCCAGCATGGCATGGCCCTCGGGCTCGTTGAACAGACGCAACAGACGCATGCAGTCCTCGTCGTCGATGGCCGTGACGGCGTCGGTGTTGCGGGAGTTGTGGATCCAGGGCACATGCTTGTCGCCGATGCCTTCGATGCGGTGACCGCCGAAGCCGTTCTTCAGCAGGGTCGGGCACTGCAGCGCCTCGGAGGCCACCACCTTGAGCTGGGGCGCGATGGTGCGCAGGTAGTCGCCGGCGGCGATGGTGCCGGCTGAACCGGTGGCCGACACGTAGGCGGCCAGGCGGGAGCGGTCGTTGCCGATCTCGTTGACGACTTCCTCGATGGCCGAGCCCGTGCACGTGTAGTGCCACACCGCGTTGCCGAACTGGTCGAACTGGTTGAAGATCACCACGTCCTCGCGGGTATTACGCAGCTCCCAGCACTTGTCGTAGATCTCCTTCACGTTGGACTCGCAGCCCGGGGTGGCGATGACCTCGGCGCCCACGGTCTTCAGCCACTCGAAGCGCTCGCGGCTCATCTCCTCGGGCAGGATGGCGATGGACGTGCAGTCCATGAGGTAGCTGTCGAAGGCGCCGCCGCGGCCGTAGTTG
>PIVY01000119.1 GCA_003353795.1 bacterium
GTAGGTGCCAATTCCGGTGGCATCGGCGAACCGACCCGTTCCACCGGTGAACGTGATGTCGCCCCAGAAGTTCGCGATCCCGGGAGGATCCTCGGTGGCCAGTCCGGCCGAGGATGCGAACAACTCGTCGCCGTTGCGGTAGGTGAACACGTAATCAGCCGTTTGATGCTGCGGGTACACCGTGACGTCGATCTCGGACGTCGCGTACATGGTGAACGGTCCGAACGGATTCGACTTGCCGTGGCCCGGGAAGATGGCGTGGAGGATCGGCGGCGGAGGAGGCCCGACGATCTCGATGGTGTTGTAGACCTGGAAGTGGAAGGGAACCGAGTTGTTCTTCGCCAGGTCGTTGCCGGTCTCGCCGGACATGGGTGGGGCGACCGACCCTTCCTCGGAGCAACTCGCGAGGAGGGACAGGGTGAACATCAGGGTACAGATCAGGGCGAGTCTCGATGACATTTGGGGACCTCCGGAATGAGTCATTGCTTCATATATATTCGAAAGACCACGCGCTCCTGATGCACACCACTATCTGAGGCGTTGATTCCGCCGGACGCGTAATCGGCAACAGAGTATCACAATGAGACATTAATTGTCCAGATTGCGGCGTCGACACTGATTGGAGTGTCTGGGACCGAAGATCACGCGGCGTCCACGGGCAATTTCTCGTCAGACGTAATGCCGGCGGCCCTGGCGTCACCAACACCTCGCGGTCTGCGCCACCCTGCGCCCACTTCCCGCTCGCCGACCATCGCCCAATCTGGTCTTTCTGATACTCGCCTTACCAATAAGGAGATTCCTATGAAGTCCATCCTCATGCTGGCATGCATGGCCATGCTCGCCCTCGCTCTAGCCGGTTGTTCCGAGGACGCCGGCATCACAGGTTCCCCGGCAGCCGACGGATCTACCGACCTCATCGAATCGACCGACGCCGACAAGATGCGCGGCAATGTGGGATTGCCCGGCCGTGGAGCGACATTGCGGCTCAAGGGCGTCGGCCACGCCTACGACGGCATGGTTCCCGACATCGACGGCGACGGCATGGACGATCCCGCCATGTGTTTCGACGTCGACCTCTACGACTCCGCCGGCCGGAAGATCGGCACGGCCACCGACTGCCTGTCCAACATCACCCCGGTCGGTGACGGGCTGTCCATCGTCGGCACCACGATCTTCAACCTGCCCAACGGTACGTTCATGTCCCGCGGCAACACCACGGTTCAGCCATTGACGACGGGCGACGCCTCGCCCGCCACACACATCACGGGAGCCATTCCCATGGACGGAGCCAATGGCGTGCTTCAAGGCACCGGGGCTTACCGCGACTTCACCGCGCAGGTCCGACTTTCGGGAGCCGTGAACATGTCCGACGTAGACAACGGGGTCATCGTCTTCGATTGCCTCTTCATGATCTCGCCCGAGTAGTCGCCTCAGACCACCAGAAAGTGCGGGCCCGTTCTCCTGGAGAGCGGGCCCGCGCGGTATCGCTCAGGTCGAGAACAGGCGCTCCCAGCCGGTCACGGTGGCGTCCTCGGCGTCCTCCGCGAATTCCATGATCCGGGCGATGCCGAAGTCGATGATGAGGGCCGCGTTGACCTCGGGTTCCTGGACGCTGAGGGACGAGATCTGCACCAGCTCGGAGAGGATTGCGGCGGTGTCGTCGCGGAGTTGTTCGGCGGGCTGCGGCGACGCCCGCGACGTCCCGCCACCTGTTCGGCTCCCGCGACATCCGTGTGTCCGGGAGAGCACTACGACAGGATCATCCGGGAAGTATCCATTCACGGCGCCGCTCCATTTTATTTCTTTGCAACACCTTAAAAAGACACCAGCGATCGCCCGACCCGGCCCGGAGGTTGCAATTCACTCTCCGACAGAGCGCCAGGAGAATGCGCGCGGCCTGAGAACACGGCCGCGATACCGGGGAGATCAAGGTCGTGTCCGCACTCTCGCGACTGCTGGAGATCATGCTCAGGAACCGCCGGGCCAGTGTGCTCCTGCTGCTGCTCGTCTCCAGCCTCGCCCTGGTCGCCACGGCCTCCCTGGAGTTGAACCCGCGCTGGACCAAGGCCCTGCCCCGTGAAGATCCTCTCATCGCCGAGTACCTGCAGATCGTGAACGACCCGCTCCGGGGTTCGACGGTGTACGTGGTCGTCGATGGGCCGGGGCCTCGGCAGGGCGCGCGACGGTTTGCGGAGCTGGCCAGGTCGCTGCCGCACGTCCGCTACATCCATGGGGACGATACCGAGGTCCTTCCCTACGAGCTGATGTTCCTGACCCGGTCGCAACTGCTGGGACTGACCGAGGTCGCCGCGCGACTGGATCTCGACGCGCTCACCACCGACTTCGCGACACGGCTGGAAGACAGTGAGGAATTGGCGCCGGCGAGGGAAGAGGCCGGCGACTTCCGTCCCTACGCCCTTCCTTTGCTGGAGTCCCTGGCCGTGGCCCTCGAGGGTCGGCCCGGCACCGGTCCGACCGAGATCATCGCCACGGCGTTCGAGTCCAGGCCGGGTATGCGCTCGGTCTACGACGATGCCAGGCTGTTGCGGATCGAGACCGACTTCTCGGAGCAGAGCGTCGACGACCTGCCCCCCTTCGTCGAAGCCCTGCGCGGTATCCAGGAGACCGTCGAGCAGGAGCCCCCGCATCCGAGGGTCCGCATGACCGGATACCCGGTCACGGCCCACGACGAGATGCAGAGGATCGCATCGTCCGGTCGCAATTTGACACTGTGGGCCGTCCTGGTGGTGGTGGTCATCATGAGGCTGTTCCTCGGAGGGCTGCGCGGCGTCGTCAGCTCGATCACGATTCTCCTGATCTCGCTGCTCTGGATCCTCGCCTCGATCCGGATCGTGTTCGGTGAGATGAACACCGTGACCATGATCATGGGCCTGGTGCTCGTCGGGCTGGGCATCGATTTCTGCATCCACTGGCTGAATCATTTCCGGCAAGGGCAGGAATGCGGCCATCGAGGGATCCTGCTGGCCCGCTTCGTCCTGCGGAAGTCGGCGCCGCCGATCCTCGCGGGGGCGATCTCCACGGCCGGCGCGTTCCTCTGCTTGCTGCTGCTGGACGTTCCCAGCCTCCAGGAGTTTGCGTGGTTGAGCGCGGCGGGCGTGGTCCTGACGGCATTGATGGTCTTGCTGGTCCTGCCGCTCCTGATGGCGGGCAGCCGGCCCGCGTCCCGGGCGGCGTCCCGGATCACGCGCACGATCGTCGCCACGTCTCATTCGGCGCTCCGGCATCCGAGGCGGGTCCTGGTGACCTTCTCGGTCCTGCTGCTGGCCGGTTGCTGGTCGCTGCGATACCTCGGATACGAGTACAACTACTCGCGCCTGCAGATCGGGGGGCTGCCGTCCTACCGCCTGAAGGACGAGATCATAGGCCGCTTCGGCTTCTCCTCGGACATCCTCATTCAGCGTGTCGCCGGGCTCGACGCCGCGCTGGCAAGCACCCGCCAGTTAGCCGCTTTTCCGGAGATCGCCCACGTCGAATCGATCACCGACTACCTCCTGCCTCGCGACGAACAGGTGGCGCGGGCCGACCTCGTCGCCGCCCTGCAGGACAGCCTCGACAGTTCCGTGGCCCGCCGCTACGAGATGCAGGACCTGATCGAGATCCGCCGTGACCTCTTCCGGCGCCGCAAGCAGGCCTTCAGGACGATCACCGACCCCAGGGACCGGCGTGAGTTCGACCAGTACGGCGAGGTCCTGGAGCGGATCGTCGCCGCCATCGGCCCCGGTTCGCTCGACGACCTGAACGACTTCAACAGCCAGATCCTGGAGGCGTTCAGGCAGCAGATCGCGCGGCGGGCGCAGTCCCGCGACCTGGTCTTCGAGGACCTGCCGGCGCCCGTCCAGGCAGCCTTCGAGACTTCCACACCCGGCGTCTATCTGCAGTATGTCTTTCCCGCCGGCAATCTCTGGGAGAAGGTGCCGGCCGAGGCGATGGAGCTGATCCTGGCACCGGTGTCGCCGCCTCCGGTCGGCCTGTCGCGGATCGCCGCCCACCTCAAGCGTGCCCTGCTCGGGCAGGGAATCCAGATGATCGTCGCCGCTCTGCTGGTCGTCCTGCTGGCGCTGAGGATCGCCTTGAAGAGCTGGCCGCTGGCGTTTCTGGCAGCGGTTCCCCTGACCTGCGGCGCCGTACTCACGGCGGCGACGCTGTCTCTGCTGGGGATCAAGATCAATTTCTACAACCTGGTCGGCATTCCGATCATCCTGGGCATCGGCATCGACGACGGCGTCCACCTCGTCAACGCCTATCGCACCCAGCAGAAGCCCGACCCCCTGGCCGCCGTGCGGGAGACCGGCGCGGCCGTACTGCTCACCTCCCTCACCAGCATGGTCGGCTTCGGTTGCCTTTCGTTCTACCGGCATCCCGGCATGTCCTCCCTCGGCGTGGTCCTGTTCATCGGCGTCGGCTGGTGCCTGGTCACGACCCTGATCCAGTTGCCGGTCCTGCTGCAGTGGCTGGCCCCAGCCGGTTCCGTCGTCGTCACCGATCGATCCCCGGTCACCGGAGCGAGTTCGCCGCTCCCATCAGGAAGGGAACGCTTTGATTAACCAACAGAAACTGATCCGTGGCTGGGAAATCCCCGAGGCGGCCTGCGCCTACCATGAAACCCGGTCGGCCGGGAACGGCGCGCCGTACTATCTCTACGACACCTCGCTGATCCGGCGGCACTGCCGGCAGTTCCGGGAGATTCCCTACGAGCCCAAGTCGATCCATTTCGCGACCATGGCCAACATCAACCCGGAATTCCTGCGGGTGGTTCGCGAGAGCGGTCTGGCGGCCTTCGTCAATTCCCCAATCCACCTGCACGAGGTCCTGCAAGCGGGGTTCCAGGCCAGGTCCATCGTGTTCACCGCCTCGGCGCTGAGCGACGAGAGCATGGCCGCAGCCCGGCGTCTGGGCGTGCAGGTCAACCTGGATTCGCTCACCCAGCTGCAACGCTGGTTCGCGCTGTTCCCCGACGCGCCGGTGGGCATCCGCTGCAACATCGGCGAGCAGGTGACGCCCAGGGACACCCGCGCCGGGTACTTCCTCGGAAAGCGTAGCCGGCTGGGATTCACGACGGCGGAGATCGAGGCGATCGCGGGGGATCCCCGGATCACCGGGCTCCACCTCTACGTCGGCACCGACATCGACGAGGTGGACTACTTCATCGCCTGCTACCGGGTCCTGTGGCGTTACGCGAGGCTCTTCCCGAACCTGGACTGCCTGAATTTCGGGGGAGGATTCAGCGTGCCCGAGCAGGACGAGGAATCCTTCGACATGGCGGAGTACGGGCGCAGGGTCAGTCGCCTGATGCAGGAGGAGAGCCGCGCCCTGGGGCGGGAGATCCGCCTCGCGCTGGAACCCGGTCGGATCATCGGGGGCACGGCCGGCTACTTCTTCTGCAAGGTCACCGACGTCAAGCGCCGGGGCGATCACCAGTTCATCGGGGTCGATGCCTCGTCCACCCAGTTTCCCCGTCCGCTCCTCTATCCCGATACCGCGAGGCACCCCGTGGCGATCATGCGCGGCAACGCAAAGGCGGTCGGCTCCCCGGCCGCGAGCAGCGTGTACGGCTGCTCCACCTACTCAAGGGACTTCCTGGCCCGCGACGCCGATTTGCCGGCGGCGCGGGCCGGCGACTGGGTGGTGCTGGGCCACGCCGGATCGTACAGCGCGTCGGCCCGCACCGATTTCCTGGGCTTCCCGCCGGCCGAGGAGGTCTTCCTGTGAAACTGGAACGGGTAGCAGGGAAGGACGGCTACCGGGAGTTCGCCCGGTTCGGCCCCAGCGTCTACGAAGGAAACCCCCACTACCGGGGCACCCAGAGCAGCGTGGAGAAACTGCTGCTGCTGGGACCGACGTCCTTCCATCGCCACGCGCGGGTCAGCATGTACCTGGTCTGCGACGCCGCCGAGGTGGTGGCGCGCTTCGCCCTGATCCACGACGACAGGCTGCCCGGCCACGTCCAGGTATCCTTCTTCGAGGCGCGACCGGGGCTGACCGGGTTGTGGGACCTGATCAGGCCCCGGGCAGCCCGGGAGTACCCGGCGGTGCCCCGGGTGGTGGTGGGGATCAACGGCCACATCAACTACGGGGCGGCGCTCCTTCTCGACCGTTTCGACGAGGCGCCGGTCTTCGGCCTGCCGTACTCCCAGGCCTACTATCCGGACTACTTCGAGACGCTGCACCGCCACCAGCTCGTGTCGTTCCGGTTCTCCATGGACGGGATCCACGACTGGGTCGACGGCTACGGCGACCTCGGCCGGATGGACGGCATCACGCTCCGCTTCATGGACAAGACGAACATCGCCGCGGACATCGCGCACTACACCCGTCTCAACAATGACTGCTTCCAGGGGCATCCCTTCTGGGCCGACCGCGACGAGTCGGAGGACCTCGAGCTGTTCCATCCCTTCCGTCATCTGCTGCAGAACGAGAACCTGGTCTTCGCCGAGCACGAGGGCCGGCCCGTCGCGTTCTACCTCTGGTACCCGGATTTCAACCGTCTGGTCACCGGGCCTCGCGACCTGGATCTGCGCGACTGGCTTAAGCTGCGGTTCCGCACCCACGTCGACACCCTGCGCTTCACCGAGGTCGGTGTCCTGACCGCCTACCGGAGCCGTCCTCTGACCCTGGCCATGATCCGCAAGACACTGCCCGCGGTCGCCCGCGCGCGACACGAGTACGCCGAGGGCGGCTACATCTTCGAGGACAACCGGAGGAGCATCGCGCTGGCGAAGCGGATCCTGCGGCGCTCCTTCGGATGCGACGCGGAGCCTCACCGGCGTTACGCCGTCTTCGAGGGGGAACTGACGTGATGGACCTCGCCCGATTCGAGCACGTGAGCGAGCTGCCGGACCAGTGGGACGAACTGGCCGGACACTACTTCCAGCAGCGCGAGTTCCTGGCCCATTGCGAGGCCTGGAATCCGTGTCGACAGCGCTACTACCTGGCGCAGGAGAACGGGCGGGCAGTGGCGGGAGCCGTGCTCTACAGCCTGCGCCTGAGCCTCCTGACCTACGCCCGATTCAACCTGCCGATCAGCATGCAGATCGTCGGCGTCCCGTGCTCCGTATCCTGTTCCGGATTGATCGGACCCACGGACCGGGCGACCGCCCTTCACGCCGGCCTGCAACGTCGTGAAAAGGGTCTGTTGCTGGCGCTGAACCTGGAGTCGTCGGAGCAGGTTCCCCGGGGCGTGGCTGCGACCTGGACCCTGCCCACCGTGACGCTCGAGCACTCGTTCCGGACCTGGCAGGAGTACCTGGCCGCCATGCGCTCGGACTACCGGCGGCGCATCCGCGGCATCCTTGACCGGACGGACGGAGTGCTCATCCGGAAGCGGGAATGCGGCGGCTTCGCCGGGGAGCACCACGATCTCTACCTCCAGGTATGGCGCAAGAGCGATGCCCGGCTGGAGCGGTTGACGCCGGCTTTCTTCCGGCGCCTGCCGGACCGTTTCCGGATGCTCACCGCGGAGAGCAACGGAAAGCTGGCAGGATGGGCCATCGTCCTCGACGCCGACGAAGGATCCTACTTCTTCCTCGGCGGCGTGGACCATGCCGCCGGCGCTGGTCACGACGTCTACCTGAGGTTGCTGGTCGAGGTCGTTCGGCACGGCATCGAGTCGGGCGCCACGCGCATCGACCTGGGGCAGACCGCCGAGATCCCGAAGTCGAGGCTGGGGGCGAGGCGCCGTTCCCTCTACCTGGGCGCCACTCACCACAACACTCTTTATCGCTCCGCGTTGAAGCGCGCCATCGGGTTCCTGGGCTACCGGGGCCAGAAGCCACTGCATCGCGTGTTCGGGGGTGCGTCATGAAGATCCTGATGATCCGTCCGCGTCCCGAGGCCGAGACCATTGGCCTGCAGCACGTGATGATCGTCGAACCCATGGAACTGGAGGTGCTGGGCGCGCTGCGACGAGACTACGACGAGGTGGTCATCGTGGACATGATCCTGGAAAGGAAGCCCTTGCGGCACTTCCTGGAGCTCCACGACCCGGACATGATCTGCGTGACCGGCTACATCACCAACGTGAACACCATGGGCGCCTACTGTGCGACGGCCAAGGCGCTCAATCCCCGCGTGGTCACCGTGGTCGGTGGGGTGCACTGCGAGGTCTGTCCCGAGGATCTGGACCTGCCAGGAATCGACTACCGGGTCGTCAGGAACCCGGTCACGGTCTTCCCCCTGCTACTGGAGCACGTGGAGCATGGGGCCGGTGTCCCGGGGGGCGTCCTGGCCCCGGGTCAAAGGCTGATCGAGGACGAACTGCCGGCGCTGGACTTCCATTACGTGGCACCGGATCGCTCGCTGGTCGACGGTTACCGGGACCGGTACTTCTACATCTTCCACGACAAGGTCGCCCTGCTGAAGACGTCGTTCGGCTGCCCGTTCACCTGCAACTTCTGCTTCTGCCGGCAGATCACCAGGGGCCTCTACCGCCGGCGGCCGCTGGCCGACACGCTCGCCGAGCTCGAGAGCCTGCCCCAGCAGGAGATCTACATCGTCGACGACGACTTCCTGGCGGACCGCCGATTCCTGACCGCATTTCTCGATGAGCTGGAATCCCGTGGCATCCGCAAGCACTACATGGTGTACGGCCGAGCGGATTTCGTGGCCGACCATCCCGACCTGATCGAGCGCTTCCGCGACCTTGGCCTGCGCACGGTGATCGTGGGCTTCGAGTCCTTCATTGCGGAGGAGCTCGAGCAGTACGGAAAACGTTCCGACGTCTCGGCCAATCGCCGGGCCATGGAGATCCTCCGCCGGCTGAACGTCGAATGCTTCGCCACCATCATCCTCGGCCCCGACTGGGATCGCAGCCATTTCCGGCGGCTCGAGAAGGAGCTGAAGGCGCTGCGGATCCACTTCGTGAACCTGCAGCCGCTGACGCCCATCCCCGGCACCGAATTCAAGGCTCCGGAGGGGACCCTACTCCTGGACCGGGCGGACCATGCGCGTTGGGATCTGGCCCACCTCTCCATCCGCCCGTCGCGGCTGAGCATTCCCGACTACTACCGCGAGATCCTGCGCCTCTACAACCGGATCGTGTTCCAGCCAGCCGTCCTGTTCGGGCATCTGCGCCGCCAGAACTGGCGGATGCTGTGGCGGATGATCAAGGGGAGCCGCCGCGTGGAACGACAGTACCGCCTGAAGATCGACGAGGCGGCGAAACACTGGAAGGCGGAAGCCGGGAGGGTGCACTGATCATGCCCAGGATCCTGTTCATTCAGCCCACGCAGTACGGCGCCGACGGCTCCACGCTCTGCAAGCAGAAGGTGATTCATCTGCCCGGGCTGGCCTTCGCGCTGCTGGCCGCCTATCTCCCGCCCCACTGGGAAGCCGAGTTGCTGCTCGAGGTGGTCGACGACATCGACTTCGATCGCGAGGTCGACATCGTCGCCATCGGGGCCATGGGGCACGCCCTGTTCCGTGGCTTCGAGATCGCCGCCGAGTTCCGCCGGCGCGGCCGCACGGTCGTCATGGGCGGTTACATGGTCTCCATCGTCGCCGCCGAGGCCGCCAAGCATGCCGACGCCCTGGTCGTCGGCGATGCCGAGATCGCGTTCCCCCGGTTGCTGGCCGACTTCGAGCGGGGCGAACTCCAGCCGATCTACGAGGACAGCGTCGAGTCGCTGGCCGGACTGCCGGTTCCCCGCTACGAGCTGCTGACCGCCAAGCCCATCGGCAACATGTTGCCGGTCCAGGCCGGCCGCGGCTGTCCCCACAGCTGTTCGTTCTGCTCCATCGCCTGCCTGTACCGCGGCAAGTACCTGGCCCGCCCGCTGGCGGACGTCCTGCGGGACATCGAGGCGGTGCGCGCCCTGGGCTTTCGCCGCTTCTACCTCATCGACGACAACCTGGTGGCCAATCCCGGTTTCCTGGCCGACCTGTGCGACGCCGTGACGCCCCTGAAGATGAAGTGGGCGACGCAGTGCTCGGTCATTCTGGCCAAGCACCCGGAGCTTCTGAAGAAGGTGGTCCGCTCCGGCGGCGAGCTGATGAGTTTCGGCATCGAGAGCATCAGCCAGGAGGGGCTCGACCGCCTGGACAAGAGCTGGCTCCAGGTCGACGAACACGAGCAGCATATCGATGTCCTCAGCCGGGCCGGCGTCGTCGTCAGCACGGAGATGATCGTCGGGACCGATGGGGATACCGAGGCGAGCATCCGCGACACCTTCCAGTTCATCCAGCGCAACCGGATCCCGATTCCCCGCTTCTACATCCTGACGCCGATCCCGGGGACCGACCTCTACGACGAGATGAAGCAGTCCGGCCGGCTTGTGACCGATGAATGGACGCTGTTCGACGGCACCCGGTGCGTGCATCGGCCGGCGAAGATCGATCCGGATCGACTGACCGAGATGTACTGGTGGCTGAACGAGCAGGTGTTCTCGTGGCGGAGCATCCTGCACCGGGTGGTCGGGAATCGGCGCCTCTGGCGGAATCCCCGGATGCTGGCCTTCTCGCTGGTCGTGAATCTCCACTACCGGCGGTATGTCCGCAAACGCGTGCCGCCGAACATTTTCTAGGTGCGGGCGCCGGACGCTCGCGGGTTGAGAACGCAGCCTAACCGACGGGTGAAAGTCATGGACATCCTGCTGGTCAAACCGGGCATGGGCTCGATCATCGACGACTACAACATCGACGACGGTCGCATGGAACCCCTGGCTCTGGGGGTGCTTGCGGGCCTGACGCCATCGCAGCACCGGACCAGCCTGATCGACGACCGCGTGGACGACATCACCGGCGAGGAAGCGGCTGACCTGGTGGCGATCACCGTGGACACCTTCACCGCGCGTCGGGCCTACGAGATCGCCGACCTGTATCGAGCGCGAGGCGTCTCGGTTTGTCTCGGCGGCGTGCACGTGTCGCTGCTGCCGGACGAGGCGGCGGCGCATGCCGACGCGCTCGTCGTCGGCGACGCGGAGCCGGTCTGGAAGAACCTGCTCGAGGACCTGGTCAATGGTTGCCTCCGGCCCCGCTACCAGGGCCAGTTCACGACGCCCCAGGCCGGCACCTTCCCCGTGCGGTCCCTGTTCGCGAACCGGGGCTATCTGCCCGTCTCCCAGATCCAGTTCAGCCGCGGCTGCCCGTTCAACTGCGCCCATTGTGCGGTGTCGAGCATCTTCGGACACTCCCATCTCTTCCGGCCGGTGGAGGAGGTCGTCGAGGAGATCCGGCGATTCGGCCCGAAGTTCCTCCTCTTCGTCGACGACAACATCACCGCCAATCCCGACCGCGCCAAGGAACTGTTCGAGGCCCTGATCCCGCTCAAGGTGCCCTGGGTCAGCCAGGCGAGCATCGACATGATCGAGGACTCGGAGCTGATGGACCTGATGGCCCGCAGCGGCTGCATGGGGCAGCTGATCGGCTTCGAGTCCATGGACGAGGAATCCCTGCGCTGGATGAACAAGCGGACGAATCTGCGCGACTTCGGCCGCTACGGCGAAGTGGTGCAGACCATGCGCAAGTACGGGTTCCAGACCTGGGCCTCGTTCATCGTCGGGGGCGACCAGGACACGCCTGCGACCGTGCGCGAGACCATCGAATTCACCATCCGGAGCAAGTTCACCCTCGGCTTCTTCCACCTGTTCTCGCCCTATCCGGGCACCCCGATCTTCGAGCAGTTCGAGAGAGAAGGGCGACTGCTCTTCGGCGGCAAGTGGTGGTTGCATCCGGACTACCGGTACAACGTCGCGGCCTTCACTCCGAAGCACATGACGCCCGATGAACTCAGCCGGCTCGTCGTGGAGGCAAACCGTCGGTTCTACAGCACGAGCTCCGTCGCGCGACGGCTGCTGGATCGTCGCACGAATCTGAGGTCGATCATCAGCGCGGCCTTCTACCTGCGCTACAACTGGATCATGAGGACCACCAGTGTCTGAACCGAGAATCCTGTTCACCTCTCCGTGGGGTCCCTACCCCAAGCGGACCGTCGAGGACGATCCCCTCGACTTCTTCTACTACCGCAATACCCTGAAACAGGGGCTGTTCCAGCTGCGCATCTTCCAGAGCTGGCACCCCCTGCATTTCATGGCCCAGAATCTCCCCGTCGGTTCCACCGTCCTGGAGAATCCGAGTCCGGCCGAGTTCAAGCGGGAGGTTCGCAGTCGCGAGTACCAGGTCGTGGCCCTCTCCTTCACGCAGATGCTGCTCGGCAAGGTGACGGAAATGGCGCGCTGGCTGAAGCGCGAGCATCCGGACATCGAGCTGGTGATCGGCGGCTACGGCACCTCGTTGTTCACCGAGTCGTTCCCGCTGGTCGAGGAGTTGCGGAGCCTCTGCGACGAGATCTGCGAGGGCGAAGGCCTGGCGTTCTTCCGGACCTACCTCCATGATCGCTGGAACGTGGACGTGCCGACGCGGCCCCTGACCCAGGATCTCGTCCCGGCATGCAGTAGCCTCATCCGCTCCCGGCGGCCGCTGTTCCACCAGCTGACCTTCGTCAGCGGCCTGGGCTGCGTCCACGGCTGCGCCTTCTGCGCCACGTCCCACCATTTCAAGAAACGTCACATCCAGCTCTTCTCGGGCGACGAGCTGTTCGCCGCCATCGAGGCCCAGGCGGCGGAGTATCCGCAGGTCCAGTCGGCCATCATCTACGACGAGGATTTCCTGGCCAGACGCAGCAACGTCGAGGCGCTCAAGCGGGGTATGGCCCGCAACCCGGATCTGCGTGCCAGGCCGCTGCTGCTGACCGTCTTCGCCTCGCTGGATTCGATCCGGAAGTACTCCGTCGAGGACCTGCTGGAGTGCGGGATCGGCACCGTCTACATCGGTGTCGAGACCATGCAGGAGCAGACCCTGGTCGATGAGGGCCTGAAGAAGCGGACCGGCGACGTCGAGGACATGTTCCGCACGCTGCACGAACACGGGATCAACACCCTCGGCTCGCTGATCGTCGGCTGGGACGGCCAGACCCCCGCGATGGCGGCGGACGATGCCCGACGCTTCATCGCCTTGAATCCGACCTTCTACCAGGTCGTACCGCTGCATCCGTCGCCGGGCACCCCGCTCTGGGAGCGTCTGAAGAACGAGCACCGGCTGCTGGACGACTATCGGATCGAGTGCGACGGCATCGGGGACTTCAACTTTACCTTGCAGAGCAGCACCCGTGCGGAAGCGCGGGCCCTGGTATCGCGAACCTACTCGGGACTGGTCGACGAGGGCGGTCCCTGGCCGTTTCGCCTGGCCGAGAATCTCCTGCGCGGATACCGCAATCTCCACGGTTCGGACAAACCGCTGTACCGGCAACGCGCGGCGGCCTACTGGAAGCTGCTGCAACCCATTCTGCCCCTGGCCCTCATGAGCGGATCGATGTTCGCGGGGGAGGCATTCCGGGACCGGCATCGACGGTTCCGGAAGGATCTTCGTGACCATTCGCGGCGCCGGTACTACCAGGCGCTGATCGCCGGCTGGGCGCTGCGGCCGGTACTGCAACTCGGTTCCTGGTGGGGGAGGTTGAAGTACCGCCTGCAACCGCATGGTGATCAGCCGAACAAGATTCGCCGGAGGTATGACTAGTGGAAGCTTCCTTGCGCAACGAGACGACGATCACCGTCGACGATCTCGAGTTCCGGGTCGCCGACGGCCTGATGCGTCCGCACGAAGTGTTCTTCGCCATGGCCAGGCGGTGCTTCGATGCCGGTGAGTTCGCGCGGGCACTGGCTCTGGTCGATGCCTACCGGACCATGGATTGCATGAATCCCGCGGCGATCTGGCTGATCGGCGATATCGCGGCCCGGGGCATCACCGAGAACGACGTCCCGCCCAGGTTGGCGCAGGCCGTCCAGGAGGAACTCGGGCTGTTCGCCGCCATGCCGGACGCGATCCGGACGCGGCCGATCCGTCCCGAGAACTACATCGCCATCCATCCCTTCCTGCCGAGGGCCAGGAGCAGGGCGGACCGCTGGACCTTCGCTGGGCCGGAACCGGTCGCAACCCAGGTGCTCGCGCCCGGTGGTGATCTCTGGAGTGCGTGCGAGGGCGTCGAGCACGACGTGTTCGCCGCGCCGGACACCGGATATCTGCCGGCGAACGACGACCGGCGGATTTCGGATTTCGACCACCTCGGCCGGCAGGAATTCGTCGCGGCGACGCGGTCGGGCCGGGTCGTCGGCGTCATTCGCCTCGTCTACACGGAGGAGCCCAGCTTCGGCCCCGGCCGGTTTCCGACCTACGATCACCGGCAGGAACTGAACGTCTTTCCCGACCGGGAACGGTACCTCGAGTCCCTCGACCCGCGGAAGGTGGTCGACCTGACCACCATGGCCATCGACCGCCACGAAAGGGACGTCCGGGTGTACAGGGCGCTGATTACCCGGACCATCCGGCGTATCTGGGAAACGAATCGGCGCCATGTCCTGGCCTGCATCGATACCCCGTTCTATCGCAAACTGCAGCGTCGTGCCCTCGATTTCGAGGACCTCGGTCCGTCGACCTACTACTGGGGTTCTCCGACCACGGCGTGCATCCTGGACACATACTCCATTCCGAAGGGGGCGGAGCGCCTCCTCATTCCATGTTGCAGGATCAAGGGTGTCGTCGAGCGGACGCGACCATCCCGCCGGCGCTGGTACTGCGGAACTACCCGAATCCCTTCAAACCCGTGACGACCATCGAGTTTGCGCTGCCGCGGCAGACGACGGGCTCCCTGCAGGTCTTCGATGCCCGCGAGCGCCTGGTGGCCACGCTGGTCGATTGACCACTGGCGGCCCTGCTTCACCATGCGACCGAGACTACCGGAGCAGGATCATGCGCGCCGCCGCGCAGTTCGTCGCAGACCACGGCGTAGAGGCGACGCGGCTTCGGCGTCGTCACGGGAGGCGTGCAGGAGCCGGGTGAAATCGTCGTGGGGTTGCATGCTGGAACATGATACTCACGGTTCCTTGCCGCGCCCCGGGTCGGGCGGCCGTCCAGATGCCGGCATAGCCTTCGCCGCTGTAGGTGCCCGACGCCGGTTTCGTCACGTGCTCTGCGTTGAGGAGATGCGATCATTATGGTATGATATACGCTAAGAGTGGCTGGTCCCACGCCATCGCATCTCGACCGTCAGGGGGATCCCCATGAATCCTGCCCGCATCTTCCCGCTGGCAATGGCTCTCGCGGTCGTCGCTCCGCTCGCCGGCGCCAGAATCGTCATCTCCACGGACAGCGGCGGCCTCTGGTCCGCCACCACCACGTGGAACGGGAGCGTGGTGCCCGATTCCGACGACGACGTCGTGATCGCCGGCCCCGTGCAGGTCGACGGTGGGTACCGCTTCCAGAACCTCAGCGTGGAGCCGGCCGGCGTGCTCACGTGCGCGCAGGTGGCGTCGCCCCGACTCCTCGAGATCGACGGCTCGGTGGTCAACCAGGGCGTGATCGTCGACAACGGCACCTACTCGCTATGGCTCGAGGTGGCCGGCGACCTGTTCAACGCCGGCGAATGGTCGAACTTCAAGACCCAGCCCGTCGACGTCGGCGACCGCTTGCTGAGCGATACCTCGATCGGGGGCTTCACCACCCACATCGAGGCCACCGCCGGCGCGGGCGGCGATCTCGTGGCCACGACGCCGGTCACCTTTGCCAACCGGGTCGACCTCGCCGGACTCCGCCTGGTCCTCGCGCCGGGCAGCCACCTCACGCTCGCTCAGCACAGTTTCGAAGGCGACGTCGCTGCCGGCGGCAACGAGATCCGCTTCGAGGAAGGGTCCTACCTGATCCGGTCCACCATCGACGACGGCGTGCTCGTGGGCCCGGCGAAAGCGTCCTTCGACGTCCGCTTCACCACCCGTGTCGAGGTCCG
>PIVY01000497.1 GCA_003353795.1 bacterium
GGCCAGACGGTAACCCTCGTCGCCGTCATGGCGCAATTCGACCTCGAACCCGGCTTCGGTCAGGCCCTTGCCGATGAAGGTGGCGATCTTCTTTTCGTCTTCGACAACGAGAATCTTCATGAAACCACTATACGTGGCGCCGGCGGGAACGATTGATGAATTTATTGTCATTCATCGGCCCGGCATCAGGGCCGGTCGATCATTCCCGGCCAGTTGAGGATCACGTCGCAGTACGGCGGCGGGTCGGCTGCGGCCGAGTTGACCGCCAGGAAACGCTGGCCGTCGGCGGTCATGTCGAGCCACGGGCCCTCGACCTTGATGGGGGCGTGGTCGAAAAGCTTCACCGGCGCGCCGAGTCGCAGGCGATCGCCGTCCTCGATCAGATCCACCGCCATGACCGTGCCGTTGCCCTCCTGATAGATCAGCGCCTTGCTGTCGCCGCGCCAGAACATCCAGCCGCCGGAGGTGGTGGAGACCTGGTGGATGGGGGTTAGCTCCGGCCAGGGTGCCAGGTAGACCTGCCCTGTTCCGGATTCCTCGCTCCAGTAGGCGACCCACTGACCATCCGGCGAGAACTGGGCGGCACCGTCGTTCGCCGCGGTCTGCCGCAGTGAGCGTGGCTCGGTCTCGCCGGAGATGTCGACTGTCCAGAGATCCATGTTGGACGAGCTGCCAGCGATGGCCGCGTAGGCGATCGTGAGTCCATCGGGCGACACATCGCAGAGCATCGAGGTCCCCTCGCCGACCTCGATCGGTTCAGCCTGGCCGGCGCCGCCGATCTCCTGCCGGTAGACGCCGAAGTCGCCGTCGCGATCGGACGTGAAGTAGACCGAGCGTCCGTCCGGAGCCCAGACCGGATACATGTCGGTGGCCGGATCCGTGGTGAGCCTCGACCGGAAGTT
>PIVY01000007.1 GCA_003353795.1 bacterium
ACGCTCAGCAGCAGCACGCCGATGAGGATGGAGGCCAGTCCGTCCCACATGCCGTTGTGAGTGACCATGGACAGGGTCACGCCCGCCGCCGCCAGGAGCAGACCCACGAGGGCGGCACTGTCCTCGAAGAGTACCGTGGGCAGGGCGAGGTCCTTGGCGTCGCGCAGGTTTCGCCAGAGCGAGCCGGGATTCTCGTGGCGGAAGTGCTGAAACTCCTGCCAGGCAATGCGCAGGGCGTAGCCCTCGAACACCATGGCCAGGCCCAGGGCCAGGAAGTTCCAGATCGGGTCATGGGGCGGATGCGGGTCGAGCACCTTGTGTACGCCCTCGTAGATGGCCACCACCGCACCGAGCACGAAGATGTTCACCGCGACGACGAAGCTCCAGAAGTAGCGCTCGACGTTGTAGCCCAGCGGGTGCAGCCGATCGGCGGCTTTCTTGCTGCGGATCAACCCCACCAGGAGCAGGAGTTGGTTGCTGCTGTCGGCCACCGAATGCACCGATTCGGCCAGCATGGCGGCCGACCGGGTGGCGAGGAAGGCGGCGAACTTGACCACGGCCACGCCGAGGTTGGCGAAGATCCCGGCCATGAGGGCGCGGCGGATGCCGCGGTCGTCGTGCGTGTGCGATCGGCTCATCGGGTGCACCACATCCTATCAACCATGGTTTCAAACACGGAAACGCTATGCTAGAGTGGCCTCATTCGCGCCCCTCGTCGACCACGATCTGCACCCGACGTACGACATCCTGACGATTCATCGCGGTTACGATATGGCTGGTGGTATCGGAGTCTGCATTCCCGGCGCCATGCCGGGGACCGAACATCGAGTGATCTTTTGGCACGTGAGCAGGTCTTCGCCCTCCTGGTCATCCTGCCGGTGGCGATCACCGTCGTCTTGACGGCCGCACCGGTCGTTGCCGTTGCTCGCGCCCCGGGCGACCCCGCCGCAGCTGCGGTCGCTTCGCTGACCGATGGCGCGTTCGAGGATTCCCAACGGCAGTTCGAATCGACCCTGACCGACGATGCCGACCTCGCGTCGTTGGTCCGGTATGCCGAGGTCTGCCGTGCCACGGGCGAGTTCGAGTCCTGTCGGGAGTTTCTGGCCGGTCTGGTGCGCAACGGCGGTGGATCGTCCGGACCGGTCGCCGCGCTGGCGCTGGCGACCCGCTGGTTCGGCGACTGCGACGCTTGGTGGCCGCTTCACCGGACCGCACTGTCGGCGGCGCCCGGCGATGCCCGCCTGCACCTCGAGGTGTTGCGCGCGACGCGCGAATGCGGCACCGACGCGACGGCGCGAATCGGTTTGGCCGAACTCGCCGCGCAGCACGAAACCCATCGCGCCTGGTTCCTCGCCAGCGGCGGACTGCTGGACCTGGCGCGGGGGGATCTGGCGGTCGCCGAGGTTCTCGCCGATTCCTCGATCGCCATGGAGCCCGGGCTGGCGCTGGGTCTGGCGTTGCGGGCGCGGGTCCATGCCGAGCACCACGAACATGAATCGGCACTGGCGGGGCTCGTTGCCGCGGAAGCCGCGTTCCTGAGCCTGGAAGCAGCCGAGGCGGCCCAATGGTGCCGAGCCGGACAGGCCGACGCGCTGGCGTTTCTCGGCCGTTACGACGAGGCCGTCGCGGTGCTGGAGACGGTGGTCGCCGAGCGGGCCCTCGCGGGGGATCGGCTGGGCGAGGCGCGGGTCTTGCGGCGGCTGTCGCGCGCTCTTGCCAAGGGTGGGCGCTACGAGGATGCCCTGGCTGCCAACGAGCGGGCCGGGCAACTGGCCGCCGGCATGAACGACCCCTGGCTCGACATGATCCTCGCCGAGGAACTCGGGCAGGTGTGGTTCCACCTGGGCGACTTCCCGGCTGCGGCCGAGTCCATGCAGCGGTCGCGTGAACTGGCGTCGGCCCTCGGAGCGGTCGATCACGGGCTCCAGGTCACGAACAACCTCGCCACGGTGTACGCGGTGCTGGGCGACTACGACCAGTCGGACGCCATGTACCGGCAGGCGCTGGCCGTCTACGAGGATCGCGGCGATGCGTACGGGCAGCTCTTCAGTTGCAGCGGTCTCGGCTTCAACTGCATCGATCGCGGCGACTATCTCGGCGGTCTCGGTCATCTCCAGCAGGCGCTGGCGCTGGCCGATGAGGTGGACGACAAGGGCAACATCCACCTGCACCGTCATGCTCTGGCCGTGGTGTACCGGGAACTCGGCGATCTCGAACTGGCGTCCCTGTACGTCACCGCGGCTCTGGAACTCGCCCGGGAGTTGGACCACCCCGGTATGATCGCCGCCAACGAGGCCGTACTCGGACAGATCGATCTCTTGCAGGGCGACCTCGAGGGTGGTCTCGCACGGTCCCGGCGCGCGGCGGCGCTCTACCGGCAGATCGGGGACAAGCCGGGCCTCGCCAGCGTGTATCTCGACCTGTCTCAGGCGCAACTGGAGGCTGGGCGGCCGGACTCGGCGGTGTTCTACAGCCGGCGCGGGGCCGCATTGAATCACGAGATCGGATCGGGGCTCGGGGAAGCCTATGGCCTTCTCTACGCGTCCCGAGCCTTGCTGGCCGATGGTCGGTACCACGCCGCCGCAGCGGCGGCCGATTCGGTTCTCGTCCTTGGACAGGAATTCGCGTCGGTGCAGCTGCTCTGGCAGGCCGAGGCGGTGCTGGGTGCTGCCGCTGCCGGGGAGCGGGACTGGGAGCGAGCCCGGGATCACTATACCGTGGCCATGTCCGGTCTCGAGCAGGCCCAGCGCGACCTCGTGGAAGAGCAGTACAAGATGAGCTTCGGCGCCGGGAAGCAGTCGCTCTACGAAGACGCCATCGCCGTGGAGATTCACGCCTCGGACTCCGACGCTGCGGCCACCTTTGCCATTGCCGAGCGCAGCCGGGCGCGCGCTCTTCGTGACGAACTCGCTGCCGCCGGCACGTCGAGGCGCGCGCTGGCCGAGGCGCCGGCCACGCTCCAGGAAGCCGAGCGCCGGTTGCGCGAGAAGATCGCAGCCACGTTGCAGCGGATCTGGCGGACCGATGTGGACGCCGCCGACCGGGTCGCACTCGAGAAGGAACTGCTTGCCCTGCAGGCGGAGCACGACCTGATCATCGCTCGCTGCCACGAGGAATTCGGCAATCATGCCGTGTCGATCTGGCCGCGGGCCCTGGACGGGGCGGCGGTGCAGCGCGAGGTGCTCACCGACGGCGATGTCCTGGTCGAGTTCTTCCTCGGCGAGCGGGCTTGCTGGTGCTGGTTGGTGACGCCGGTCTCGTTGACGCGATTCGAACTGCCGCCGCGGCGGGATCTGGAAGCACTCGTTGCCGAGACCCGGGCCTGGTTCACGCGACCGCCGTCCTCGCGCGGCGGTCCGCCCGCGGCGCACGCAGAACTTTCGCGCGTGTTGCTGGATCCTCTCTCCGAACTGGAGTCGGCGACTCGCCTGTACCTGGTGGCCGACGGAGTCCTGAGCCACTTCCCGTTCGAGGCTCTGCTGGTGACCGGCCAGGATGGTGATGAGTATCTCGCAGAGCGGTTGCCGGTGATCTATCTGCCCTCGGCGTCCACGTTGCCGCTGCTCGCTGGACGGGAACGTGACGCCGATACGCGCGTGCTGGCGTTCGCATACGCCGCCACGGAGGACACGCCCAGGCCGACGGCCGCCGCATTCGCGGCCGCCGCGACCAGGAGCCAGGATCTTGCGCCCCTGCCGTACGCCAACGACGAAGTGGCGGGGATCGCGGCGGTGTACGACGGACGGGTCGAGGTGATCGCGGGATCCCTGGCGACCGAGGCGCGATTCAAAGACGCCGATCTGGCGGACGCCTCGGTGGTGCACCTGGCGACCCATGCCCTGGTGGATCCGCAGCATGCCGATCGTTCGGGAGTGGTCCTCGGCGCCGATCCGGGCGGGCTTGACGACGGCACTCTCTGGATGCCGGAGATCCGCGACCTACCGCTGCGCGCCGATCTGGTGGTGCTGTCCACCTGCGAGAGCGCCGTGGGCGAGGCGGTGCCGGGCGAGGGCACGGTCACCCTGGCGCGCGCGTTCCTGGATGCCGGCGCGGCCGGAGTGCTGGCCAGCTTGTGGCCGGTGAACGACCGGTCCACGTGTACCTGGATGCACCGATTCCACGGCGCCCTGGCTGCGGGCGAGAGCCCCGGCACGGCGGCGCGCACCGCCCGCCTGACCCTGATTCACGGCGACAGCCCCGCCCTGCGCCATCCGTACTACTGGGCGCCGTTCGTCTACATCGGAAAGGACCGCTGACCCGTGCGTTCCTCTCCCCAGCTCGACCCACGTGACCGCGACGCCACGCTCATCGCGGCCCTGCGAACGGGCGACGACATGGCGGCGCGGGACCTCTACGACCAATACCATCCGCGCTGCGTCTTCTTCCTGCGCCGCTGGAGCGGCGACGATGCCCTCGCCCGCGAACTGGCCGCCGAGGCCATGTCCCGACTGCTGGTCAAGGCCGCCAGCGGTGGCGTCCGCGAACCCCGCGGTTTCGCCGAGTTCGCCTTCACCCTGACCCGCAACATCTGGAAGCAGTACGCCGAACGGATCACCCGCGAACGGCGCCACCTGACTGTCGTGGATCCCGACCAGCTCACCCGGCACGCCGACGACCGCGATCCCGACCGCGCCTACACCGCGGCGATGGCGATCGAGCGCCGGCGCGATGTGGATACTGCGATGTCAGAATTGCCACCGCGGTATCGCGAGATTCTGGAGTTGCGCTTCGGCGAGGGTCTGTCTCACAATGCGATCGCCGGCCGGCTCGACGTGGATCCCGCCAACGCGCGTCAGTTGCTCAGCCGGGCTCGCGAACGATTCCGGATCGTGTTCCGGAAACTCGCCGAGCGCTGAATCTCCGGGTGTCACATTCCCGCCCCACCCGGGACCCATTCCAGCGAACCAGACTTCGTGAGGGAGACGCGGTGTGACGCTCTGCGACCAGTACGACGACCAGGTCATCGAGAACTACGTTCTGGGCGAGTTGCCGGAAGCGCTGGGCAACGAGCTCGAGGCGCATTGTTTCGCCTGCGATGCGTGCTTCGCGCGGGTCCGTCAGTTGCAGACTCTTCGCGACCGTCTGGTTGTCGCCACCGATCCATCACTTGACGGGCCCGAACCGCGCCCACCGTCCCGGTGGCGGCGCTGGGGCAAACCATTCCTGGCACCGCAGTCGCTGGCTCTCGCGGCGACGGTGACGCTGGTGGTGCTGGGGCTGGGCAGGCAGCAGCTTGACCGGCTCCAGTCCCAGTTCACCGGTTCGCGACAGCCGCGGACAGCCTTCGATACGGTGACCCTGCAGGGTGATACCCGCGCCTCTGGCGACGGTGTTCCCGTGGTCGCGGCGGAGATGCCGGTCGTTCTCGAGTTCGACCTGCCGGGAGCTCCTGCCGATGCGGTGATCCGGCGGGTGGCCATTCTCGATGCGGCGGACGTCGAACACTGGACCACCACCGATTTGCCGCCCGCGAACGAGTACGGCACCCGGGTCGTGATGCTGTCGCCGGGATTCCTGGAGGCGGGTTCGTACCGGCTCGAGGTGCAGATCGACGGCCGCGACGCGTTCGTCTTCTCTTTCCGGGTTCTCGCTGCCGCGACACCCTGATCTCCTTTCAATGATCAGCAAAGAGACGGCCGGCCCGCGAACGGGCCGGCCGGTTTGGGTATGGATGGCCGGCTACTTGGTCAGGACCATCTTCCGGGTCTGCACCTCGCCGTCGACGTTCAGGCGGCAGAGGTAGAGCCCCGAGGCGAGTTCGCGCGGCTCGAAGGGCACCTCGTGGATGCCGGCGGTGAGCGGGCGGTCCTGCATCAGCGTGGAGACCTTGCGGCCGGCCACGTCGAAGACCTCGAGGGTGACGTTCGCATTGCGCGACAGCTTGAAGCGCATGGTTGTGCGCGGGTTGAAGGGGTTGGGATAATTCTGCTGGAGGTCGGCGAGGGGGGCGCCGGGCAGAACCTGGTCGGGAGCGGCTGTGTAAGGCGCGCTGGCGGGGCCCGGGGGCGATTCGTGCCACAGGTCGTCGATGAGCGCGATCTTGTAGAAGTAGCCCCATCCTGGACGATCCTCGTCAACCCACGATGTCGGGTCGTCGCCTAGCAGGGCGATGCGGTTGCCGAGGTTCGGAATGAATTCCGGGTTGCGGCTCGCATAGACGGCCACGAATTCGGGGTCAAAGGGGTTGTAGAACCACTGCAGGGCGGGGGCGTCGGGGGAGTAGGTGACCGAGGGGTAGTTGATCCCCACGTCGGGCCAGCCTTGGGGTGTGCTCTGGGCAAGGCCGGTCAGTTCGATGTCGTCGATGTACCAGCCGCTGCTTTGGTCGGGATAGGTCGGGACCACGTCGTTGAAGTAGAATCCAATCTGGACGGTCTGCCCGGCGTATGTCGGGGCCAGATCGTCGGTCACGTACTGGGTCCAGTCGCTGGTGTTGACGAAGGTCGCGGAGATGTCGGCGGTCTCGCCCGCCTCGGGGTAGATCCTGACCACGCCCCAGTCGCCTTCGGCGTTGAACGAATGCCAGTGCCAGAACTTGAGCTGGACCGGGCCGTCGGGGTTCGCGGGGATCTCGATCGCGGGTGAGAACAGCGCCGAATTCGTGTATGGCTCGTAGTTGCCGGCAAGGCCGGTGGCCCAGCAGTGTTCGCCCGAGTGCGCGGCGCCGGGTCCCGACGTCGGCGCGCCGACTTGCCACGAACCGTTGGTCGCAAACCAGCCGCGGGATCCGCCCTCGAAGCTGTCGGGATTGTTGAAGACCAGGGGACCCTCGACGATCGCCACATCGTCGATGAACCAGCCTCGATGCTCGTCCGGATAGGTGGGTACCGAGTCGATTATGCGGAACCCGAACCGGACGGTCTGGCCCAGGTAGGGGGTCAGATCGCTGATCTTCTCGGTCCACGATCCCGAGTATTCGTTGATACTAGCATATTGAATCTCTTCCCAGCTGCCGTCGATCAGGATCTCGACACGCGCGTAGTCACCCTCCGGATGCATCTTGTACCAGTGCATGAAACTCAGCCAGACCTGTCCGTCCATCGGTGCGGCCGGAATCTCGACGGGCGGGCTGATGAGGCGACTGTTGGCGTAGCGAGGGTAATTGGCGTGGAGGCGTGTTCCGGCACAGAAGAGGCCGGAATATGGTGCGGATATCCCGTGTGTCGGCGCGCCGATCTCCCAGACGCCACGGTCGGCATACCAGCCCCCGTATTCAGGTCCGTGGCAATCGGTATCGAACGAGCAGGGTGATTGCCACTCGTATTTGCCCTCGAGAATCGTCACGTCGTCGACGTACCAGCCCCAGTACTCGTCGGGATAGGTCGGCACCGAGTCGATCATGCGGAATCCGATCTGGATCGTGTCTCCGGCGTACTCCGACAGATCGATCATATAGGGAGACCAGACGCCCGAGTAGTTGTAGAAGGTCACGCCGATCGCGGTGAAGGCGCCTCCGTTCACCGAGATCTCGACCCGGCTGTAGTCGCCCTCCGGATGGAGCCCGAACCAGTGCCAGAAGTGCAGCCAGATCTGGCCGTCCGCCGGAGTTGCAGGCAATTCGATGAGTGGGCTCTCGAGCCGCGAATTGGTGTGACGGGCGTAGTAGCCCGTGAGGTCGGTGGCCGCCACGTTGTTGCCGCCGTAGGCCGTGCATCCTCCACTGGGGCTACCGGCCTGCCACGAGCCGTTGTTGGCCGACCAGTCTCCCATCCCGTCTTCCCAGTCCTCGGTGAAGAAGACGGTTTGATCGGCTGTTGCGACCGACGCCAGACAGGCGACGGCGACAATGACGATCAGACCGCGTAGTAACGAATCGAGCGATGTCGTGTTCATGGGATCTCCTCCTGTCGACGAGCGATCGAGTGGCCGGCATTCGCCACCCGTGTGACTCCGCTGTCAGGAAGGTCCCGCGGCGCGCCCCGATGTGACGAAGAATTCTCACGGGGACACTGTTCATCTCACGGTCGCCCTGTAATGAATTCCATTCTCGCCGCACCCAGTCCCAGTAGCGCCAAGGTCTGCCCCGACCGGCGCCGCTGCGTGTTGCCCACCACCCTCGCAGAAGGAGCGAGCATGAAGATAAAGCTCTGGCTGACGCTGCTTGCGGCCGGACTGATGGCGCTGTCCATCGGCGGCTGTAGCGACGACGACGATCCGCCCACCGATCCCGGCAGTACCAACATGTTCGCCGGCTACCGCGACTGGACCCAGGTCGAGAACACCAACGCACCGTCGACCTTGCTGGGCCCCGCCCACAACGGCAACAACGGCGAGTTCACTCGCTCGATCTTCACCACCGTCGCCACCATGATCGAGACCGGCGAGTACGACGAAGGCACCATCTTCGTGAAGGAGACCCACACCTACGACGGCGACGCCGACCACATGTTCGCCGACCCCATGGGCCTTCTGGCCATGGTCAAGCGCGAGCCAGGCTTCGACGACGCCGGCAACGACTGGGAGTACTTCAATCTGAACCCCGACGACCTGTCCACCATCGCCAGCGGCGCCGACCTCGGAGCCTGCAAGGGCTGCCACATGCAGGCGTCGGGTGATGACGGGGAAGACTTCATCTTCCTGCACCCCATGGAATTCGAGCCTGACCCCGCCGACTTCGACGACTATGCCACCTGGAACCTCATCGGCACCGAGCAAGGCCCGGACGCGTTGCTGGGTCCCGCCCATGAGGGCAACGACGCCGACGCCGTGCGCCGCATTTACAAGAAGCAGCTCGCCGCCAATCCCGACGGTCTCGGCGACGGCTATCCCACCGGCACACTGGTCCTCAAGGAAGTTCGCAGCGGTGCCGGCGACGTCATCGGCATGACTGGTATGGCCAAGCGCGGTGGTGACTTCGACACCACCAACGACAACTGGGAATACTTCATGTGGAATCCGGCCAACGGGGATCTCGCCGACCGCGGCGCCATGGCCATGTGCATCGGTTGCCACGGGGCAGCCAACACTGGCACCAACGGCAAGGACTGGGTCTTCGCCCACGAGGACGACCCGTTCAATAACTAGACGGTATCCGAGCGGATACGAGAAGACGGCCGGCCCGAGCGGGGGCCGGCCGTCGCTTTGGTGTCGAGCGGAGTCTGAATCAGCGCTCGCCCGGCGGCGTCCCCTGCAGCTGCGCCAGCTTCTGCCGCCGCTTCTTGGTCTGCGTCTCCGGCGCTTCCTTGATACAGGTCCCCAGCACCTGCGCCCCCTGCTTGATCATGGCCGACACGTTGCGCTGGAACTCGGGCTGCACGTCGCCCACGTACGGGAAGCCGTGCTCGTCGCTGCGCTCCACCGCCTCGGTCCAGTTCTGGAACAGCTTGCCCCAGTCGCTGGCGAGCACCTTCTCCATGTTGGGCCGGCTGAAACGCGGGTACCAGTACATGTCGTGGTAGATGACGCTGGCCATGTAGGACCACGGCGCCAGCCAGGTCTTGAGCGACCACTCGACGGGCTTCTTCAGCGGTCCCCAGTAGATCTTGTGCTGCATCTTGCTGGCGAAGGTCATCTTCTGGAACGGACCCTTGAAGTGCCAGCGCTCGGCGGCCGCCGACTGATCGCCCACGATCTCGATCTCGTTGATGTCGCCGCAGCCCAGGCCCGCCTCGTGCGCCAGGCGGATGTACTTGCAGTCGCGTAGGGGGTCGAAGCCCATGAGCGCGGCGGCCACCGCGTCGATGGCCACCTGGTCGCTGGAGGCGAGGATCACGTTCTTGGCGTGCGGCGTCATGCAGCGGGGGCCGGGGCCGTCGCCGGCGAAGGTGCCGTCCATCACGGCGAAGATGCCGGGGTGGATCTTCTTCTGGATCATCAGCAGGTCGACGAGGGTCTCGTGGATCACCGGGTGGGTCCAGTGGCGGTGCTCGTTCAGGAGGCCGCCGAAAGCGTTCTTCATGGCGCCGGTGGTGGTGGTGAAGACGTGGGTCTTCACCGTGGGCAGGTGGATGATGTTCTCGCCGATGAATCGCTTGGGCACCGAGAAGCCCTTGGGATAGACCTCGTTGAGGCAGAGGAAGTCCTTGGTGAGATCACCGACGGCGTCCTTGATGTCCAGCCACTCCTCGCCCTCGTACAGATGCACGTTGCGCAGGTTGTAGGCGTCGGTGACGTCGATCTGCTTGTTCTCGCGCTCGCCCAGGTGCGAGTCGATGACCACGGTGCGGTTGTGGCAGCCGTGGATGAGGTCGCGGTCGTAGCCGTCCTTCAGCATGGCGGCGATCACCCCGTCGAGCTGCCACGGCGTCGTCGAGCTGCTGGGAAAGAAGAAGTGCCAGCTGATGTTGATCTTCAGCGCCGTGTCCGCGTCCTTGCCGATGGTCTCCTGGTAGTCGGCCAGGTTCATCAGCTCGTGGTAATCGTCGCGGACCGTGGCGGGCGTGGTGCGGAGAATGGCGACCTTGCTCTTGGGCATCGGAATCCTCTTGGCTGAAGGGGGCGAGTTCGGTCAGGAATGATAATGCATCCGGGTCGATTCGCGAAATTCAGCCGGACAGGATGCGCCAGCACACCGCCACGTAACCCAGGGTGGCGCCGGCGTGGGAGAGCAGGGCGGGCCACAGGGAGTTCCAGCGCCAGCGGCTCCAGGTCCAGAACGCCGCGGCGGCGACCACGCCGGTCATCATCAGCGCCGTGCCGCCGGCGCCGGGAGCGAGTTCGCCGGTGGTCAGAATATGGTAGGAGGCGAAGAGGGTCACCAGCGCCGCTGCGGAACGGGCGCCGCGCAGGAGGTGATACTGCAGGTGGCCGCGCCAGAACAGCTCCTCGGCGGGACCGTTGACCACCGCCAGGAACAGCAGCACCGGCACCGTGCCGGCGGGTCCCACGCCCCAGGCGGCCAGAACGGCCTGGACGCGCGCCGCATCCGGAAACGCTCCGGGCACCAGCGCATAGGCGACCGGCGGTATCACGGCCAGCACCGTGCCGAGAGCCAGTCCGAGGCCCAGCCGTTCGCGACCGAGGCCCAGGCGGCGGGCGAACTCGCGCGCCGAGATCCCGCCCCGCCAGGCCATGAGGGCCGGCGCCAGGAGGCAGATTCCCACGTGATAGCCCAGGAACACGACCCAGACATCCCGCAGGATCACAAGTCCCAGGGCCACGATGAGCGGTGCGAGCAGGGCGAGGCTCCAGTTGCGGGTCATGGTGATCGTTTCCCGTCGAGATGGTCGATCACCTGCCGGGCCCGGTCGCGGAGCTCGGCAGCGGTGGTCTGTTGCACGACCTGCTCGGCCAGAGCGCGGGCCTCTTCGTGGCGACCCTGGTCCAGGCGGATGCCGGCCTGCAGGAGCAGCGCGAACGTGGGGTCGTCGCCCCGCTGCCGACGCATGCCGAGACTGCGCGCGATCAAGAGGTCGGCGGTCAGAAGATCGTCCTGGCGGCGGCACACATCGATCATCAACGCCAACGCATCGTCGAGATGCGGCGCTGCCAGCATCACCGGCATGAGCATGTGCCGCGCGGCTTCGACGTTGCCGACACCGGCATGCTCGTGCCCCAGGCGAACCAGGAACGGCGCCACGTGCTGCTCGAAGTAGCCGCGCAATCCCTGGACCCAGGCCGCGAGTTGCCCCTCGGCATCGTATCGAGCGCCGCCCGTGCGTGCGTCCGGGGGCACGCAGCAGGTCTCGAAGGCGTCGCGGAACCCGGCTCCCATGGGGTCTGTCCACCAGAGCGGATCGAGGGGGCGGTCGAGCTGGGGCAGATCGGGGTCCAGGCGGTAGACCGTGATGGCGGTGCCGGAGCCATCGGCGAAGACAGCGGCCACCTCGCCGGTGGTGTCGAGGAACCGGTACCAGTTCCCCTGGGCGGCGTAACGTCCGGGGTCGGCCTCGTGCCGGCTGCGAATGGAGCCGCTGACCTGGACCCAGGTCACGCCCAGCAGCAGTTCGGGCGCATAGAAAATGGCATTGAGATCGGACGCGTGCGCCACGATCTCGACCTGGAGCCGCCGGCCGTCGAGGTCGACCGCCGTGAGGGTCACGTTGCCGCTGACCACCAGCGGCAGCACGACGTTGCGGAATCGCGGCAGGTCGTCGAAGGCGCGGCGGGCCGCGGGCGAGGTGTGCGGCCACGCGGGGTGGGCGCGAACCATCTGGTCGTCCTCGAGGGCGCGGAGCCGGCCCGTGTAGCGCTCGGAGACCACCAGATCATCGGCGGCGACCCGGGCCTCGAGCCAGCGCCGTGCGCGCACCTGATCGTGACCGCCGGCCGGCGGTAGCGTGGGCCAGGTGGCCAGTAGCGGCGGCACGATCACGGCGATCGCCAGTAGCGGCACCACCCCGTTGCGCCGGTGGAGACGGTTCAGGTCGAGCAACGCCGCGAATCCGATCGCGGCCGCCAGCGCCAGCAGCGGAACCAGCGGTACGAGATAACGGTCGGCCTGGACCCGCGCCAGGAGCACCGCCAGAAGCAGGGGAATGACCGCCGCCAGGAGCGTGCCCTCGTCTGGGTCCGGCTGCCGTCGCCGCCATAGAGGCGTTGCCAGTCCGGCGATCGCGGCCAGGAACCCGACGGGGCCGAGGCCCTGCCACAGCGAGCGGATCACGAAGGCCGCCGAGCCGCCGCGGGCGCTGCCCAGGTGACCGCCGGCCATGTGGCCGGCCTCGAATCGGAAGTCGTGCCAGAACGCGGAGAAGTCGAGAAGGGCGTAGGGAGTGGTGACGATGAAGACGGCCAGCGATCCCGCGGCCAGCAGCGGCCAGCGCCGCAGCCCGGCCATGCCGTCCCGCGACCAGAGCACCCAGGCCAGCGGCACGACCAGCAGCCCGCCCTGGTACTTGGCGCCGGCGGCCAGGCCGATCAGGACCACCGCCCAGGCGAGGCTCCGGTTGCCGCCGACCAGTCGCCAGGCAGTCATGCGCTCGATGGCCCAGACGGTGAGTGCCGCCTGCACGGGGTCGACCTGGATGAGGCGGCCGGTGCGCACCATGGGACCCGCCACGGCCACGATCGCCACGGCCAGCAATGCGGGGGCGGCGCCGTGGCGGCGGGTCAGGCGCCAGACTCCGACGGCGGTGGCGAGGTCGGCGATCACGCTCACTGCGCGCGCCGTGAGGACCGCGCCGGTGGGGTCGTACTGGCAGCGGAGCCAGAAGTCGGCGGCCGTGTCGATCTGGCCCAGCGCCAGGCCGGCCAGCATCTGGATCCGGATCAGGGCCAGCTGGAGGTAGATCACCAGGCTCGGGTAATTGAAAAAGTGGGGGTGCAGATCGGGCGGTCCCGCCTGCCAACCGCCCATGTCCAGGGCGCGCCGGAAGGGGATGGCTTCTTCCACGAAATCGGGGAGATCCGCGGTGATTCGCCACAGTCGCAGCAAGGACGCGCCGACCAGGACGGTCGCGAACAGGATCCACTGGCGGCGGGTGCTGGCGGCGATCATGCCGCGGATGATACCGCGGTGAGCGCCGGCCGACCAGCGCCGGTCCGCGCCCGGCATGTGACAGGAGCGCCCGGCTGCCCTATTCTTGGCGGAACCCCTTTCGCGCCAGGAGCATCCATGTGACTCTGCCCGAACTGGCCATCAAGCGTCCCGTGACCACGCTCATGATCCTGGTCAGCCTCCTGACCCTGGGAGCGGTGGCCGTCTCGCGCCTGCCGCTCGCCTTCATGCCGGACATCGAGGAGCCCGAGCTCTTCGTCCACGTGAGCTATCCCAGCGCCTCGCCCGAGCAGATCGAGCAGATGATCGCGCGGCCGCTGGAGGATGCCGTGGGGTCGGTCAAGGGGCTCAAGCACATGTGGGCTCGCTGCGACGACAGCGGCGTGCGCATGCGCCTGGGCTTCGACTGGGGCGCCGATCTGCACCTGGCGCGGGTGGAGATCTGGGAACGCATCGACCGCATTCGCCCCGACCTGCCCGAGGATATCGGCGACATCGTGGTATCGAAGTCGTGGGGCGGCAACGAGGAGGAGAAGCCCATTCTCGAGGGCCGCCTCTCGAGCAAGCGGAACCTCTCCGAGAGCTACGACCTCCTCGAGCGCAAGATCATCCGTCCCCTGGAACGCGTGCCCGGCGTGGCGTCGGTGAGCCTGGACGGGGTGAATCCGCGCGAGGTGCGCATCAATCTGCGCCCCGCCGATCTGCAGCGTCACAACATCGACGTGCGCGAGATCTCGCGGATTCTTCGGGCGAGCAACTTCGACCAGTCGCTGGGGCGCATCGACACCGGTGAGCGCGAGTACACCATGCGCACGGTGGGGGCGTTCCGCGATCCGGAGGAGATCGCCGACCTGGCGTTGCGCGACGACGGTCTGCGGCTGCGCGACATCGCCGACGTGCAGTTCTCCGAGCCGCCCCTGGAGTACGGTCGGCACCTCGACGGTGATTTCGCGGTGGGCGTGTCGGTGTCCCAGGAGAGCAAGGCCAACACCGTGGAGGTGTGCGCCGCCCTGCAGGACCGCATCGCCGCCATGAACGAGGATCCCGAGCTGGAGGGCGTGAATTTCATCACCTGGTTCAGCCAGGGCGACGAGATCACCAAGGCCCTGCACGACCTGGCGCTCACCGGCGTGTTCGGCACGATCCTGGCCGCCATCGTGCTCTTCGTGTTCCTGCGCCGACTGTCGAGCACATTCTTCGCCGTGCTCTGCATCCCGCTGTCTCTGGTGGTGACCCTTGGGGTCGTCTGGGCCCGTGGCGGCACGCTCAACACCCTGGTGCTGCTGGGGCTGATCGTGGGCGTGGGTATGCTGGTGGACAACGCCGTGGTGATCATGGAGAACATCTTCCGCTACCGGGAGAACGGTCTCGACCGGCGCGACGCAGCGCGGCGCGGAGCGGGGGAGGTGGCCGTGGCGGTGACCGCGGCGACATTCACCTCGGTCATCGTGATCCTGCCGCTGGTGTTCAACAAACCCACCGAGATGAACCTGATCCTGCGCGAGCTGGGCCTCACGGTTTGCCTGACGCTCATGGCGTCCTTGTTCATCTCCCAGACCCTCATCCCCCTGGCCATGACCCGCTTCATCCGATCGCGGCCGCGGGGCAAGTCGCGCGCCATGCTGGTCCTCGAGGCGGGGTACTCACGGGTTCTCGCCTTCAACCTGCGGCATCGCTGGCTCACGCCCATCATCGGCCTGGGGATGCTTGCCTCCACCTGGTACCCGTTCAACGCGGTCGACAAGAATTTCGGCACCAGCGAGGCCCAGATGTTCGTGCAGGTGCGGGTGGCATTCTCCGAGGAGCTCAGTCTCGAGCGCAAGGAGGAGGTGATCTCCGAGATCGAGGCCCACCTCGAACCGCACCGTGAGGACCTGGGGGCTCGCGCCGTTTATGCCTGGTGGTCGGACCGCTGGACGATGCTGCGCATCTACCCCCACGAGGGCGAGACCGACGAGGAGAACCTGGCCGCCCTGCGCGACCAGTTGCGGGGGCTGTTGCCCGAGATCCCCGGCGTGCGACTCACCATCCAGGAGAACAGCATGGGCTGGCGCCGCGGCGGCGGCAAGGATCGGGTGGTGTTCAACGTGGTCGGCGACGACACGGCCACCCTCAACGAGCTGGCCGAGCGAGTCGTGGAGCGCCTGCAGGAAGAACCCGGCCTCATGGACGTGACCAGCCACGGTCAGGACGCTGCCCAGGAACTACACGTCGGCGTGGACCGCGAGCTGGCCGAACGCTACGGCATGCGTCCCGACCAGGTGGGGCAGATGGTGGGACTGACGTTCCGCGGCCGCCGGCTCAGCCGCTTCCGGACGCCAGACGGCGAGCGCGAAATGCGGCTGGCGCTGGACGAGCAGGACGAACACAGCGTGGAGGATCTGGCCAATCTGCCTCTCTACACCGACGACGGCGAGCTCGTGCCTCTGGCCTCGGTGGCTTCGCTCGACGTGGTACCCGGCGCCATGCGCATCCAGCGCAACAACCGCATGACCAACGTCCGGGTGTTCGCGCGCTACCAGGAAGGCAACGGCGACCAGTGGCGTGCCCGCGTGGCCGAGATCCTCGACGGCTTCGACTGGCCCCTGGGCTACTCGTGGACCTTCGGCGACTGGGAGAAGGAACGCGCCGAGCAGTCGGCCGAGATGCGCGACAACGTCTACCTGGCGCTGTTGCTGGTCTTCGTGGTCATGGCGGGACTGTTCGAGTCGATCCCCCAGGCCATCGCGCTCATGGTGGCGTTGCCGTTCGCCCTGGCCGGAGCCTTCTGGATCCTGCATCTCACGGGCACCGACTTCGACCAGCCGGCCTCCATCGGCCTGCTGCTGCTGATCGGGATCGTGGTGAACAATGGAATTGTCATGCTGGAGCACATCAACCAGTACAGACGCGAGGGCATGCCCCGTCTGGAAGCCATGATGCGCGGTGGTCCCGAGCGGTTGCGACCGGTGATCATGACCGCGCTCACCACGGTGATCGGCCTGGTGCCCATCGCGGTGCAGAAGCCCAGCCTGGGGGGCGTCTACTACTACTCCATGGCGCTGGTGATCATGGGCGGCCTGATCGTCTCGACCTTCCTGACGACCGTGCTCTTGCCGACCACCGCGACGCTGGCCGAGGACGGGTTCTCGTTCACCGGTCGGATGATCGGGCTGGCTGTGCGACAGGGACGGCGGTTGCTGGGGATGCGGCCGGCGGTGGACATCTAGTCTCGACGTAGCTCAAAAGCGAGACCGCGCGGATCGATGATCCGCGCGGTCTCTTGCCGTCAGGCCCAGGCCCGTCTAGCGGGCAAGATGGGAGTAGGTCAGCGGGCCGCTACCTGAGCCTTCTTGGCGCTCTTGGCGTTCGGGTGGATGCCGACGGCCATGGTCGAGAGCTCGCTCAGCGTCCTGGGCGAGAAGCTTCCGCCGTTGCCGTCGTCGTCCTTGTGACAGCCGTAGCACGCGAAGTCCAGGGTGATGCGGGCCATTCCGTCATCATCCAGCAGGACGAACGCGCCGTCGGCCGAGAACATGCCGTCGGTCTTGTTCACCGGATCGGTGTTGATGGCGATGATGTGGCTCGTCACGTCGGCGTCGTACGGGTTGTCCGGGTTGACGACGGCGCTCTTGGCCACCTGGGGCATGTGGCAATCGATGCACTGGGGCGTGAACGAGTGCTCGGCCTTGAGTGCGTACTCCGTGGCGTCGTGGCAATCGGTGCAGCTGGCCAGCATGCCGGTGCCGAGCGCGATGTCATCGAAGTGCACGGAAGCGTGCGGGTCGTGGCAGGTATTGCAGCCCGGGGCGCCGAAGGCGCTGTGAGGCGAATGCAGCCACTCGTCGTACTGCTCGTGATGCTTGATGTAACCGCCCGAGGAAGCGATGCGGTTCTCGCTGTCGCGGGTATGGCACTCGCCGCACATGGCCGACGAGTTGTCGACGAGCATGTGCACGTTCTCGGGATCCTCGACGTGCAGGCTGCCCTTGCCGTGGCACTCCTCGCAGTGGATGCCGCCGGCGAAGAAGGTTCCCCACATGCCGGCGAGGCCGTCCTGGTTGCCCTCGGTGTCCTCGGGCACGTCGTTGGCCACCCAGCCGGTGGTGTGGCACTGGCCGCAATTGTAGGGCTTGGTGCCGGGCTCGTTGTCGGTGTGGTAGGTGACCCAGCCCTCGGTCTCGAAGTTGTACTGCACGAGGTCGCCGGCCGCGCCGCTGGTGACGACGTAGCCGTTCTCGTCGACCCAGCGCATCTTCCAGCCGTAGCCGCCGATGGTGTAGGTGGTGTTGTCCCAGGTGTAGTCGCCGGGAGGATCGACCGCGTCGTTGGGGTACATCGAGAATGCGGGGAAGTCGAGGATGGGCGCGATGCCGTCGAGCTTGGTGAGCTTGTACGGATGCCCGGACTCGATCCATTCGTTGTACTTGGTCTCGTGGCAGCCACTACATGACGCCGAGCCGACGAACGCGACTGCTTCGGGCGCGGTGGGCTCGGTCACGGGACAATCATCGTCGGAACAACCGACGAGAGCGAACACCAGGATTCCGGCGGCGAACAGTGCCAGAAGATGACGGGTCTTCATGAGGCGCTCCTTCGAGTGGGGATCGGGTACAGGAAACTCCTACGAACTTTGTCAGAGTTACATCAATTGTCGTGCTGGCGGCGGATCGTTCAAGTGAACTGTTCGTAATGTTTTATCGATTGCGACAATGAGTATTGCTTGCAACTAAGACTTCCGTAACCCGTTGTCGTTGCTGAAAAAGGAGGAAAAAAATCGGGATGACGGCGGGGCTTGTCGACAATCATATATCAGTAGCTGGAGGGCGATGCCTCTGCCGGCGGAGAGTAAAGGACGGAACAGGTGGCCATTGAGCTGTCGATACGAGATGAAATTCAGCCAGTAAATGTCTCTACCGACCGGACCGGGCACCGGCTTCTCTCAGGTCGACGAGATCCCATCGGCGACGGGAAGGCTGATCCGGAACACCGAGCCTTCGCCCTCGACGGTCTCCAGATCCAGGACGCCGTCGTTGGCCTCCACGGCCCAGCGCGCGATGGCCAGGCCCAGGCCGGTACCACCGATCTGGCGCGACCGAGATCGGTCGACGCGGTAGAATCGTTCGAACACCCGGCCGGACTGCGACGCCGGAATTCCGCAACCGCGGTCGATGACCTTCACCGACGCGGTCTGGCCGTCGCGTTCGACCACGACACGGATCGCTGCGCCGGCGGTGCTGTACTTGATCGCGTTGTCCACCAGGTTGGCCAGGGCGCGACGCAGCACATCGCGGTCGGCGTCGATCTCCACGGACGCGTCGGCTTCCACGGCGAGTTCCTGCTGCTTCTCCTCGGCCAGGACGCCGAGGTCGCTCACGACGTCCCGGGTCAGGGCCAACAGGTCGAACCGCTCTCGCCGCAACACGACCCGGTCGCTGTCCGCCCGACTCAGCGTCAGGAGCCCGTCCACCAACCGGGCCAGCCGATCCGCTTCCTCGAGCATGCTGCCGATGACGTCCCGGTAGCCTTCGGCGTCGCGCGGCTCGCGAAGTGCGACCTCGCCGACGCTGCGGATGCTGGTCAGGGGTGTGCGCAACTCGTGGGACGCATCGGCCGTGAATCGACGCAACTCGTCGAACGACTGCTCGAGTCGCGCGAACGTCTGGTTGAACACGGTGGCGAGCTGGCCGACCTCGTCGGCCGGTACATCCACCGGGAGCCGTTCGTCGAGTCGCTCGGCGGTGATGGTGGCGGCACGACGGGTGAGGTGAGCGATGGGGGCGAGCAGGTGGTTCGCCAGGGCGTAGCCGCCGATGCAGGCGATCAGGATGCCCACCGGCAGCACGAGCAAAGCCGCGAACGCGAGCCGGTTGACCGATTCGTGAAGCACGTCCTCGGAGCGATAGACCCGCAGAATGACGTCGAGACCGTCGATGGTGTGCGACCGCTCCAGATAGCGGACGCGCTCGCCCCCGGGAAGGGTCAAATGCCCGATCTCCGCGTGGCCTTCCTCCGGCGGCCGCGCATCCTGTCCGAACCAGGCCGCCGATCCGTTGCGTCCCAGGAGGCGACCTTCGTGATTCCAGATCTCGGCCGACACCTGGTAGGAGAACTCCTCGCCCTCGTGCTCGACCTCCCAGTGCCAGTGGATGTGCCCGTCCGCGGACCGCTCGAACATGGACGCGGCGACGTCGAAGTCCTCGTTCAGCCGCTGGTCGAGATTGTTGCCGAGGCTTCGCCAGACGAATGCCACGACGCCGCCGCCGTAAACCAGCAGCAGCAGCAGCAAGGCGGCGGCATACCAGAGACTCAGCCGTAGCCGGATGCTCATGCGAGGTCCACGGCGGATCACGGCGCCTCCTCGGCCAGCACGAAGCCCACGCCCCGCACCGTGTGGATCAGCTTCACGGGGAAGTCGCGGTCCACCTTCTTGCGCAGCCTGGAGACGTGGACGTTGATCACGTTGTCCAGCGGCGTGATGCGCCCGGACATCTTCCAGACGTCCTGGGCCAGCATCTCGCGCGACACCGCCTGGCCCTGATGACGCAGCAGGTACTCCAGCAATTCCTTCTCGCGCAGCGTGAGGTCGAGCGCCTGTCCGCCGCGGATGGCCTCGCCGCTGACGAGGTCGAGCTCGAGGTCGCGGGCGTGGAGCTTCAGCAACTGCTCGGGGCGGCCGCGGCGAAGCAGGGCCTTGACGCGGGCGAGCAGCTCGGAGAAGGCGAAGGGCTTGACCAGGTAGTCGTCGGCGCCGTTTTCGAGGCCGCGCACGCGATCCTCCACCGAGCCGCGGGCTGTGAGCAGGAGCACCGGAATCAGGATACCGCGGTTGCGGGCGGAGGTGAGGATCTCGAGACCGTCGCGGCCGGGGAGATTGAGGTCGAGGATGGCGAGGTCGAAGTCCTCGGTGGTCAGGTGCTGGTGCCCCCCGTCGCCGGTCGTGGCCACGGTCACCTCGTAGTGTTCACCGGCGAGGCCGTCGGCGACGGCGCGGGCGACCTTGGGTTCGTCTTCCACGAGGAGGATGCGCATGGGGATCGCTACCTATCGGTCAGGAGTCTGAGGCGAATCCTCCTTGATCGTATGCTGTTCAGGGCCACGCTATCATGCTCCATACGGTACCGTCTAGTGTGTTGGGCCGGCGGGCAGGAAGCGGCCCGCTGCGGTGTCCGGGAATGCCGCCTGGACCGGCGCTCACGACGCAGTGTACTCTGCGTCGTCATCCTTTTCGTAAGCTGAGGAGCTGCCGGTTTGAATCGATTCGCTGCCACTGTGACCGTGACCGTCCTGCTCGTATCGACCCTTGTCCGAGCCGACATGATCAGCCTGTCCGGCGCCGAGAACGCGCGCAACATCGCGGAGATCGCCGTGGAGCCCGACGCGGTCACGGTCCGGCTCGAGGTCTACCTGGGTGACGCCGAGGCCTTCGTGGACATCCTTCCCGACCATTGGTTCCGCGACGACGCCCCGGCGCGGCCTGACGAGGCCGAACGCTGGCGCCGTTTCGCCCGCGAGGGCCTGCAAGTGACCGCTGACGGCCGCGTCCTGCCGGTGGAAGTGCTGCTGTCCGAACCCCGGCTGCGAGTCGAGCGATTCTCGCCCTTCGCGGGGCTCGTGAACCCCTATTCCGGGACTGTGGTATCAGGACCACCAGAAGATAAGCGTGTGATATACGCCGAGTTACGTTATTCGTTCGACGAAGGCGATCAACCGGCGAAAATCACCATCCAGCCGCCCCTCGACGACCGCGGAATGGCCCGACTGAACATCGGATTCACCCTGACTCACCGCGGCGTCCAGGTGGTGGACTTCAAGGCCCTCGCCGGACGCGCGGACCTGCAACTCGACTGGGACGATCCGTGGTACTCCCGCTTCGAGCAGCCCACGCTGCGCCGCTGGCAGCAGTCGGGCCTGATGACCTTCCTCTACATCGAGCCCTACGAGGTCCGCCACGAGATGCTGGTGCGGGTGAAGGACATGCTGCCGCTGGTGGATCTCGACCTGCGCGACCCCGACTGGATCGAGGCCGACGAGTTCCGCGCCGTGGAGGCGAGGCTCGGCGAGTTCCTGCTGGCACACTCCCACGTGGTCATTGACGGCGTCCGCGGACAGGGCATGCTCGACCGCCTCAACTTCGTACGCTACACCCGCCGCCAGACCTCCTTCCTCACCGAGCCCGAACGCCTGAGCGTGCTCACCGCCAAGCTCGGCGTGGTGGTGACTTACCTCACGGAGGGGATCCCGCAGGAGGTCGCCATGACCTGGGACCTCTTCACCGAGCGCGTGCAGGAGGTGCCGGCCAACGCCATCGATCCGGCGGGGCCGTTCCCCACCACCGTCACGCCGGACGATCCGGTGCACGTGTGGACCAACTTTCTCAAGACCTTCGAGATCCCCACGGTGGAAGCCGTGGCCGTGGAATCGGGTCTGCTGCCGCCACGGGTCCCGGTGCTGAGCATCGTGCTGCTCCTGGGATTGATCCCGGCCTGGCTCTCGATCCGGTCACGCGCGCACGTCGAGGGCTCGCGTCGCGGACCCCTGCAACTGGGCGCCGTGCTGATCGTGGCCGCGGCGGTGGCCTGGCCGCTGGTGGCGGTCGACCTGCCGGGGAACGACGGGGTCGACGACGCGCAGAGCAGCGCGCTCCTGGAGAACCTCCTGCGCAACGTCTACCGCGCCTTCGATATGCGCGACGAGGAAGACGTGTACGATCGCCTCGCCGTCACCGTGTCCGGCGACCTGCTCACCGATATCTACCTGGATAACCGCCGATCCTTCGAGGTGCAGCAGGCCGGCGGCGCCCAGGCCAAGGTGGAGGCGCTGGCGATCGAGTCGGTGGTGCCCGAGCGCGACGGCCACGGCTACCGGCTGGACGCCACCTGGGTCGCGTCGGGCAGCGTGGGGCACTGGGGGCACGTTCACGTGCGCACCAACCGGTACCACGCGGTGGTCACCGTGGAGCCGGACGGGGGAGCCTGGAAGATCACCGGGCTCGAGGTGCTGGACGAGACGCGGATCGATAGCAGCGCAGCGACGGGCCCGTGACCACGATCTCCCCCAGGTGGCCGAACGAACGGGTTGTCGGTTTCTTGACCGGGCGTTCCGGGTTAGGTTGTGACCCGTTCTATCGGCATCCGGACCGCGGATCAACCGCGACGATCAGGGGAACACGGTGGCCCGAGGCAACAACCAGCGCAGCGGCGTCGATCGGGTACTCGGCTTGTTCACCGACGTGCAGGCCGGCGAGTCCACCACCACGCTGCTGCTCGCCCTCAATATCTTTCTGCTGCTGAGCGCCTACTACATCATCAAACCCGTGCGCGAGGCGCTCATCCTCGCGGGCGGCGGTGCCGAGGTGAAGAGCTACGCCGCGGCGGGCCAGGTGATCCTGCTGGCCATGGCCGTGCCGGCGTACGCACGGCTCGCCTCACGCTTCGAGAGACGCAAGCTGATCTCGGTGGTCACGCTGTTCTTCATGGCCTGCCTGGTGGTGTTCTACGGACTGTCGCTGTCGGGCGCGTCCATCGGGGTGGTCTTCTACCTCTGGGTCGGTGTCTTCAACCTCATGATCCCGGCCCAGTTCTGGGCCTTTGCCAACGACGTCTACACACCCGGGGAGGGGAAGCGCCTCTTCGTGATCGTAGCCTTCGGCGCCTCCATGGGAGCGGTGGTGGGCAGCCAGGTGGCCGGCATGCTGCTGGACGTGGTGGGTGTGGCTCAATTGCTGCTGGTGAGCTGCGGATTGCTGGGCTTCAACATCGTGCTCACCAACGTCGTCGACGGGCGGGAACGCCGACGGCGGGTCCTGGAGAAGAGTGCGCCTGGCGCCGAGACGGCGGACGCACCCGACGAGGGCGTCCTGGGCAAGACCAGCGGCTTCAAGCTCGTCATGCGCAGTCGCTACCTGCTCATGATCGCCTTCCTGATCCTGCTGGCCAACTGGGTCAACACCAACGGCGAGTACATCCTGGGCAAGCTGGTGAGCCGCGCCGCCGCCGAGGCCGTGGCCGCCGATGCGAGCGGCCAACTCGAGGTCGGCCAGTGGATCGGTAAGTTCTACTCGCAGTTCTTCCTCTACGTGAACATCCTCGGTGTCGTCCTGCAGCTCTTCCTGGTCTCGCGCATTCTCAAGTACCTCGGGGTGCAGGTCGCGCTCCTGGTCCTACCGCTCATTGCCCTGGCCGGCAACGGTCTCGTGGTCGCCCTGCCGCTGCTCGGTTACCTGCGCTGGACCAAGACCGCCGAGAACGCCACCGACTACTCCCTTCAGAACACCGTGCGCAACGTGCTCTTCCTGCCCCTGACCAGGGAGGAGAAGTACAACGCCAAGCAGGCCATCGACACCTTCTTCCAGCGCGCCGGCGACCTGCTCTCGGCGGGACTGGTCCTGCTCGGGACCACGGTGCTGGCCATGGAAGTGCAGGGGTTCGCCGCGGTGAACGTGGCGCTGGTCGTGTTCTGGCTCGCGCTGGCCGTGGGAATCGGGCGGGAGTACCGTCGGCGGACCGCCGCCACCGAAGACTAGGATCCCGTCGCCGGCAATCGGAACGCCACGGTCAGGCCGGGTCCGTCGTTGCGCCACGCGGTGAGTGTGCCGCCGTGGGCCTCGATGATGGTGCGGCAGATGGCCAGGCCCATGCCCAGGCCGCGGGGGCGGGTGGTGAAGAAGGGCTCGAACATGTCGCCCAGCACCTCGTCGGTCACCGGCGGCCCCTGGTCCACCACGGCCACCTCCACCAGATCGCCGTCGATCCGCGCTGCGCGGACCAGCAGACCCGGCACCGGCACGTCGGCCGTCGCGATCACCGTGCTGGCGTTCTGGATCAGATTGATGACCACCTGCTGTAGCTGGATCCGGTCGCCGATCACCGACGGCAAGCCCGCTTCCGCGTCGAACTCCACGGTCACGCCCTGCCGGGTGCAGTCGGGCCGGATGATCTTCAGAGCGTCGGTCACCATACCGGCCACGGCCACAGATTCCCGGCGCATCTCGCCCTTCCGCATGAGGCGTCGCAAGTTGATGATGATCTCCTGGGCGCGGCCGGCGTCGTCGCCGATATCCTCCAGTGCGCCGTCCACCTCGCCCGTGTCGGCCTCCGGTTTCGCAAGGTAGTTGCGACCGGCCCGCGCGTTGGCCAGGATGGCCGCCAGGGGCTGGTTGAGTTCATGGGCGAAGGCGGCCGCCAGTTCGCCCAGGGTGACGACGCGAGACACGTGGGCCAGTTCGTCGCGGGCTGCGCGCTCCAACTTGTCGTGAGCCTGCCGGAGCGCCGTGTTCGTGCGCCGGATCTCGTCGGCAGCACGCTTCTGGAACAGGTAACGCTGAAACAGGAGCACGATGATCAGTACGGACAGGACCGCGCCCCCGGCCAGCGCATTGCGTCGCGACCGTTCGATCTCCTTGTCCTTGCGCAGCACCTCGATCTCGCGGTCCTTGAGGTCGACCTCGAAGCGGGTCTGGACAGAGAAGATCTGGCGGCTGCGTTCCTGGGCGCGAAGCGTGTCGTCGGCCGCCTTGTATTCCTTGAAGACCGACAGTGCGCGTTCGTCCTGGCCGGCCTCTTGCAGCGCCAGCGCGAGGCTCTCGAGGTTGTCGCGCTCCAGTTCCAGGACCTCGATGGCGCGCGCCTCGTTCAAGGCACCCTCGAGATTGGCCAGCGCCGCGCCGTGCATGCCCTGGCTCGACTGGATGACGCCGATGTTGTGGCGACAGACCAGGGCTCCCTGTCGATCACCCAGCTCCTCGCGGATGGCCAGCGATTCGTGGTACCGGGCCAGCGCGCCCTCCAGATCATCCCGCGCCTCCAGCACCATGCCCATGTTGTTGAGGGTCAGCGCGGCGTGCTGGTTGTCGCCGATCTGTCGCCCGTATTCGAGCGCCTTTTCGTAGGCCGCCATGGCCAGGTCGTACTCGCCGCGATCGTAGTGCAGGAGGCCGATGTTGTTGAGCGAGGCCGCCTGCAGCCCGATGCTGCCGACCTCTTCGTACATGGCCAGGGACTGCTGGAAGTAGTCCAGGGCCTGATCGTACTCGCCGGCGGTCTGCAGCACGGCAGCCAGATTGTTGTATCCCTTGGCCATCCCCTCGCGATCGCCCAGGTGCTCACGGATCCGCAAGGCCCGGATGTAGTAGTTCACGGCGGTGTCGTGCTCGCCCCAGTAGAAGTACACGATCCCGATGTTGTTGAGGGCGTCGGCGATGATGACGCTGTCCGCATCGACCTCGGACATGGCCAGGGCGCCGCGGAACGCTTCCATGGCCTCGCGGTAGGCGCCGAGATAGAGGTGACCCACGCCGATGGTGATGTCGGCCCGGGCCAGGCTCTCGCGATCGTTCAGGAGGTCTGCTTCGATTCGTGCCTGGGTCGCCAGGTCGATGGCTGCGCGGGGGTCGTTGCGGCGCACGTCCTCGGCACGATCGAGCAGGAGATCGACCCTCGCCTCGGGATCGAGCCGTTCGAGGGTGCTCTCGAGCGCCATGGAATCGACGGGCACGTTGCCCGGGGCCGGGACGGCCAGGACCACGCCGAGCAGTACGATGAGGGCTCTTTTCATGGGTCCATGCTACCGCATGTTGGACCAAGGGCCAATTGCGGAAGCTCGTGCCAACGGCGACAATCACGTTCGGCATGGCACCTCGGCATCGGACACCGGTCGGCGGCAATCGGGCAAGGAGACGGCGTGAAACCGGCACCCGAACGAATCACCACCCCGGACGACCTGCTGCGCGGCGCCACCGCGTGGCTCGCGTCGGCCGTGGTGCAGGACCTTGCCGAGCCACTGGCCGCCCTGCGGGCCAATGTCCAGGCCGCGCGTCGCCTGCTGGCCCGGGATTGCCCCGACAGCCCGTACCTGGCCGCGACGCTGGCGGACCTCCTCGAGGATGCCGGTCATCTGGAAACCGTCGTGACGGAGCTCCGGAAGCCGGCCGAGAAGTCGACGCCATGGGGGCGGTTGCAGCCGGAACGCGAGATCGCGGCAGCGGTCTCGTTGCTCGCGGGATCGCAACAGCAGCTGGTGCTCGAGAGCAATCCCCTGGCGCCGCGGGTCTCCGGTCAGCCAGGCGTCATCGGGGCCGCGGCGTTGCACCTGTTGCTGAGTCTGCCCGCCATGTCCGGTCGTGTGGTGCGCTTGACGCGGCCGACGCCGGCGCGCCTGCTGATCGAGGTGGTCGGCAACGTCGGCGCCGATGCATCCCTCACGGCGCCATTGCACGCCGCCGCCGCCGCCGCCGCGGTCGAGCGGCTGGCCGGGACCCTGGAACTCGACGCCGAGGGCGGTCCGCGCCTCGAGATTCCTCTGGAACTGTAGATTCCCGACGGTCATCGCCAGATGACCCCGTCATCCGCGCGTGCCTCTTGACGCCGGGCGCTCTGGTTCCCAACCTTGAGACAATCATCTCCAGAGAGGGACCCCGGTGCGCGCGCCTATCGTGATTCTCTATCTGCTGCTCCTGACCGCCGCGTTGCTCGCCGGCGGCGTCCTCGGCTGTGGTCCGAGCAACGAGTTCACCGCCACGCCCATTCCCAACGCGCTACCCGATTCGCGGGTCACCGCGCGACCGCCCCAGGTGCTCGAGGCGGGCTTCATCGTGGAGTTTCACTGGACGGGCTTCGACCCCGACGGCCGAGTCGCCGGATACCAGTGGCGCATCAGCAACAACGGCACCGACGGCATCAGCGTGCAGGACACGATCACCTTCGATCCGGTCACCGGCGACACCCTGAATCCCTGGTTCGACATCGCGTCCACCGACTCCGTGTTCTTCGTGTCCGCCGACATTCCCGACTTTCCGGACGATCCCGACGGATACAACCGCAGTTACCAGACCCACACCTTCTGGGTCCGGACCGTGGACGACGACGACGGCACCGATCCGTCGCCGGCCATGGTCAGCTTCACCTCGACCACGTTGCTTCCCAACGTGGTCATCGACGGGCCGACGGCGGTCACCGGCCAGCTCGAGGCGGCGCAGTTGCCTTCCACGGTGACCTTCCTCTACACGGGGGACGATCCCGACTTCGGTTCGGGCGTGCCAGTGCGTGTGCGATACCTCTGGAAGAAGGCCGTCCTGCCCGATGGTAATTTCGGCGACACCCGCATCGACTTCGCCAACAACCTCGAGTACCTGGTGGCCTTCGACGATTCGGCATGGACGGATTGGCAGCGGTACGAAACCAGCGACGAACTACGCCGCGTGGTGCTGCCGGGACAGCTCCAGACCGAGCCCGATCCCGACGTTCCCGGCGAGGACCGGAACATCTACTATGCGTTTGCGATCCAGGTCCAGGACACGGCCGGCGCGGTGAGCATCGGCCGACGCTACGGCTACCAGGTCGCCAACGTTCGCATCACCCAGACGCTGCGGCCCACCTTGCGGATCTCCGAGCAGTTCCTGGGCGACTACGGCGGTGCCGGCATCAACCTGCTGGACCAGCTGGACATCGCCGCGGGCCAGGAACTCAACTTCTCGTGGAGCGGCGACGCCACGGGCTACGCCGGCGAGATCACCAATTTCCGCTACGGCTGGGACGTCAACGATCCCGACGATCCCAACGATCCCAACTGGGCGATCCTGCCCGGCAATTCGGCCCAGCACCGTCGGGCGCCGGTGCAGAGCTTCGCCAGCGGTGTGCATACGTTCACCGTGACGGTGACCGACAACTCGGAGCAGACCACCCGGCAGGTGATCACCCTGGACGTGGTGCCGGTTCCCGACCCGGCCGACCAGCTGCCGTTGCTCTGGGTCGACGACGTCAACGATCGAACGAGCAACGCCTGGGGTGGTCCCTTCGGTCAGCCGCGTGATCGCGACGAGTTCCGCGACGAGTTCTGGACGGTCGCTCTCGGTGGAGTCGCCGGCTTCAACCCGGGACGAGACGTGGTCGACGCCGAGGTCGACGAGATCGAGTACCGGGACGTGGTGCAGTACCGGACGCTGGTCTGGGCGGGACGCTGGGTGTCGTCGCCGCACTCCGCCATCGCGCGGGATTTCCGACCCCTCGGCGGCAGCGCCGATGCGCCCGACGACGACCAGTACATCTGGCTCCAGCCCTACCAGGCCACCGTGGGTAACGTGCTGTTCGCCGGCAGCCGGGCCATGAACAATTTCCTGGCCGAGTCGAGCTACGAACTGCCCATCGTGTTCCAGTCGCGGGAAGGCGAACCGTCCTCGGGCTACACCTTCGTGGGCAACGGCGTGCCGGTGCGGCGCGGCTTCGGCGAGCGCGAGATGCCCGACGGCACCACCGTCCAGGTCGGCGTCTCCCGCTATCCCTACCTCACCATGGGCGTGGCCACCATCGACCTCATGTCGCCCACGGCCGCCTATTACGAGTACGGCCACGGTCAGCAGGCCAACACGCAGCGTCGCAACGCCTGCGCAGCCATGAAGGGCGTGGTCGTGGACTCGGTCTTCCGCGCGACCTACATGCCGGGCGGCGGGGTCTTCGGCGACACCATCTGGTCCGATTCCGAGAGTATCGACTGGCAGGATGTCTGGGGACCGCGCTACACCGACGAGAATCACCCCGACTACGTCGACCCACTCCAGGTGTCCTATGTCTGGAAGAACGACGAGTTCTACGACGCCGACGTCATCGGACGCGGCACCAACTACAGTTTGCAGGAATGCGACGACCGGAACTGCGTCGAACCCATGTTCCGGTCGATCTCACGCTACGACTGGGTGCAGATGAACCAGATCGCCGAGGGACACGCCGACTGGCCGCTCGACTTCTACGACGGTCAGGGGCAGCCGACGCTCGACTCGGTGTGCGGCCCCCGTTCGCTGTCGCTGGACCTCGACCGCGCCATCACCAGCAACCGTATCGTTGGATTCATCGCCCGCAAGACCGCGCCCAACAAACCCAGCCAGGTGGGCGACGTGGTGCTGGGATTCGATCCATACCGCTTCGACACCGACGAGATGGTGCGCGTGATCCGGTGGGTCCTGGGCGAACATTTCGGACTGAGCATGACTCCGTAACCGCTGTCCATCGGCCGTTGCGATTCGGCCGCCGATGGGGCAATCTTGACGGGCGCCCGGGGTTCTCGTTCCCGGACTCATCGGCGTCGGGAGGATTGCTGGCCATGCTCGTACACGTCATCGACGACAACGCCTCGGTTCGACGGGCGCTCAAGCGTCTGCTGGGATCGGTGGGGATCGAGGCCGAGACCTTCAGCTCGGCCCAGAAATTCCTCGATACGGAACTCACCAACGGACCGTCCTGTCTGGTCCTGGATGTGCGCATGCCCCGCATGAGTGGTCTCGAGCTGCAGGACCGCCTCCTCGAGGCGGGTCGCGAGATTCCCATCGTCTTCATCACCGGCCACGGCGACATCGTCATGGCGGTGGAGGCCATGAAGAAGGGAGCGGTGGATTTTCTGCCGAAACCCTTCAACGATCAGGACCTCATCGACGCCATCCACCGCGCCATCGCCCAGTACGAACGCCGGCAGGACGAACGCTCCGAGCGCGAGGAGATTCTCGAACGGCTGGAGCGCCTGACGCCCCGCGAGCGCGAGGTCATGGAACTGGTGATCACCGGTATGCTCAACAAGCAGGTGGCCGGCGCGCTCGGCACCGTCGAGAAGACCGTCAAGGTTCACAGAGCACGGGTGATGGAGAAGATGGAGGTCGAGTCCCTGGCCGAACTGGTGCGACTGGCGGCGCGGGTGGACATCCACGGACCGACCGAGTCGTAGCCGCCAAAGCGCCCACTCTCGCTAATCGAGGTCCGTCGACCGGTTCCCCACGCGCCCAGTCCGATCGGGCTTGCCGAACGTGGTCGCCGCCGGGGTTCGCATCACGCCGCGACTGCCGTCCACCGGCACCACTTGCCCGTTGATCCAGGCCGCTTCATCGCTCAACAACCAGCGCACCGTGCGTGCGGTGTCGAGAACGTCGCCCCAGCGTCCCAGCGGGTAGTGTTCGGCCGGCGACCGGTCGGTGGGCTGGTCGCCGAAGAAGCGCAGGGTGGCCGGCGTGCGCATGAGCGCCGGCGCCACCGCGTTGACCCGCAGTCCCTGCGGCGCGTACGTGGCCGCAGCGGCGGACACCAGATCCTCGCTGCCGTCGCCAGCGGCACCCGTACTGACGAGCACTGCCGAGGAACGCTCGCCGTCGGCGATCATCTGCTCGGTGAACGCGCCGAGGGTGAAGAAGGCGCCGTCGAGGTTGGTGCGGGCGGCTCGTGACCGGCTGTTGTCGGCGCAGTTGACGAGCCCGCGCAGGGGTTGCTCGAGGAGCGCGCGCGCGGTCTCCACGGCGTGGTAGGCGCCCTCGCCGGTGCGCACGTCGGCCTTCACGAGCACGATCTTGATGGAGTCGTTGGGCGAGGGCGCGTTGTCGGTGAGGTCCTTCTGCACGGCCTCGATGGCTGCGCGATCGCGGCCCACCAGGGCCAGGGACCAGCCGGCCTCGGCGAGGAGGCGGGCGAGGGCCTGGCTCAGGCCACTTCCGGCGCCGGTGATCATCGCGGTGCGATTCATGCCTGTTCCTCCTTGGTGGCGAGTGCCCTGTGTTCCGGCCGCTCGGGAATACCGAGGATCCGGGCCGCGAGGGCGCGACCACTGGCCTGGGCGGCGTCGACGCCGTCGTCGATGCACCAGTCGCCGCAGATGCCGAGACCGAGGGCGTCATCGTGCAAACACGGCTGACCCAGGGGACGTTCCGTTCGTCCGTACCGCCAGCGGTGGCCCCGCAAGTAGAGGGGCGTCGCGGTGGTCAGGTCAAGTGCGTTTCGGAAGCGGTGCCAGAGGTGCTGGGCCACCGCTTGGGGATCGCATTCCAGATTGTCGCGGCTGAACTCCGCCGAGGCCTGGAGGACCCAGCCCTCGGGACCGAGGACGTGCCGGCCCGCCTGGCGCAAGGCCAGTTCGAGGCTCTGGTCGCGGAAACGGATCAGTTCCCAGCCGCGGCCCAGGGGACCCGGCAGGGCTACCAGCGCGGTGAGGACCGGGCGCATGGTCACGACGGCGAGCCGCTCGGCCAGCGTCGAGGTCGGCGCCAGGAGTTCGCGAACCTGAGGTGCCGGCAGGGCCAGGACCACGCCGGAGAATGGGCCGCGTGCCGGCTGGCCGGCGAAGCCCACGATCCAGCCGCCGCCGGGCTGCCGCGAGATGCGGTCGACACGAGATTCGCAGACGACCGGGAAACGGGATGCGAGGTGCTCGACGAGGGGACGCTGGCCAGGCGCGCCGTGCTCGAAGGTGAGTCCGAGGCGGTATCGCGTGGCCACGCGGCCGCCCGGCTGCAGACCCTTGTCGAACACCTGAACCTGGAGTCCGTTCTCGGCCAGCCTGTCGGCGCAGGATAGGCCGGCGACGCCAGCTCCGATCACGGCGATATCTGGGATCCGCCTGGTCATGAACATATCTCCCGTACTCCTGTGTGGGGGCGAGAGTGACGTGCACGTGAAGCTAGACATTTTTTGGACGTAAAACAAGACCATTGAGGTATCTATTTTTTGTGACATGATCATGGACGCCGGAGTCTCTACGCAATTCCAATGAGATCATGCAAGAAATCGGCTCATCTATCGTGATATTCCCGTGACGTCGGGTGAGCGATGGTGGGACCGAGTCCGGTCGGCTCACCGGTGAATCTTCGATTTCTGTCCATATTTTGTCCAAGTCGTGGATCCGCGTGCCGAAGCCGCATGAACGTGCTACCTTGGTCCCCATGACTGGACCGATTTTGCAATTCGAGGCGGTCGATCGCGCCTTCCCGCTCGCCGGAGATCGCCGACGCCATGTGTTGCGCGGCGTGGACTTCAGCCTCGACCGCGGCACGTCCCTGGCCATGGTCGGGCGCAGCGGCAGCGGCAAGTCGACGCTGCTGCATCTGGCTGCCGGTATCGACCAGCCCACCGCCGGTACCGTGCTGCTCGACGGCGTCCGTCTGAACGATCTTCCGGACACGGAACGCTCGCTGTTGCGCCGGGATCGAGTGGGCCTCGTGTTCCAGTTCTTCCACCTGTTGCCGCACCTCTCCATGCTCGAAAACGTGTGCCTGCCCGGGTGGGTGGCCGGCGACTCTGCCACGGCGACCCGGGCGCGCGCCCGCGAACTCCTCGATCGCGTGGACCTGGCCGACCGCGCCGACGATCTGGCCGGCAAACTCTCCGGCGGCGAGATGCAACGGGTGGCCCTCTGTCGCGCACTCCTGCGCCGGCCACCCCTGCTGCTGGCCGACGAGCCCACCGGCAACCTCGACGAGAAGGCCGGCCGGCAGGTCATGGACCTGTTGCTACGCCTGTCCTCCGACGAGGGCGCGGGCTTGCTGTACGTCACCCACAGTCGCGAGCAGGCGGCGCTCGCGGACCGGGTGCTGCGCCTGCGCGACGGTCGCCTCGAGAGCGCGCAGTCGTGAATCCCCGACTGCTTCGCGCCGCCCTCGCCCACTGGCGCCAGGCCCGAACGCTCACCCTGCTGACCGTGTTCGGCGTGGCGCTCGGCGTGGCGTCGGTGGTGTGCATCCAGACCCTGAACCAGGGCGCACTGGCCGCGTTCGGGGGCGGCATGAAGGCGGTGTCGGGCGATGCCGATCTCACGGTCCTCGGGCACGGTCCCGATCTCGACGAGAATCTCTATCCGACCGTGCTGGCCCACCCCGACGTGACTGCCGCGTGGCCCCTGGTGCGGGCCTGGGGCCGCCTCGCCGGGCACGAGGACGCGTACATCGAGATCGTGGGTGTGGACGTGTTCGCGCCGGTGCGTTTCCCCGTGCGCCTGGGCGACGCCGGCCACGCCACGGGCGACGTCACCCGCTTCGCCGACCTGCTGCACGTTCCCGGCTGGGTCGCCCTCACGCCTGCCTATGCGGAGGAGCTGGGCCTGGCCGCGGGCGACACCTTCACCGTGGCGGTGGCCGACCGACTCGTGACCCTCGAGGTGGGTGCCCTGGTGGACTTCCAGCGGGCCGCGCCCCTGGCCAGTCGCAAGCTGGCGCTCATGGACATATCGCAGGCGCAGCACCTCTTCGGCCACCGCGGTCGGGTGCAACAGTTCGACGTGCAGGTGCGACCCGGCGTGGCGCCCGAAGCGGTTGCCGCCGGTCTTCAGGAGCGCCTCGGACCGGGCGCGCAGGTGCTGACCCCGGCCCAGCGCGAGCAGAACGCGGCCGGACTTCTGGCGGCATTCCGTCTCAACCTCACCGCCCTGAGCCTGATCTCGGTGCTCGTCGGTGTGTTCCTCATCTTCAGCGCCGTGCACGCCTCGCTGGTGAGGCGGCGGCGCGAGTTCGGTCTGCTGCGATCGCTGGGCGCGAGTCGGCGGCAGGTGCTGGGACTCATCCTCCTGGAGACCGCCGTCCTCGGTCTGGCCGGAACCGCCCTTGGCCTGCCCCTGGGATACGCGGCGGCACTCCTGAACATGGAAACGGTCTCGGCCACGCTCACGAGCATCTACCTGCTGAGCGAGATCGAGCAGATGCACCTGCCGCCGCTCCTGGTGGCGGTGGCCGTGGTGGTGGGACTGGGCGGTGCGCTGCTGGGGGCCTTGCTGCCGGCGCTGGACATCGCCCGGCGCGATCCGGTGGTGCTGCTGGGCGCGGCCGGTCTGCCCGAGCGATTGTCGCGACTGGCGCCGCGGCTGGCGCTCGTGGGCGTGGGTGTGGCCGCGGCGGTGATGGTGTGGTATCTGGGCGGCGGTCGGGCGTACAAGGTGAGCGGCTTCGTGCTGGCGTTTTTCCTCATGGTGGTGCTGCCGCTGTGGACGCCGCTGCTCCTGCGCGAAACGGTCGGCCGCATTCCGCCTGGCGGCTTCGGCTGGCGGCTGGGGCTGCGCGGGCTCGCCTCGCGCCTGCAGTCGACCAGTTTCGCGGTGGCGGCCCTGGCGGTGACGGTGTCCATGCTGGTGGGAATCACGCTGCTGATCGGGAGCTTCCGCGCCACCCTCGACACCTGGATCGGCCAGACCCTGGTGGCCGACATCTACGTCACCGGAGCGAGCTGGCAGCGCGACCTCGGCCAGACCTGGCTCGCCGACGACACGGTGGATCTGCTGGTGGAGTTCGACGGCGTGGCCGCCGCCGATCTGCAACGCCGCCTCGAGACCCGCACCGACCAGGGGCGGCGCGTGCGCGTGGTGGCCTTCGAGCGCCGGGGTGATGCGCAGCGTCGCAAGATCTCGCGGGTGCCCTTGCTGGCCGGCGACGCCGAGACGGTGGAGCGCCGCCTGCTGGCTGAATCGGTGGCGCTGATCAGCGAGCCCCTGGCGCGCCAGGCCGGACTCGACGTGGGCGATACGTTGCGCCTGCGCGGGCCGCACGGCACGACGCCCCTGGCGGTGGTGGGTATCGGCTACGACTACGCCAGCGAGAACGGCGTGGTCTTCGTGTCCCGCGCCACCCTCGAGGGCATGTTCGGTCCGGGCGGCGTGGCGGCCGTGGCACTCACCATGGCGCCGGGCCGGGATCCGGGTGCCGTCATGGACGCCCTACGCGTCGCCCTGGACGGTCGCGCCGTCGAACTGCGCAGCAATCAGCGCCTGCGCGCCGAGGTCATGGACATCTTCGACCAGACCTTCGCCGTCACCCGCATCCTGCAGGCCATGGCCCTGGTGATCGCCGTGTGCGGCGTGTCGCTGACTCTGCTGATCATGGGCCGCGAGCGCGCCACCGAACTGGCCCTCTATCGCTGCATCGGCGCCACCCGCGGACAGCTCTTCCGCCTCGGCCTGAGCGAGGGCGCCGGGCTGGGCGTCCTGGGACTCGCGCTGGGCCTGGCCGGCGGCGCTGTGCTGGCGATGATCCTCATCCTGCTCATCAATCGCGACTGGTTCGGGTGGACGATTCGCTTCGCTCTGCCCACGGCGGATCTCGTCTGGCAGGGCGTCTGGATCCTGGGCGGCGCCGTGGCCGCCGCGGTCTACCCGGCGCTCCGGGCCAGCCGCACGCCGGCCACTGAACTCACGCGGGAGGACCTGCTGTGAGGCGCTGGACCGTGGCTCTCGTGCTGTTTGGGCTCTCCGGTGCCGCCGGCGCGTCGGGCTGGGCAGTGGCCGACTCCAATCATGTCTGGGAATTTCCGCGCGACCACCACGCGCACCCCGGGTTCCGCAGCGAATGGTGGTACGTCACCGGCCAAATCACCGCCGCCGGTGCTGCCGCGCCGACCCACGGATTCCAGGTCACCATCTTCCGCCTGGGGTTGACGCCCGACGACCCCGCCTGGAACAGCGACTGGTCCGTGCGCGAACTGGTACTCGGCCACGCCGCGATCACCGACCTTCGCGACGGCCGGCACCTCTTCAGCGAGGTGCTCACGCGCCCCGGGCCGGGCCGCGGCGGATTCCCCGCGCCGGGCGACAGCGTGCTGGCGTGGTGCCGCGCCCCGGCCGGCACCGACGGGACCTGGTCGTTCCGGTTGCGCGGCGACGATGGATTCGCCGTCACGGCCCGGGATCGCGGTCAGGGCCTCCTGGTCGACCTGGTCCTCGAGCCCGAGCGCCCGCGCATCTTCCAGGGTCCGAACGGTTACAGCGCCAAGGACCCGGCGTCCGGGGCCGGCAGCCTCTACTACAGCTACACACGGTTGCGGGCGACCGGCCTGGTGGCCGCGGGCGCCGATACGGTCCGGGCCACCGGGCGGGCCTGGCTCGACCGTGAGATCTTCACCAGCCAGCTCGCCGACCGCCACCGTGGCTGGGACTGGCTCAGCCTGCAGCTCGCCGACGGACGCGACCTCATGGTCTTCGTGCTGCGCGACCAGGATCAGCGGGCCGACGTGGCCCGCGCCACGCTGGTCGACGCCGACGGCGCCGAGCGCTGGCTCGACCTGCCCCGCGACGCCCTGCAGCCCCGTCGCTGGTGGACCAGTCCGGTAACCGGTGCGCGATATCCGATAGGCTGGAACTTGCGCGTGCCCGCGGCCGGGATCGACCTCGAGCTGGAGGCGCTGGTGGATGACCAGGAGAACGTGGGTTCCCGCAGCGGAGTGACGTACTGGGAGGGAGCGGTGCAAGTGGTGGGCGGCGGCGGGAGCGGCTACGTGGAGATGACCGGCTACGGTCCCGAAGGCCGACCACCGCTCCGCTGAGCAAACGAAGCGGAGGCCTGGTTGGCCTCCGCTCCGATGTTCATTCCCCTGAAACGGGTGCCGACTACTGGAAGATCGCCTTGACGGCGGTCCAGGTCTGCGCCTCGGTTCCGGTCGGGATGCCGCCCGAGGGGTAGATGATGTTGGGGAAACGCACGCTGGCGTGATCGGGCACCACGATGGCGATGTCGTCCACGTAGATGGTGGCCAGCTGGGCGCCGTACACGATGGCGTCGATGATCAGGCCGGTGTTGCCGCCGGAGATGGTCCAGGTCCAGCTGAACTGCTCCCAGCCACTCTGGCTGCCGAAGTCGTTGTTGCCGAACAGATCGCCGTCGTTGATCTGCATGTCCTGACCGCGGGCGTCGGCAGCCTCTTCGAGCATGTTGTTGTAGTGGGCCCAGAGCCGGAAGTAGGGCAGGCCGCCGGCGGCGTCGTAGCGCCAGCACGAGAAGGAGACCTCGTCGCCATCCTGCAGACCCCAGACGCTGGCCAGGAAGCCGCGCGCGTAGCCGCCGGAGGCGACTGCCTTCTCCAGGAGCAGGCCGTGGCCGTCGCTGGAGGGGCGGTTGCAGAGCGTGGACACCATGGTGTTCATGGTGTTGTCGAAGGTGCCGAGATAGTCGGCGTCACCATCGGCCCATTCGTAGGTGTAGATCTGGATCGCCAAGGCGGGCGCGGCCAGAATACAAGCCGCGATGGTCAGCATCAGAAACTTACGCATGTCTTCGGTCCTCCAGGGGGGATGAAAAGCCGTTACCTGGTGGGGTTATCGGCCCGGACTGCGGGTACTTGAGCCCTTGTTGACGGTTTCTCGGCCGTCCCACCGCCCGGCGTGTTGCATTGTCCGTACCAGTCGGGCGTGTTATCTTGCTGGCCCTGAGGCGGCGCTGAGGCCGTCGAATCCGTGCAAATAGCGAGAATCGATCCATCATCCCCGAGGAATGAGCCATGGCCTGGGAAAAGATTGCCGACCTGCTGGCCGGAAAGACACCGGTCGGATCCGCCGTTACCGTGAAGGGCTGGGTGCGCACCCGCCGTGATTCGAAGGCCGGACTGAGCTTCGTCCAGGTGCACGACGGCACCTGCTTCGATGCCATCCAGCTGGTGGCGCCGGGCGAGATGGCCAATTACGAGGACGAAATCATCAAGCTGTCGGCTGGTTGCGCCGTGGAGTGCGACGGCGAGCTGGTGGAGAGCCAGGGCAAGGGGCAGACCGTGGAGATCAAGGCCGACGCGATCCGCGTGATCGGCTGGGTCGACGACCCCGAAACGTATCCCGTGCAGCCCAAGCGCCACACCATGGAGTTCCTGCGCGAAGTGGCGCACTTGCGGCCACGCACGAACACGTTCGGCGCCGTGGCGCGGGTGCGGAACTGCCTGGCCCAGGCGACGCATCGGTTTTTCCACGAGAACGGGTTCTACTGGATCCACACGCCCATCATCACCGCGAGCGACGCCGAGGGCGCCGGCGAGCTGTTCCGCGTCTCGACGCTGGATGCGGTGAACCCGCCGCGCGGTGAAGACGGCGGCGTCGACTGGAACGAGGACTTCTTCGGCAAGGAAGCCTTCCTCGCTGTGAGCGGTCAGCTCAACGTGGAGACCTACTGCCAGGCCATGACGCGCGTCTACACGTTCGGGCCCACGTTCCGCGCCGAGAACAGCAACACCAGCCGGCACCTGTCGGAGTTCTGGATGATCGAGCCGGAGATCGCGTTCGCGGATCTCCACGATGACGCCGATCTGGCCGAGGCCTACCTGAAGTACATCTTCAAGGCGGTGCTCGAGGAGCGCGGCGACGACATGGCGTTCTTCGCCCAGCGGGTGCAGAAGGATTGCATCGAGCGGCTGGAGCGCTTCGTGAACTCGAGCTTCGAGCGCATGACCTACACCGAGGCTGTGGCGCAGCTGGAGAAGTCGGGCAAGAAGTTCGAGTTTCCGACGACGTGGGGGAGCGATCTGCAGAGCGAGCATGAGCGGTATCTGTGCGAGGAGCTCTGCTCGGTGCCGGTGGTGCTGATGGACTATCCCGAGGACATCAAGGCGTTCTACATGCGGCTCAATGATGATGGGAAGACCGTGGCCGCCATGGATGTGCTGGCGCCGGGGATCGGGGAGATCATCGGGGGGTCGCAGCGCGAGGAGCGTCTCGACGTGCTGGACGCACGGATCGAGGCGATGGGGCTGGAGAAGGAAACTTACTGGTGGTATCGGGATCTGAGGCGGTATGGGACGTGTCCGCATGCCGGGTTCGGGTTGGGGTTTGATCGGGCGGTGAACTACGTGACTGGGGTGAAGAACATCCGGGACGTGATCCCGTTCCCGCGGGCGCCGAAGTCGGCGGAGTTTTGATGTGATGGGGCGGGCGCCGGCCGTGTGGTCGGTGCCCGCGTCTGTCTGGTGGGTTGGTGCTCTCCTGGTTGGTTTTCTCCTGACATTTGGTGGTGGTGGTCTTGGCGGGCGCCAGGCTCTGGCTTCGGAGCCGTTGGTGCTTGGGCTGGATCATGTCGTCGTGGCCGTGGCTGATCTGGATTCGGCGACGGCGACGTTTCGGCGGTTGGGTTTCGAGGTCAAGGAGGGGAGGGTGCATGACGGGGGAATCGCGAATCGGCATGTGAAGTTTCCGGATGGGACGGAGATCGAATTGATGAGTGTGACCGAGCCTCGGAGTGCGCTGGCGATGGAGTATGCGCGGGCGATCTCGGGCGGGGACGGAGCTGTGTTTGCTTCCCTGTTTGCGCCGTCGTTGGTGGGTGTCGAGGAGCGGTTGACGGGGGCCGGGTTCGGTGAGGATCGAGACGATCTGCGTCTCGGTGAATCGCGACTTCTTCATCGGAACCTCCTGGCTAGCAGTATGCCAGAAAGATCCACTTATCGCCGGTCCTCGATATGGGTGAGCTTACGCATGGATGTGGACTACGGCCAGATGGTGCGCCGGGCCGACCGCCTGCTGGGCGCACTCGACGGTGCGGTATCGTTGCACATCACCGCTCCCGGCGGCAGTGACTTCCGCCTCGACGTAACCGGTCGCCGCTTCATCACCGACGTCAGGATCACCGAGGAGGAGAGGGGCGCAAACCTACCCTGCGGCGAGGTCTACGGCGCTCCCGTGGAAGACGGCGCCGAGGGCGTGGTGGTCGTGGAGGGGGCGATCGGCGGCGAGGGCCCGCCACCCTCGCCGGTACGGCTGGAGTTGAATGCGGGGCGCGTCGAAACGGTGCACTGTGCGAGCGAGGCGTGGCAGAGGCGCATCACCGAACTCCTGGATACGGATGACGGGGCAGGGGTCATCGCGGAGCTGGGAATCGGCCTGAATCCCGGGGCGCGGCTGGTGGGATTCATGCTCGAGGATGAGAAGGCGTATCGGACCATTCATGTGGCGTTCGGTAGTAACATCGGCATGCCGGGGGGCGCTAACGAGTCGGCCACTTACGTCGACTATCTCGTCACCAGGCCGACGATGACGGCTCGGTTCGCCGATGGGCGTGAGCGTATGATCCTCGAGGATGGGGATATCTGCGTGTCGTCCGGCGGGGAGTGACGGCGCTGAGAGGTATACCGAACGGCGTAAGCAGCCATGGTGTAGGATCCCCAACCAGGAGGACCACATGGCGAAGAAGAAGCCTGACAAGCTCGACGAAATCATCGCAGACCCGACCAAGGACGCCACCGCCGAGGAAATCCTCAGCGACGCCGGCGTGCACAAAGCGCTGAAGAAACTCCTCGTCGAGACCGCCCTCGAGGCCGAATTGACCGACCACCTCGGCTACGAGAATCACTCTCCCGATGGCCACCGCACTGGCAATTCCCGCAACGGTAAGACGCGCAAGCGCGCCATCGACGCCGACGGCGAGATGGAGATCGACGTCCCGCGCGACCGCAACGGCGCGGAAGGGATGAACGCCAAGATCCAAGGCGAGGCGTTTGCGCCCCGACAACAAGGAGGTGGCTGGTATGCCCGCCGATAGTTTCGAGCGTGCCCACGAAGCCGAGGGGCGGGGCGTCGGACTGTACACGCTCAACCGCATGGAGCTGGCGCTCGAGGCATTCGATGAGGCGGTCGAGCTGTTCGAGGTTGCGGCAAAGGAAACGAACGACGACAAGATCGAATACCGACTGGCGAGCTCGTACAACAACCGGGGCACGACGCAGCGATCTCTCGGCAATCACGAGCGGACGAAAGCCGACTACTTCCGGGCACTGGAGACTCTCGCAAAACTGTGGAGCAAGCACCGGGATTCGCAAGACATAGGCAGGGACCTGGCGGCGACGCTCAGCAATGTCGGGGACTGGCTTAACGATTCAGAGGATCCGGGTGCTGCCGAAGAGTTCCTGCTGGCCTCGCTGCGTGTGCGGGAAAGCGTGCTGAAAGACCACCCGTCGGACGAACGATTGTTCGAAGGTCTCGTGCAAACGACGAAGAATCTCTCGCGCCTACACAAGAACCGCGGTTTCAGGCACGAGGCCGGTCTCCGCAACGAGTGGACGAAACTGATCCCGGGCAGTTCCCCCATCCCCTATTTCGTCAGGAATGCTCTCGCCGAGAGTCGGGCGGATGTGGAGCCTGAGCCGAAAGCTCGGCCCGCCGAGTTCTCAACAGATCCTGCCTATCACGTCGACCTGCTCCAGATGGTCGCCACGGCCGTCATAGCCTGCGAAAACAACGCCCTCGCACACCGAGAGATTCCTCGAGGATTCGGATTCGATATTGAAGAAGAAATCCCTCGCTGGTTCGCCGGCGACACCGAGGCCCGGGCGTTCCTGCTTGCTGTCTCGAAGCAAGATCACCTGGCGGGCGACTTCGGCTCGAACCCGCTCTACGGACGCCGCGACCTTGTGGGAATGATCATCGCCGATGGGAATCGCCGTGCAGGGCAGCGTTTCAATCTGGGCGTGGCGTTCCCGCACGACGGAATGAAACTGGAGACACGCGACCAACTGCTGTACGGCTTCCTCAATGCCCCGACGTCGTTGTTCCACATGCTTCGTATTCCGATCCTGCGAATCACGGAGTTCCAGACGTTCGTGACCACGATTCTTGTCGACCCCGGACGGCGCAGCAAGTTCATTCATGGCCGCAACGCCACAACCGGCGAGTCGACAGTGATGATGTTCGGGCCGGTCGATGGGTTTCTGGGTACGATCACACTCTGGAACTACGACCTGGCGGCGTGCGATCCATCGCGCCTGATGACGCCAACCCACGCAGCATGGTTTTTGAATGCAAGAGCTGTCGCTCAGCGGATCAAGGACGGCCAAGATCCGGTTCCGCCTCGAGAATCTGAGGCGTGGGACATCGATGCCCACGCCTTCATGAGTGCCGTGCCGGAACTCAAGGGCAGGACAGGGCGTCCGGGACAGAGCGGAATCGTTCGAATATCGGCTGAGGTAACGGACCGCTCGCATCTGGTGTCGATTCTCTTGAGGAACGGTAGCCGACGAATTCAGGACGCCACCACGGACAGCGGAGATCTCTTGATCGACCGCTACTACCAGACGGCCTTGCCGGATTCAATGGATAGAAACTCCGCCCCGGTGTACGGAAAGACCGAGCCGCCGGTGGATGGATCCCACAGCAAGAACCTGCGGGCGCGCGATAACCAGATTCCAACCATTGCCGTGCGCAACCTCGACGATATCGCCCATGCGGTGAAGAACCTGGGGCGGGACGATGAGATCATTCTCTATCGCGGACAGAACCAGAACTATGAAATCCAGCGCCCGGCAGAAGAGCAATATATGCTGTACGGCGCAACGGATCCGGGGGAAGTGTCGTTGCTGACCAGCGCGTCGCGCACGTTCTTTCCATACGATGAATTCCACGGTCGTTTTCAGCTCTATCTGCAGGGCCTGCTATACGAGCATGTTCCAACTAGTGCGCTCATGCGGGCCGTCTCAGACGAGACGCGGCGGCTAAATGAGCCGTTTGACGACAAGTGGATTGCCAGCGCCTACAAGAAGTGGAAGCCGTGGTACGGAGAGTCGATCTGGGACCTGGTAGCAATGGGGTTAGCCCAGCACTACGGGGTGCCGACTCACGGACTCGATCTTACCGACGAGCCGGAAGTCGCGCTGTGGTTCGCCGTCCACCAGTACTACGAACACGAGCGTCGTGGGCAGAAAAGGGCCTGGTATCGCCGTCTCGAGGGTTGGGAGAAGGCTCAATCGCCGGTGATCTACGCAGTTGCGGTCAAGGCGGATCTGAAGCGCCATCTCGACTCGGCGATGCGCGAACTCTCATTCCCATACCCGCTTCGCGTCGGACGCCAGAGCGCCTATCTTCATCACGGGGGCTGGGGGCTGCAGGCGAACGCATGCGCTGAGGACATTCGCCTGGCGATGATCCTTGACCCCGAGTTCGAGATTCCGGACATGCCGGATCCGCGCTACTGGTTCCCGGGGCCCGATCGGGATCCATTCTACCGCAAGATGCTGTACGCCAAGGCGCTCGACACCGGCGAAGAGCTGTTTGACCGAATCGTAGAATATGAGGATCCTCGCGACGGGGCGCTCTACGAGGCCATCATGATGGAGCGTTTCGACGAGGCGCAGATCCTTCTTGAGAGTGGTGCGGGCGTGCACTATCGCGATCCCGGGGACCCAGATCGGCGGCAACTCGGCCCCAATCGCGGTCTGACGGCGCTGCACTGGGCGGCTTTTTACGGTCAAGTCGATCTCGTCACGGCGTTGCTGAACTCGGGCGCAGACATCAACGCGGCCGACATCAATGGACGGCGCCCGCTCGCTTGTGCCGCTATGCGTGGCGAGGCAGCAGGGGTTCGCCAACTCCTGCGTCGAGGCGCCAGTGCAGGCGCGCTTGCATACGGTGGATGGACAATGATTCCGCCGCAGCGGCGCTCTCGGGCGGTTCTCGACGTGCTGCGAGAATATGAAATCGACGGGTGAACTTACGCCCATGCATATGCACGGCCCGCGCCATCCCCGCCCGCAGTTTGGCGCCACGGCATCAGCCTGAATCCCTGTTTTCATTGACCGATGCCGTCAGCTCCAGGTAGAGTTGAAACATCGATATCGACCAGCCTGCCGCCCATGCAGATCCATAGCGATACGATGGCGATATGCCTCTCTATCCCGCTATCGGCATGAGTCGCCGCGCGCCCGTCGGACCAGACATAACGAAGTTTCCGACAGCAGACGATCACCCTGGAGGCACATCATGCGTCGCAACTCGATCCTGGTTTTACTATCCGTCCTGCTCGTGTCCGCCTGCGGCGATTCGACCGATCCGGGTGATGCCTCTCCGGATTCCGAGGCCGTCCTTGCCGACAACGTCGCCCTCGTGGAAGACGATGGCGTTCTTACACTCGAGGCCGTCGTCGACTCCACCTACACCTACAGCTTCGACGGCGACGATCATGGCCTCGCCGTGGGCGACGTCCTGTACAGCGCGACGGAATCATCGGCCTACCTGCGCAAGGTCACGTCCCTGGCCGACCAGGACGGTATGGTGATCGTCGAGACGACTGATGCGTCCTTCGCCGAGGTCATCTTGCAAGGCGGATTTGAGTTGCAGACGACCTTGACTCCGGCGCTCATGGCCGAGCAGCGGCACGCGTTCGAGAAGGCTGTGGATGGAGTATTCATCGACGACCACGGCGTCCTTCATATGAGCGACGTCACCCTCGTCGACGAATCGACATACAGTCTCGTCATGACCCACGCCGCAGCGTCGTTCGAGTCCGTCCTCGATTGCTATGCGACATGGGACGGAGGGATCGAAACGTTCGGCACCATCTACACCGGCACGCTTTCTCTGGCCTGCGGGCTCGAAGCCACGGCAGCGGCATCCGTCGACGAGGGCGGCGAGATCCTGCTTGGCGAACTGCCCTTCCCGGTCATCTGGGCAACGGTCCCGGGGCTGCCCATTCTGATCCCCGTGGAACCCGTTCTATCCTTCCGCGCCGGGTACACGATCCACTGCTCCGCCCAGGGATCCATCTCGACCGGCGTGACCAACCAGACCTCCTTGACCGTCGGCGCGCGCTACGACCGCCTGACCGGCTGGGTGCCGGCATGGGAGCCCAGCCAGACTCTCGTCCCGGATCCCTTCGACTGGGACGCCAGCGGGGAGGCCCTGATCAGGGCGTACATCGAGCCCAGATTCTCGTTGCGCATCGCCTGGACGGCGGGGCCCTACGTGGCCGTGGATCCCTATCTGCAACTCGAACTCGACGTGGACACCGAGAGTGCCGCCTGGGCCTTGAATGCCGGCGTGGAATCTCGGCTGGGCATGGAGGTCACGATCCTCGACCATACCCTTGCGGACTATTCCATGACGTTGACCAACGACATGCTCACGATCCTCGAAGGCTCCCTGGATTTTGACGATACGGTGCCGATCGATCTGATCCAGGTCTACGACTCCGTGACCGGACTCGCTGACAGCCCCTTCCTCGACCAGACGGTGACGATAGAAGGAGTGATCACCGTACCGCCGGGTACCTACAATTCCTTTGGGCATGCGATCGTGGACGACACGGGAGGCATGGAATTCTGGCTGGAGAACTCCAGTCTGCTACTGGGCGACCGGGTCCGAATCACGGGGACCGTCTGGGTGTACACGGGCGCGGCGTCGGAAAACATCCAGCTGGCCGATGCGACGGCGGAACTGATTGCTCACGGCTCGCCGCCCGCGCCGATCGTCCTGTCGGTCATGGAGATCGCGGGCGATCACGAAAATGTCGGAAGCCTGGTCGAGACCTCGGGAATCTTCAGGCACCATCCCGACCACCGTTTTGAATTCTATGTCGATGACGGCGACGCATCCGTACTCGTCTACATCGACCCGACCACCTGGATCGATTTCTCCGGTTTCTCCGACGGGGATCCGATCAACGTCGTTGGGGTCTGCCGCAACTACGCCGGCACACCGGAGATCGTACCGAGATGGTCGGCTGATCTCCGGTGAATGAGAGCAGCCAGCACCGACCCGCAATTCACCGCACCAACGAGAAATCTTCCTGACCGTCGCGCCCTTCGCCGCCACCATCCTCAACAGGTACGTCCCAGACGGCATCGTCCGCCCCGCCCCGCCCCATCCCGGGGGAGTGGCTGGCGCGCGCCGTCGGTTGACGTCCGAAACCTTTGTGCCGAGGATGTTGGCGTTGTCTCGAGCCAATGACCGGCGCTCCGCGGCATACCCGCCACCTACACACCAATTTCAGGAGATCGAGGATCCATATGAAGATCGCCATATCGCCCAGACGGCTACGCGAGACGAAACCACGGACTCTCGCCCTGTCCGTCGCCTTCCTCGGAATCCTCGCCACCGTCCCATTCGCCTCGGCTCAGGAATCCCCGACCCCCGGATTCAACAACAAGATCCCCGAGTCGATCCTGTCTCCCAATGAAGTGAAGACGCAGATCGGCACTCTCGAATTCTTCGACGGAATCCCCACCAAGGAGTCCGCCGCTCTGCTCTTCGAGAACCTGGACCTCAGTCGTGGCGTGCAGACGTTCCTGAACGGAATGCCAGCCGCCAACTTCGAGGCCGGTCGGGCCGGTCACATCGCCCTTGGCCAGGTCGAGGCCAACCAGGTCGTGATCTTCGACGAGCTGATGGACAGCAACTCGCTGTTCCTCACCGGCAATGCCGGTACGGTCTACGCCACGTCCTTCCTCGATCTGGAACGAGACGGGCCGACGGTGGTCGAGATTCCGGCCGGTACGGGGCCGGGGATTATGGTCGGATCGTTCACGCGGAACATCATCGACATGGGCCCTCCGGGTCCCCATCGGGGCCAGGGCGGCAAGTTCCTGATCCTGCCGCCCAGCTACGACGAGGCGGATTTCGAGGGGCTCGTTCCGCAGGGCGTCTACACCATCGCCAGTTCACGCAGCTATGCGGTGTGGCTCCTGCTGCGCGGGTTCCTCGTCGATGGCAAGCCGGATTACTCCAGCGAGTTGTTCAGAAACGGCATCAAGATCTATCCGCTCAGCACCGCGGCCAATCCGCCGGAGATGGAATTCATCAAGGGTTCGGGGACGGAGTTCAACACCATTCACTCCGCCAACTACGAGTTCTACGAGGAACTCCACGCCGTGATCGATCGCGAACCGATCGAATTCCTGGATCCTGAACTCCGCGGTCTTTTTGCGTCCATCGGCATTCAGAAGGGAAGCCCTTTTACCCCGGACGAGCGGATGAAGACTATTCTGACGCAAGCTGCGAAGCTGGGTAACGCCACGGTGCGCGCTCTGTTCTGGGCTGAGCGAGATCAGTCCGAATTCCTTTACGAGGGTAGCTACTGGAAACGCGGCATGATCGGCAACTCCCACGAGTTCCTCGCGGACCAGGGGCTTGGTGGGCGTAACATCGATGCGCGCGCCCAGTACTTCTACATGGCGACCTTCAACTCGCCCGCCATGGTCTGGAAGCTCATAGGCAGGGGATCGCAGTACGCCTGGGGCTATCTCGATCGCGAAGGCGACTACCTGGACGGCGGCAAGTCCTACAAGCTGAACCTCCCCGGCGACGCGCCCGCCGAGAAGTTCATGTCGATCGTGGTCTACGATTCGCAGACCCGCTCCATGCTGCAGACCGACCAGCCTTTCCCGAACAAGAACAACAAGCGCGACGAGTTGATCACCAACGACGACGGGTCCATCGACCTCTACTTCGGCCCCGAGGCGCCCGAGGGGAAAGAGGCGAACTGGATCCAGACGGTTCCCGAGAAGGGATGGTTCTGCCTCCTGCGTCTCTACAGCCCCACCGAGCCGTGGTTCGACAAGACTTGGCGGCCGGGCGAGATCGAACTGGTGAAATGAAATTGAATCCCCTGGGAGGCGACTCATGATGCGATCCATGCTGATGATCGTTCTCGTATCGATGCTGGTTGGCTGCGGCAATGGCGAAGAGGAAGCTCGCCAGGACCTCGCCGGGAGCCCCAACATCCTGCTGATCGTCGCCGACGATCTCGGCTACTCGGACATCGGCCCGTTCGGCGGAGAGATCGCCACGCCGACCCTCGACACCCTGGCGCGCGAGGGACTGACGTTCAGCAACTTCCACGTGTTGCCAACCTGCTCGCCGTCGCGGTCCGTTCTGCTTTCCGGGGTGGACAACCACCTGGCGGGCTTGGGGACGATGGGGGAAATAATGACACCGGAGATGGAGGGCCACCCCGGCTATGTGGGGCACTTGAACTTCGAGGTCGCCGCCCTGCCCGAAGTCCTGAGGGCCGCGGGCTACCACACCTACATGGCCGGCAAGTGGCATCTCGGGTCGGAAGAGGCAACGAGCCCGTACGCCAGAGGTTTCGAGGAGACGTTCGCCCTCGTTCCGGGCGGGGGAAGCCACTGGAACGACCGCAGGCCACTGTCGCCTCCACAAACGATGATCTACCGCCGCAACGGTAATATTGTCGCGTCACTGCCCGACGATTTCTACTCGACGAAGGACTACACCGACCATCTGCTCGAATGGATCGCGAGCGACCATGGCGACGGCAAACCCTTCTTCGCCTACCTGTCGTACACCGCGCCACACGACCCGCTACACGCACCCAGGGAGTACATCGAAAAGTACGCGGGCAAATACGACGACGGCTGGGACGCCCTCCGAGAGACACGACTCGAGCGGCTGAAGGCGCTCGGCATTGTCGCGGATGGCACCCAGGCCTTTCCTCGGCTCCCCAATGTCAAAGCCTGGGACGCCATGTCTGAGGACAAGAAACGGGAGCACGCGCGCGACATGGAAGTCTACGCCGCGATGATCGACTACATGGATGAGCAGATCGCTCGGGTCATCGATCGTCTGAAGGAGACCGGGGAGTATGAAAACACCTTGATCCTGTTCTTTTCGGACAACGGGGCAAACGGAGCTCTACCGACCGCGTACCCTGGCCAGACCGAAGAATTCCTGAACTCCTTCGACAACAGCCTGGAGAATCGCGGTCTGGTCAATTCCTTCATCGAGCAAGGGCCGGGCTGGGCGCAGGCCAGCATGTCTCCTGGCCGCATGTTCAAGGCGTTCACGTCCGAGGGCGGGATCCGCTCGCCGTGTCTGGTCAAGGTTCCGGGCCAATCCACGAATGCCGGTACCATGAATCACTCGTTCTTCCACGTGCGCGACATCACGCCCACCATCCTCGATTTCGCGGGCGTTCCGCACCCTCGGAAAATTGGAGAACGCAAGATACGGCCGCTGCAGGGAAACTCTGTTCTGGACCTATTCGTGGGGAAGACTCAAGCCGCCTACGCCGGGGCGGACGAGGTCGGATACGAACTCTTCGGCTTGAAGGCCTTCTTCGTAGGCGACTGGAAGATCCTGTGGATGCCGGAGCCCTTCGGGACGGGTGAGTGGGAGTTGTTCGATGTGAAGCAGGATCCCGCCGAGATGAACGACCTGAGTGCGCAGCACCCTGATCGGCTCGAGGAGATGATTGCGCGCTGGGAGCAGTACAAGAAAGACAACGGCGTTCTGGATATCTCGTATGATCTTTCGGACATCGAGTGATGGAAGACCAGTCTCGGACCTTCGGAATCTGTCAACACTCCGTGATGTTGATCGCCAGCCCCCCGGTCGACGTCTCCTTGTACTTCGACTGCATGTCCATCCCGGTCTGCCGCATGGTCCGGATCACCTGATCAAGCGACACGGTTGCCTTGCATGTCCGGCGCATGGCGATCCGCGCCGCGTTGACCGCCTTCACCGCGGCCATGGCGTTACGCTCGATACATGGGATCTGCACCAGCCCACCCACGGGGTCACAGGTCAGCCCCAGGTTGTGCTCCATGCCGATCTCCGCCGCGTTCTCCACCTGCTCCGGCGTACCGCCGGCCAACTGCGCCAGCCCCGCTGCCGCCATGGAGCATGCCACGCCAACCTCGCCCTGGCAGCCCACCTCGGCGCCGGATATCGACGCGTTGGTCTTGTAGAGCATGCCGATGGCGCCGGCGGTGAGCAGGAAATCGCGTGAGGCCGTGGGCGGCACGCGGCGGTAGAAACGCTCGATGAAGCGCAGGCAGGCGGGCACGATGCCGGCCGCGCCGTTGGTGGGAGCGGTGACCACTCGGCCGCCCGCTGCGTTCTCCTCGTTCACGGCCAGGGCGTAGAGGGAGATCCAGTCCATGGCGCCGAGGGGATCGCCGAACGCGCCCTCGTTCTGCTGGGTGAGGGTGTCGTGAAGCGCCGGCGCGCGTCGTTGCACGCCCATGCCGCCGGGCAGTTCGCCGCGCTGGCGGAATCCACGCTCCACGCAGTCGTTCATGGTGCGGTCGATGTGCACCAGGCCGGCCTCTATCTCCTCGGTGGTTCGCCAGGCGTGCTCGTTGGCCAGGATGATCTCGGCGATGCTCAGGCCCGTGGTCCCGGCGATCGCGAGCAACTCGTCGCCCGTGGCGAACGGGTGCGGCACGGTGACGGGATCCTTGATCAGCTGATCGGCCTGGGCGGTCTTGGCGCCGACGATGAATCCCCCGCCGATGGAGTAGAAGTCCTTCTCGTAGATCACCGCGCCGGCCGCGTCGAAGACCGTGAAGTGCATGCCGTTGGGGTGATGGGGGAGCAGCTCGTCGGGCTTGAAGACGATGTCGCGGTCCGGCACGAAGGCCATGGTGCGCTGGCCGCCGAGGGAGAGTTCGCCGCTCGACACCACGCCGTCGTGGAGCTCGTCCTGCCGGTCCGGATCCATGGTCTCCGGCTCCTGGCCCTGCAGGCCCCAGATCACGGCGCGATCGGTATGATGGCCGACGCCGGTGGAGGCCAGCGAGCCGTAGAGGTCGCAGCGGATCCGCGCGGCGGATTCGAACACATCGTGCTTCTTCAGCTTGGCCAGCAGGAAATTGGCCGCGCGCATGGGACCCACCGTGTGCGACGACGAGGGGCCGATGCCGATCTTGAAGATGTCGAATACGCTCAGTTCCATGGTGTACACTCCGCTCGGGATCGGGGCGTCGCCGGTTGACCGATCGGCTCACAGCCTACACGATCCGGATCGGTCCGGCGCGGGAAACGTACGGCGCCGGTCGGAAGTGTTCACCAGATACCGGGTAGGGGCGTGGCCATGTGGGATACCGTGGGAATCATCGCGTCGGTGGTCGTGATCATCCTGTTGCTCCAGGTGCTCGACGTGTCGGAGATCCTCAAGGCTCGACTGCGCGGCGAGTCGACGAAGTCGGACCTGGATAGCCGGGTCGACGGGATCGAGGAGCGGCTGGCGGCTGTCGAGCGGAAGGTCGGCGACTAGCGACCCGCTGCGACCGAGACAAGGACGTGTGGCATGCCCGATCCGGTCATTCGAGTGGCACTACCGGCCGATGCTTCGGCCATTGCCGACCTTTCGTCCCAGCTCGGCTATCCCATCCTCGCAGACCAGGCCGCCGAACGCCTGGCGGCGATCCTCGCCATGAACGACCAGGCCGTGCTGATCGCCTGCCATGCCGACGGTCCGGCCGTGGGCTGGGTCCACGTGTTCCGGGCGCTCCGCATCGAGTCGCGCGCGTTCGCCGAGATCGGCGGCCTCGTGGTCGACGAGAAGCACCGGGGGCGCGGCCACGGTCGGCGATTGGTGGCGGCGGCGGAGGACTGGGCGATGGCCCGCGGACTCACCAAACTCCGCGTGCGCACCCGATCCGGACGCGCCGACGCCCGAGCGTTCTACGAGAATCTGGGTTTCGATCTGGCGAAAGAGCAGCACATCTACGACCGGGGCTGCAGGGCGGACTCGCGGTGATGGAAACGAGGACTCCATGAACACGTTCGCAGCCCTGCTTCGCGGGATCAACGTGGGCGGCCACGGTACCTTGCCCATGAAAGAGCTTCGCACCGTGCTGGAGGGGCTCGGATTGCAGGAGGTCATGACTTACCTGCAAAGCGGCAACGTCGTCTTCCGGAGCAGCATCGATGACCGCCAGGAGCTGTCGCGCAAGATCAGGTCCGCGATCAACGACAGTCATGGCTTCACGCCGGAAGTGCTGGTCCTCTCCGTCGCGGATCTGGAGGCTGCCGTCGCGGCCAGTCCCTTTCCCGAGGCTGCGGCCGAGCCGAAGACGCTGCACTGCTCCTTCCTGCGCTCGAAGCCCGCCAGCCCGGACCTGGAGAAGCTGGCGTCGCTGCAGTCGGCGAGCGAGCGGTTCGAGCTCGTCGGATCCGTCTTCTACCTCCATGCTCCGGATGGGATCGGGCGGTCCAAGCTCGCCGCGCAGGTAGAGAAGGCACTCGGCGTCGCCGCGACGGGTCGCAACTGGCGGTCCGTCAATGCGGTCCTGGCCATGGCCCGGGAGGTGGCGGCGACGGCGGACGCTGAATAAGGTAGGCGGGTCCCGGATTCAATCCCCACTGCCTACGGTGCCAAGGAGGCACACCATGACCGTTCGCGAACACTCCATTTATTACTTCGAGATCGTGACGCCGGATGTCGAGACCGTGTGCCGGCTTTACGGCGAGGCGTACGGCTGGACCTTCGAGGCCAAGGGACCCGAGTGGGGGAATTCGTACGTGGCGTCGCTGCCCGACGGTTCGCTCTGTGGTGTTCGCGCCCCGATGCACGAGACGGAGCAGCCGATCGTGCGTACCTATCTCCGGGTCGCCGATATCGATGCTGCGGTCGAGGAGGCGGGCAAGCTCGGAGCCGAGATCGCTCTCGAGCCCATGGAGATGCCGGGCCACGGCAGGATCGCCATCTACTTGCTTGGTGGCATCCAGCAGGGTCTTTGGCAGGTCCCTTGAAGCTGGTCGCCCTCGCCCTCGCTGGGTCCGCCATTGAATGGCCCGACGCCAATGTCCGGTAGGGACAGCGGTCGCTCCGACCGCGCGCGCCGGTGTGGCCCCGCTTCAGCGAATCAATACCAGCCGTCCCTGAGCCCTCGCTTCCCCACTTTGCAGACTGCTAAGGTAGACTCCTGCCGCTACGTCGCGACCGTTGTCATCCCGGCCGTCCCAGATCGCGGAATGCCTCCCCGCTGCCTGCCGGTTCTCGCTCACGAGAATCCGCACCAGCCGCCCGCCGGCATCGTGGATGCGTAGCTCGACCGCTCCTGCCCGCTTGAGTTCGTAGACGATCGCGGTGCGGGGGTTGAATGGGTTGGGCTCGTTGTCGTGAAGCTGCACGGAGGGTGCCGATGCCGGGCCGGCTGCCGTCACGTCGCCACACGCCGCAGCCACATCGATCCGCCCGTACCCGTAAACGCTGTTGGGGACGAACTGCCCGTCGCCACACTGCCCGCTCATCAGTTGCAGAGCGGTGATGTTGAGCCGCGCCTCGATAGCTTCGGGATCCCCGCGAAGATCCGGCGCCGCGGTCACCACCAGCGCCACCACGCCGGCCAGATGGGCATTCGCCATGGCCCCGCCGCTCCAGTACGAGTAGTCGTCGCCCGGCAGACAGGACAGGATGTCAATCCCCGGCGCCACGATGTCCGGCTTGATGAGTGTGCCTTGCCCGGTCGACACCGGGCCGCGCCCCGAAAAAGAGGCGATACCGTCGCCCGGCGCGCTCGCGCCGACGGTGTACGTCTCGTCGTAGATCGCCGGCGGAAATATGATCGTCTCGCAGCCAGGGCCGCCGCCACCGGCCGTTCCCACGACCATGATTCCCGCCGCCCGCACGGCCGCCACCACCGGCAGCAACGTGTCCCAGGCACAACCGAGTCCGGGCGGGCAGTACCAGGCCGTGGTGATGACGTCGGGCGCCAGGGCCGGATCGCCGACACCGCCGCCCACCGGCCGCGGCGCCAGCATCCACTCGAACCCCTCGTACATCATCGACGGCGAACTCCAGCCGCCGTCGATGCAGCGGCAGGCGATCCAGCGCGCACCCGGCGCCACGCCGATCTGCATGCCCTGCCCGTCGTCGCCCACGGCGGTTCCGAGGACGTGGGTACCGTGGCCGAGGTCGTCGCATGGTTCGGGCGCGTCGGGACCGCAGGCGCCGCCGCTGCTGTGGACGGCATCGTACCAGTTGTAGTCGTGGTCGGCCGAGGTGCCGCTCCAGCCGCGATACTGGTCCCGCACCGCCGGGTGCGTCCAATCGCAGCCGCTATCGAGGATGCCGACCACCCCGGCTTGACCCGTGTTGCCGGTGGCCCAGACCTCGGGCGCGCCGATCTGCTCGATGTTCCAAGGGATGGTGCGGGTGACGGGGGCCGGAAGGGAGAGGACGCCCGGTTCACCGGCGACCAGTGGGACGAGAGGGTCGGGGACGACTCGGGCCACGTCGCCGCGCCGCGTGAGTTCGGCGACGAGCGCGGCGTCGGCCTGGGAAACGGCGACGGCGTTGCAGATCCAGAAGGTGCGGTAGTCGACACCGGCCTCGTCGAGGAACGCACGCAGTTCCGGTTGGGTGCGGGCGGCGGTCTCCTGTAGAAGGTCACAGACTCGTCGGCTGCGGGCACGACGGTCGGACAATGTCGCGGCGGGTTCGAGATCGGCCTGGCCGGCGAGGATGATCAGGATGTCGGTGGGTGGTGTGGCCGCGTCGGCAGTCGGGAAGAAGACGATAGCGAGGAGGAATGTAAAGACTAGGGCGATGGGGCGGGTCATGGCGGCGACCTCCTGACGCGGGTTGCCGCCATTGTACCACGCTGCGATCATGGTGTGCCGAATCCGAGGCCGCTCCCCCACGAACGGCCCCGGACCCTGATCCGGCTCTCTTACTCGAACAGCCCCTTCACCTCGCTCAACGTCCGCGCCTCGACGGCCACCGTATCGTCGTTCAACCACGCCACCACCCACGAATCGAACGGGTACGAGCACGGCTGCAGGTCGCCGCCGCCGAAGTCCACCACCGGCACGCCATCGGGCAAGCTCGGCGGATCGGACGGCCCGAACGAGATCTCCTCGTAGCCGTCGCTGTCGGCGGAGAAGATGATCAGCGAGAGGACCGTGCCGGCCGGATCGACCGGACGGGGCACGGTGTAGCTGACCAGGTGGTTGTCGTTGGTGCCGGCGTTCTCGAACATCAGGTCGGTGAAGGCGATGTTGAACCCCGGTGCCGTGCAGGAGATGCCCACCTCGTAGCCGGCCACCGAACTGCCCGTGGCATTGGTCAGCACGACGTAGGCGGTGACGGCGAATTCCGGTGAGATCTCCGTCGAGGCCGTATCCCGCGTGAACTCGCTGTCGCTGAAGTAGAGCCCTAGCGCATTGTCTTCGGCCAGGGCGGCCGTTCCGGCGATCAGACAGATCGCGACGATTGCTATGATCCTTCGATGCATGGCTTCCTCCCTCTTGTGATTCCCGATGCGCACTGGGGGAGATTGGTGGGGCCCTGCGCTGTGATTGGTATGATTCGTCGGACGGTCGCCGCGCGTTCCCGGTCGAAATCGTCAAACGGTCATATCATGTCCGGAATCCTCGACCACTCCACCGCAGGAGGCCCGAGCCATGCCCCGACTCTTCTCCGTCCTGCTCGGCGGCAACGCCCCCAAGAGCAACACCGAACTGCACGACGTCGTGTTCGTGGCGGGCGACCGCGTGGAGGAGACCTACGAGGACCTCATGGATCTCTGGTTTGGCTGCACCGACGGGCTGCACATCGACTCATGGCTCGATCTGGAAATCGTCGACGGCCACCGCGTCACGTTGCAGACCGAGAAGCAGACGGACGCCAAGAAGCTCTTCTTCATCAATCTCGGCGCCTACCGCCCGGGCGAATTCGCCGAGTTGCACGCCAATACGTTCCTGGTGGCCGCCAGCGAAGACGAGGCCAAGCGCCGGGCCAAGGAGCAACTGCTGCAGGGCCTGGTCTTCGTGCACACCGACGACCTCTACGAGGTGGACGATTGCCTGGAGATCGGCGCGGTGGCCGGCCTTCACGTGCACCTCGAGGCCACGGACACGGTCCGGCCGCTGGATCCCAACAACGGCTGGCATCCGTTGCCCGACGACGTGATCGCCGACTACATGGCGCGGCATGGCGAGGAGCCGTGTCGCGGGAACGGTTGACCGGCATGCCCGACCATACCACCGGTCCGACGACCCCACGCCTCCTTCACCGCGCCTTCACCGTCGATGACGCCGAGGCATTCTTCGCCATCAATGGAAACCGGGACGTGATGCGGCTCACCGGCGAGCCCGTTCTCGAGTCGGTCGAGAGCGCGAGAACGGCCATCGCCGGCTATCCCGACTTCCGCACCATCGGGTACGGCCGGTGGGCTTGCGTGCTGAAAGATACCGGTCGTATCATTGGATTCTGCGGCCTGAAATACTTGCCGGATCTCGACGCCGTCGACGTCGGATATCGGTTCCTGCCGGAGTTCTGGGGCCGGGGGCTCGCCACCGAAGCCTGCGCCGCGAGCCTGCGCTACGGCTTCGATACGCTGGGGCTGGACCGGATCATCGCCCTGGTCCTCCCCGAGAACGCCGCGTCCATTCGCGTGCTCGAGAGGGTAGGGATGAAGCGGGACGGGGAACTGGAATACGAGGGTCTGACCGCCTTGCTGTATGCCATCGAGTCTCGCCGGAGGAATCAGTCATGAGCAGCTTTCGTGACCTACTGGCCAGCCACGCTCCCATCGTCCTCGATGGCGGCCTGGCCACCACGCTCGAGAACCACGGCCACGACCTCGACGATCCGCTGTGGTCGGCCCGCCTGCTCATCGAGGATCCCGCCGCGATCAGCCGCGTGCACGGCGAATTCCTCGACGCCGGCGCCGACGTCATCACCACCGCCAGCTACCAGGCCAGCCTCACCGGCTTCGGCGTCCGCGGCCTGAACGAGGCCGAGGGCGAGCGGCTGCTTCGCCTGTCGGTGGACCTGGCCGTCGAGGCGCGCGACGCGTTCTGGGCCGTGCCGGACAACCGTGCCGGACGCGAGCGGCCTCTCGTTGCCGCCAGCATCGGTCCCTACGCCGCGTATCTGGCTGACGGCTCGGAGTACCACGGCCGCTACGACCTTAGCGAAGCGGAGCTCCGCGTCTTTCACGAGCCGCGCTGGCGCATCCTGGCCGACACGCCGGCCGACGTGCTGGCCTGCGAGACCATCCCGTCGCGCCGCGAGGCCCGCGTGTTCCTGGACCTGCTCCGCGAGTCGCCTGGCCGGGAGGCGTGGCTCAGTTTCAGCTGTTGCGATGGGCGCCGTCTCAGCCACGGCAGCGATCTGGTCGACGCAGCTTGCGAGATTGACGCCGTCCCTGCGGTCGTGGCCATGGGCATCAACTGCACGGCGCCGCAGCACGTGGCCTCCCTCATCGCCGAGGCCCGTCGCGGGACCTCCAGGCCGGTCATCGTCTACCCCAACCAGGGCGAGCAGTACGACGGGGTGAACAAGGAGTGGCGCGCCGACCCGGACGCGGGGGACTGGGATACGGCGGTGAAGGAGTGGCGACGGCTCGGCGCGGCGGGCATCGGCGGCTGTTGTCGCGTGGGGCCGGTAGACATCGCCGGCATCCGGGCGCGGCTCGGTGGATCCGAGTCCGGCTAGCGCTCTACCAGCCGTCCTCGTAGTAGTAGTCGTACTCCGTGAGGATCTCCTTGGTGAACTGCCAGGCCTCGTTGTAGGAGAGTCCGCTGTCGTCGGGAATGACGATCTTCACGTAGAGCGCCGCGCCGTGCTCCGACTTGGCCGCGTCCAGGCGCCGGTGCAGTTCGCGCAGCGAGACGGCCTGCGCCGCGCCGCCGCTGGGCGGTGTGTACTCGTACTGCATCTCGCCCGCTTCCCGGGACACCCGCACCGAGGCCACGGCCTTTCCCGAGGCCGAGCGCGCCGGCCGGATGAGCTTGAGGTACTTGTCCTCCAGCGAGGTGAGGTCCTGCCGGTTGCGGGCCAGTTCCAGCTCGAGGTCGGTCTTCTCGTCGCTGAGGGTGATCAGGGCGGCGTCCTTGTCGTCGAGTCGAGCCAGCAGGGCGGCGATCTCGTCACGCAGATCCCGTTCGGCCTCGCGGCTCGCCTCGCGGATCTCGTCCATGGTCAGCGACGCTGCCATCAACTCGTCGTCCTTTTCCGCCAGCTGCAGCTCGATGAGGCGGATGCGGGCCAGCAGTTCGGTGTTCTCGTCGGCCAGACCCTCGACCACGGCCAGCTTGGCGGCCACCACCTCCTGCATGCGCTCGACCTCGTCATTCAAGAGGATGATCTGCATGTTGTAGCCCCGCAGCTCGTCTTCGAGGTCGGTGTTGCGGGCCGACAGCACCGAAAGGCTGTCGGTGGCCGAGGCGGCCTGCAGTTCGGCCTGGGCCAGCAGTTCCTGGCTGAGGCGGATGCGCTCGACGAGGTTCGCGTTCTTCACGATGACCATCACCATCGTGAGCATGAACACCATGAGGATCACCGTCATGATGTCGGTGAACGACGGCCACATGCTGGCCTCGGAACCGCGGTCGCGGCCGTTGAGTCTGAGATCCACCGAGTTGCCGAATCGATGCATGGCGTCCTTCTATCGCAGGCGGAAGCCCTCGATGAGTGCCCGGCGCATCTCCGCCAGGGACCCGATCACGTCGTCGAGACGGCCGCGCAGTTCGCGCTGACCCTCGATGGCCGCATCCCACTGTGCGTTCTCGCCGGCCTGCCGTCCTTCGAGCTCCATCATGGTGTTGCGCGCCGTGGCCACGCCGCTGCGGATCTCGTCCACCAGCAGGCCCAGTTCGGTGAGCAACAACTTGGTCTGGTGGTCGATGGTCTCCTTGTCGAACTGGAACTCCGGGATCACGTGCATCAGCACCGTGCGCTCCACCTGGCTGAGGTGGTGGGTCTGCACGTCGGTGAGTTTCTGAAAGAAGTACGTGAACAGGAAGAAGCAGACGATGGCCGTGGCCGTGGTGGTGAGCGCCGTGTTCATGCCCAGCAGCATGAGGCCCATGCCCTGGCCCGGCATGGCGGTTCGCAGCACGTCACTGGCGCCGATCAAGGCGAAGATCAACGAGCTCACCGTGCCGAACACGCCGGTCAGGATGAGCACGTTGTTGACGAAGCGCGGGAAGCTCTGGTGCAACGATTCTTCGGCCACCGAGATGGCGCTGATGGTGCCGTGGTCGATGGGCACGCCGCGATCGAAGAGGGTCTTGATGGTGCGGTAGCGGTCGGCCAGGAGCGAGGTGTCGGTGTCGTTTTCTAGGATCTCGCGGGTCGAGCGGCCGTGGGTGCGCAGTTCGAGGAACTTCGCCAGACTTCGTTCCTCCACCGCGTAATGGGCGAAGCCGCGGTAGAGCTGGAAGACGCCCAGCGAGAACACCAGCACGATGATGCCGTTGAGCGCGATGCTCTTCCAGTCGGCCAGGAACACGCCGACGGTGAATTCCCAGCGCCAGATCGCCACGGCGACCACCGCCAGGGCGGCGATCACCAGCACGATGCTCATCTGGGTGAGGGATTGCAGGCTTCGCGAACGCATGCGGCCTCGCCTTTGCAGGATGGGATCGTCGTCCATGG
>PIVY01000278.1 GCA_003353795.1 bacterium
ACTACGGTGCCTTCGTCGAGCTGGAGAAGGGCGTGGAGGGTCTCATCCACACCAGTGCGATGAGCTGGACCCGCCACATCAAGCACCCCTCCAAGGTCGTGAGCATCGGCGACGAAGTGAACGTCATGGTGCTGAAGATCGATAAGGAAAATGAGAAGATCAGTCTTGGTCTGAAACAGACCGAGGAGGATCCCTGGGAGTCGCTCACCAACACGTACCCCGTGGGCACGATCATCGAGGGCAAGGTCCGCAACCTCACCGATTTCGGCGCCTTCGTCGAGGTCGAGGAGGGTATCGACGGACTGGTGCACATCAGCGACATGAGCTGGACCAAGCGCGTGCGTCATCCCAAGGAGATGCTGCGCAAGGGTGAGAGCGTGTCCGTGCAGATCCTGGACATCGACACCCAGAAGCGTCGCATCAGCCTGGGCATCAAGCAGCTCATGGAGAACCCGTGGCCCAACCTGGCCGACGAGTTCCCCAGTGGCCGCACCATCGAGGGCGCCGTCACCCGCATGCTGGATCACGGTCTGATCGTGGATCTGGGCGACGACCTCGAGGGCTTCGTACCCACCGGTCATCTGGGCATCCAGATGCCCAAGGCCGATAAACCGCAGTACTACTTCAAGGAGAGTGAGCAGCTCGACTTGAAGGTGATCAAGATGGACATCGAGAACCGTCGGATCGTGCTGTCCTTGAGCGAGCGTCTGAAGGATCTTGGTGAAGAGGCGACCGAGGCCTTCATCGCGGCGCATCCGCGCCTCGACGACGTGGCCGAGGCCGACCAGGCCGAGGGCGGCAGCAGCGAGATGCTGCCGGGCGACGAGGATCTGGCGCGCGAGGCTGCCGATTTCGCCGACTACGATGTCGGCGAGGATGTCGGCGAGGATGTCGGCGAGGATGTCGAGGTCGCGGCCGCGGAGGAGACTCCGGTTGCCGAGGCTGAGGTCGCCGAGGCCGATGAGGTCGTGGCTGCCGAGGTCGAGGTTGCTGAGACTCAGGACACTGAGGCCGAGGTAGCCGAAGACGTCGCGGTCGAGGCTGTCGAAGAGGTCGAAGAGGCCGACGCGGCGGGTGACGACGAGGATCCGAAGCGCACCTAGCGGTACGCTGTTTCTCGCATCCGGCTCGTCCGGGTGAGTGGGGTGGAGGCGTGCCTCCACCCCTTCTCTTTTCCGGGAACGATGATGACGAATCATGATCGCACATCGCCGCTTCGAGTGGCCTTCCATACCCTCGGCTGCCGCATGAACCAGTACGACACCGAGGGTATCAAGGTCGCCATGCGCCAGGCGCGACCCATCGAGGTCGTGGCCTGGGACGACGAGGCGGATCTCTACCTGCTGAACAGCTGCACCGTCACCGGCAAGGCCGACCAGGAGTGCCGCCGCCTGGCGCGGCAGGTCAAGCGGCGCCATCCGGCCGCGCGAGTGGTCGTCGCCGGGTGTTACGCCCAGACTCAGCCCGCGGATCTCGCGGCCGTGCCGGAGATCGACGGCGTGCTCGGCAATACCACCAAGGATCAGGTCGACCGCTGGCTGCCGGCGGTGCTCGCCGCGCCCCTCAACGACGGCCAGCCCGTGGTCATGGTGGAGGACTTCGGCAAGAAGCTGGCTTTCGACTCGCCCATCATCGAGGAGTTCGCCGGCCGCAGCCGCGCGTTCGTCAAGATCCAGGACGGCTGCAACCTGCGCTGCAGCTACTGCCTCATCTGGCAGGCTCGCGGTCCCGGCCGCTCGCGGCGCCAGGCCGACGTGCTCGACCAGGTGGCCCGATTGCATCAGGAATCCGGCTACAACGAACTGGTCCTGACCGGCGTGCACATGGGAGCCTGGGGACGCGACCTGCGCGATCAGGATGGCCGCCTCGACGACCTGCTCGCCGCGGTCTGCGACCGGTTCCCCGACCTGCGCATCCGCCTCTCGAGCATCCACCCCAACGAGGTGAGCGATGACCTTCTGAGCCTCATGGCCCATCGCGCCACCATGCGGCCGCACCTGCACATCTCGCTCCAGAGCGGCAGCGACTCCGTCCTGGCGCGCATGCAGCGTCCATATCGTAGCGATCGAGCCTGGCAGGCCATCCGCGCCGCCGCGGCCGTGGATCCGCACATGGGCATCGGTGCTGATATCATCGTCGGCTTCCCCGGAGAAACCGACGAGGAATTCGGCGACACTGTCCGCATGGTCGAGGAGTTGCCCTTCACCTACCTGCACGTCTTCCGCTATTCGCCGCGGCCGGGCACACCGGCCGCCGACTTCGCTGCCGTGCACCCGGAGGCCGTGAGCGAACGCTCGCAGATCCTGCGCGACCTGGCTGCCGCCAAGCGTGACGCGTTCCAGCGCGACCTGATCGGCCGCCGGCGTGAGGCGGTCATCGAGAATCCCGACGATCGTGTTCCGGGGCGCCGCGTGGCCACCACGGACAACTACGCGCCGGTGAGCGTCCTGAGCGACCTGCCCGCCGGCACCCTCATCGAGGTCGAACCCACCGCGTGGCGGGACGGCCGCCTTGCCGCCGAGCACTGTACGGTGCTGAGAGAGGTCCCCGCGTGAGCGAGTCCCTGATTCCCGACCTGGCGCCCCGCACGACCCAGGCTCCGGCCACCCACGGTCGCCGCGTGTACGTGGAAACCTACGGCTGCCAGATGAACACCTACGATTCCCAGGTCATCCTCGGGGTCCTCGAGGCGGCGGGCTATACACCCGTGACCGACCACCTCGCGGCCGACCTCATCCTCATCAACACCTGCTCGGTGCGCGAGCACGCCGAACACAAGGTGATCAGCAGAATCGGCGAGCTGCGAACGCTGCACGAGAAGGCGGAGCGGCCGCCGGCGGTCCTCGGGATCTGCGGTTGCATGGCCGAGCGCATGCAGGACGAACTGACCCGCCAGCGGCACCGCATCGACCTGGTGGTGGGCGTGGATCACTACGATGACTTGCCGGGACTCCTGGCCGGCCAGTTCGCAGACGAGGAGGCGTTGCCCGCGCCCTCGGTGAGCGTGGGGCACGACGGCGACGTGCACTACGTGGCCCCGCCGGCGCTGTATCCCACGAACAACTCGCACCTCGTGACCATCCACAAGGGCTGCGACTACAAGTGCACCTACTGCATCGTACCCAGCACGCGCGGCCCCCAGAGTGAAAAACGACCCGGATCGATCCTGAACGAGGTCCGGTCCATCATCGAGCGCGGCGGGCGCGAGGTCACCCTGCTGGGCCAGAACGTGACCGCCTACAAGTGGGACGACGAGCTCGATTTCGCCGGTCTCCTGAAGCAGGTGGCACGCATCGACGGGCTGGACCGTATCCGTTTCCTCACCGGCCATCCCTGCGACATGCATCCGCATCTCATGGACGTGATCGCGGAGGAGGAGAAGGTCTGCCCCTGGCTGCACGTGCCGGCCCAGAGCGGGAGCGACCGCACCCTCAAACGCATGAAGCGCTACTATCGGCGGGACGAATATCTGGCCATGGTGGAGTACGCCCGGCGGCACATCCCCGACGTCACCTTCAGCAGCGACTTCATCGTGGGCTTTCCGGGAGAGACGGAAGCCGATTTCGAGGAAACTCTCAGCTTCGTGCGCAAAGTTCGTTTCGACACGGTGTTTTCCTTCAAATACAGCGAACGACCCGGCGCCCCGGCCGCGCGGCTGGACGACGACGTCACGGTGGACGAGAAGAAGCGGCGTCTGGC
>PIVY01000120.1 GCA_003353795.1 bacterium
GCCGCTGTCGTCGAGGCGCGCATGATCTCGTTCGGGCAGGCCGGCTGGGCAGACAAGATCAAGATCGTCACCCTCGAGGAAATGGCGGGCCGGTACTAGTCGCCCGCGGCACTTACGTTCCGGCGGCCGCCTTCCGGTGGCCGCCGGTCGTTTGCCCACCGCGGACGAGTACGGGGAGTAGGCATGCACGGTGAAATGAGGAAATTGCTGGCCGGCGAGCTGGCGGCGCTGAAGGAGCAGGGGCTCTACAAGGAAGAGCGGGTGCTCCAGGGGCCGCAGGGCGCCGAGGTCACCGTCGGGGGCAAGACAGTCCTCAACTTCTGCGCCAACAACTACCTGGGATTGGCCGGCGATCCACGGGTTGTCGAGGCCGCCAAGCGCACGCTCGACCAGTGGGCGTATGGACTCAGCTCGGTCCGCTTCATCTGCGGCACCACAGAGTTGCACCGCCAGCTCGAACTGGACCTGGCGGATTTCCTGGGCCTCGAGGACAGCATCCTCTACGCCGCCTGCTTCGACGCCAACGGCGGCGTGTTCGAGCCCCTGCTGGGCGAGGACTCGGCCATCGTCACCGATCAGCTCAACCACGCCTCGATCATCGACGGGGTGCGACTGTGCAAGGCGCAGCGCTTCATCTACCGCCACGCCGACATGGAGTCGCTGGAGCACCGCCTGCAGGAGGCCGGCGACGCCCGCTTCCGCCTCGTGGTCACCGACGGCGTCTTCTCCATGGACGGCGACTTCGCGCGTCTGCCGGAGATCTGCGACCTCGCCCACCGCTACGACGCCATGGTCATGGTGGACGAGAGCCACGCCACGGGCTTTACCGGTCCGACCGGGCGCGGCACCCATGAAAAGTTCGGGGTCATCGACCGCGTCGACATGATCACCACCACGCTGGGCAAGGCCCTGGGCGGTGCGCTGGGTGGCGCCACCTGCGGTCCGCGCGAAGTCATCGACTGGCTGCGACAGAAGTCGCGCCCCTACCTGTTCTCCAATTCCCTGCCACCGGTGATCTGCGGCGCGGCGCTGGAGGTGCTGCGCATCTGCAGGGAGGATCCCGAACCTTTGCGGCGCCTGGATGCCAGCCAGAAACGGGTCCGCCAGGAACTCACCGCGCTGGGTTTCGACATCGACGCGGGGGATCATCCCATCATCCCGGTGCACTTCCGCCGCTTCGAGAACGACGCGCCGCTGGCCGTGTCCATGAGCCGCGATCTGCTCGCCGAGGGGATCTACTGCATCGGTTTCTCGTTTCCCGTGGTGCCGAAGGGGCAGGCGAGGATCCGGCTGCAGATCTCGGCGGCGCATACCGAGGAGCATCTCGATCGGCTCATCTCGGCCTTCGCCGCGGTGGGGAAGAAGCACGGGGCCATCTAGGGCGTGTCCCGCTCCTTTGCAGCTTCGCGGAACCAGGTTGATCCGGCGCCGTACTCGTTGTTGTTTTGCAGCATGACGGTCCCGGCAACCGGAGGTGACGCAGTGGCGACCTGGCGATTCGGAATCCTGGTGGTGTTGGTGCTGACGGTCGCCGCGGGTGCGGCCCAGGGCGGCGAGCGTTCGGACGAGGAGATCCTCACCGAGATCAAGGAAGTGCTCTGGCCGCGCGCCTACGCCACCCAGGACGTGGCGCTGCTCGACCGGCTGCTGGCCGACGAGTTCCAGATGGTGGATGCGGCCGGGACCTGGTCGACCAAGGCCGAGGAGATCGCCTGGCTGCGTGAGAATCCGCCCAGCTACGATTCGCTGGTCTTCACCGTCAAGCGCCTCGACATCTTCGAGAACGGGTCGGCCATCGTGGCGGGAGAGGGACACGTCACCGGCGCCGACGCCGACGGTCCGTGGGAGATGACTTACCAGTCGACCAACGTGCTGATCAAGCGCGACGGGGTCTGGCGGGCCGTCGCTTCGCACGTGTCCGGCGTCCAGCGGCTGCAACCCTGAAGCGAGAGTGTGGCATGTCGGTCCTGGCCAGTATCCTGAACACGCAGCACCTGGGCGTCGACGACCTCGTGACGCTCCTCTCCCTGGAAGACCCCGCCGAATTGGAGCGCCTCTACGCCGCCGCCTACGCCGTGAAGGCGCGGGAGGTCGGCAAGGTGGTCTACCTGCGGGGGCTGGTGGAGGTCACCAACGTCTGCGTCTGCGAATGCCGCTACTGCGGGATCCGGGCCGGCAACCCCGATGTGGAGCGCTACACCATCGAGGCTGAGGAGGTGCTGGCCGGGGCCCGCTGGGCCTGGGATCAGGGATTCGGATCGACGGTGCTGCAGGGCGGCGAGCGCTGCGACGGCGCTTTCATCGACTATGTCGAGGGAATCGTGGCGGGCATGCACGAGATGTCCGGCCGCGAGATCGGGGTCACCCTGTCGCTGGGCGAGCAGCGCGAGGACACCTATCGCCGCTGGCGGCGAGCCGGTGCCCAGCGCTACCTGCTGCGGATCGAGACCACGAACCGTGAGCTCTTCGCCTCCATCCACACCGACGATCAGAGCTTCGACCAACGCCTGGAGTGCCTCGACCGCCTGCGCAGCTGCGACTACCAGGTGGGCACCGGTGTCATGATCGGCCTGCCTGGCCAGACGGCCGCCGACCTGGCCCGCGACGTGCTGTTCATGCGCGACCGCGACGTTGACATGGTGGGCATGGGCCCCTTCATCCCGCATCAGGACACGCCCATGGCCGACAGCCTGGGCGATTTCGAGCAGATCAAGGACCGCCAGCTCGAACTGGGTCTCAAGATGATCGCCTGCGTGAGGCTGGCCCTGCGCGACGTGAATATCGCCTCGACCACCGCCTTGCAAGCCCTGGGGCCGCGGGGGCGGGAGCGGGGCCTGCTGGCCGGCGCCAACATCCTCATGCCCAACGTCACGGACACCCGTTTCCGCCGCGGCTACCAGCTGTACGACGGTAAACCCGGGCTGGACGAGGGCTCGGAGGCCAGTTGCCGGGCCCTGGAACGGTCGGTGGAGGCCGTCGGTGAGACCATCGGCTACCACCGCCGGGGCACCAGTCCCCACTATCGCCGGCGGAAATCGGGATCAAAATCCGAATAAAAATCGTCAAGTAAACTTGCCTCGGAGCCTGGCCGACATTAGATTCTCGCCGGCTTCCCATACAGCACGGGGACGCAACGACGGGGTTGGCCTGAGCCAACCTCGGTCTGTATGCGGTGACCGCACCGCAAGAAACCGTCGGCCGCGCCCGGCCGGCACGACCGGAGCAGCAGCATGACCACCGACCTGAGCAAGGTCCGGAATATCGGGATCTCGGCCCACATCGATTCGGGCAAGACGACGCTGACCGAGCGGATCCTCTTCTACACGGGCCGCATCCGTGCCATCCACGAGGTGAAGGGCAAGGACGGTGTCGGCGCCACCATGGATTCCATGGACATCGAGCGCGAGCGCGGGATCACCATCCAGTCCGCGGCCACCAACTGCGACTGGGACGGGCACAACATCAACATCATCGACACGCCGGGGCACGTCGACTTCACCATCGAGGTGGAGCGCGCCCTGCGGGTGCTCGACGGCGCGGTGCTGGTGCTTTGCTCGGTGGCGGGTGTGCAGTCGCAGTCCATCACCGTGGACCGCCAGATGAAACGCTACAAGGTGCCGCGGCTGGCCTTCGTCAACAAGTGCGACCGCTCGGGCGCCAACCCCATGCGCGTCACCGACCAGCTGCGCGAGAAGCTCAGCCACAACGCCGTGATGATGCAGCTACCCCTGGGCCTGGAGGCCGAGCACGACGGGGTCATCGACCTCGTGCGCATGCAGGCCGCCCGCTTCGAGGGACCCAACGGCGAGGACATCGTCTGGGGCGACATCCCCGAGAACATGGTCATCGAGGCCGAGGCCCGGCGCGAGGTCATGCTCGACGCCGTGAGCTTGTTCAGCGATGACCTGATGGAGGCAATCCTCGAGGAGTCGGTCACCGAGGAACTCGTCCACGACGCCGTGCGCAACGGCGTGCTGAGCAACGAGCTGACACCTGTCTTCCTGGGCTCGGCCTACAAGAACCGCGGCGTGCAGCTCCTGCTCGACGCCGTGGTGCGTTACCTGCCCAATCCCACCGACGTGGTGAACGAGGCCATCGAGATCCTCAAGGGCGGCGAGGAGCGCAACTTCACGCTCAGCAACGATTCCGAGGCCGACCTCGTGGCCCACGCGTTCAAGCTCGAGGACGGTCTCTACGGCCAGCTGACCTACATCCGCCTCTACCAGGGCGAGGTCCGCAAGGGTAGCGACATCATCAACACCCGCACCGGCAAGAAGGTCAAGGTAGGCCGCCTCGGTCGCATGCACGCCGACCAGATGGAGGACATCGAGTCGGCCCAGGCGGGCGACATCGTGGCGCTCTTCGGCATCGACTGTGCCAGCGGCGACACTTTCACCGGCGGCCAGCAGATCTCGCTGACGAGCATGCACGTGCCCGAACCGGTGGTCTCCCTGGCGATCTTGCCCAGCGACGGGAAGAACCAGGCCAAGGTATCCAAGGCGCTGCACCGCTTCACCCGCGAGGATCCCACATTCCGTACCGCGGTGGACGACGAGACCGGCGATACGCTGATCCGGGGCATGGGCGAGTTGCACCTCGACGTGTACGTCGAGCGCATGCGCCGCGAATTCGGCGCCGAGGTCCAGACCGGCGTTCCCAAGGTGGCCTACCGCGAGACCATGACCATGGGTGTGCCCTTCAACTACACCCACCGCAAGCAGACCGGTGGTTCCGGACAGTACGCCAAGGTCATCGGCTTCATCGAACCCAGCGACGATGGCGACTTCCACTTCGACAACAAGGTGGTCGGCGGCAACATTCCCACCGAGTACATCTCGGCCTGCGAGAAGGGCTTCGCCGGCTGCATGACCGAGGGCGCCTTCATCGGTGCGCCGGTGCAGGGTCTCAAGGTGGTGCTCGAGGACGGCGACAGTCATACGGTCGACTCGTCTGACATGGCCTTCCAGGCCGCCTGCCGCATGGCCTTCCGCGAGACCTACGTCAAGGGATCGCCCGTGGCGCTGGAGCCGCTGATGATGGTGTCGGTGGAGGGGCCGAACGAGCTGCAGGGCGAGGTCCTCAAGACCCTCATGCAGCGCCGTGGCATCATCGTCGGTACCACCGAGGACACGGGATTCGTGCGCATCGACGCCCACGTACCGCTGGCCGAGATGTTCGGCTACGCCAACGTCCTGCGGTCCGCCACCGCGGGCAAGGCCGAGTTCACCATGGAGTTCGCCCGGTACGCGCCGGCGCCCACCGAGGTGGCCGAGGATCTCCGCAAGGATTACCTGGAAAAGCGCGCCAAGGGCCACTAGACTGCGAGCATGAGGAGCATGACCATGAATGTGTTCGACAAGAGCCCGGTGCGCGTCCTAGAAAAGGCGCTGGGCGGAGGTCTCGGCCGCGGCAACTTCGGCGTGGTCCTCTCGCGTACCGGCGTGGGCAAGACCGGCTTCCTGATCGGGCTGGGCGTCGACCAGCTCCTGCAAGGGCGCCGGGTCCTGCACATCTCCACCAAGGAGACTGTCGAGCACGTCCGCTCCTACTACGACCAGATCCTCGAGGCGTACGCCGAGCAGCTGGGACTCGACCGAATGCTCGAGCGCCGGCTCGAAGTGGAGCGCTGCCGCCACATCCTGGTGTTCAACGCCGAGACCCTCACCATGGAGAAGCTGCAGCAGTCGTTCACCTTCCTGCGCGACGACGCCGGCTTCCGTCCGGACATGATCATCATGGACGGCACGCCCCGGTTCGAGTACAGCGAGGACTGGGAGATCAAGGGCATCTGCGATTTCGCGCGTGACCTGAATACCGAGATCTGGACCGGCGCCAATCTCCACCGCGAGGGCCAGGAACTGGACGATCGCGGCGTGCCCAAGGAAGTGGCCTGGCACGAGGAGAATCTGGGCGTGATCCTCGGCCTGCATGCCGAGAGCGACCATATTCGGGTGCAGATCCACAAGGAGCACGACAGCGAGCAGCCGGCCACGATCCATCTCGAACTGGACCCCCGCACTCGCATGCTCCGCTGGCGCTAGCACGGCGCTGGCCGGAAGGGCGCCCCGTGATCGACGTCGCCGCCAACCTGGAGCGCCTCACCGAACGCATCGAGGCCGCCTGCGACCGGGCCGGCCGCCCGGCCACCGACGTCCGTCTGGTGGCCGTGACCAAGCGCATCGATCTCGATCTGGTGGCCGCCGCCGTCCGTGCCGGCCACCTGGACCTGGGGGAGAACCGCCTCCAGGACGCCTTGCCGCGCCAGGACGAGCTGGCGGCCGATCTCGGCCCGGACGCGCCGCCGGTGCGCTGGCATTTCATCGGTCACCTTCAGCGCAACAAGGCTGCCCGGGCCGCGGGCCGTTTCGCCCTGATCCACGGGGTGCATTCCGTGGAACTCGCCGACCGCCTGGACACCCGGGCGCAAGACCTCGGCGCCGTCCAGCCGGTGCTTCTGCAGGTCAACATCACCGGGGAACCCCAGAAGGACGGACTTGGCGCCGACACGGTGGTGGACGTAGCGTGTGCCGTTGCGGACCGACCCGGTCTCGAGCTGCGTGGCCTCATGGCCATGGGCCGATTCGGGGCCGATGAATCCGAACTGCGGGATCTTTTTTCCCGGGTGAGGGATCTTCGTGACCGGTCCGCGGCCGCCTGCGGACGGCCGTTGCCCGAGCTCAGCCTCGGTATGAGCGGCGATTTCGAGGCGGCAATCCAGGAAGGAGCCACCCTCCTGCGCATCGGCACCGCCGTGTTCGGCCCCCGGCAGACCTGACCCGGGCCCGCTGGCATCGGTCTTGATGGTTGAGACGTAGGACGTGGATAGTCCGGCCTCTGTGGTCGGAAACTGGCCAGGTGACGGCGCCGGATGGCCGCACATGCCCCAAGGAGATCGAGATGAGGATCACACCGCTGGATGTTCGCAAGCAGGAGTTCAAGCGCGGCATGCGCGGCTACGACAGCGACGAGGTCCGGGCTTTCCTGTCGACCCTCGCCGACGAATACGAGGCAGTCCTGGTTGACAACAAGCAACTGCGCGAGCGCGTGGTCGAGCAGGACGACAAGCTGGGCGACTACCGCAATCTCGAGAAGACCCTCCGCGATACCCTGATGACCGCCGAGCGCGTGACGCAGGACGCCAAGGAGACCGCCCGCAAGGAAGGCGAGGTGCTGGTCCAGCAGGCGCAGCAGCGGGTTGAACGCGTGCTGGGTGAGGGACGCGAGCGGCTCAACGAACTGCGGCGCGAGGCCCTGGCCGTGCATCGCGAGAAGGAGGCCTACCTGGGTCGCTTCCGCAGCCTGGCCGAGGCGCAGATCCATTTCGTGGAGCAGCACCGCCAGGACTTCGTGGATCTGGACGGCCGTATCCTCGAGCAGGCCGATGCCGTGCCGACCCGCGGTCAGGCCACCACGCCGCGCCCGGTGTCCATCGAAAGGCCGCAGCCGACCATGGGGCCGGAGCCCAGCGCCCGTATCGAGTACGGTCCGGACGAATGGCGCGAGTATGCCATCGCTTCGGCCGAACAGGTCGCTGCGGGGGCCGATTCCGGCGAGGTCGAGCACATCGCCGAGGTTGTGCAGCAGGCTGAGCAGACGGCGCAGGAATGCGAGGGCAGCGAGCAGGAGACGCCGGCCGAAGCGGCTCCCGTCCCGGAGCCTGCCGTCGAGGACGTCCAGCGCACCTGACCTTCCCCGCAAGTAGTTCAAAACGGCGACAATCACGGGATTGTCGCCGTTTCCTTTTTCCTTTAACTAGCCGCGGGGCGCGTGTTACTTTACCATGCTTCACGCCGACGCACCTGTCGGTGAGCCGTAAATCGCCGTGGAGGCACGAATTGAGCGATCTCTACACCCGGATCAAGGAAGCTGCGGACCATATCCGCCAGCGCTGCGACACGGCGCCGGAGTTCGGCCTGATCCTGGGCACCGGCCTGGGCGACCTGGCCGACCGCATTGAGCAGCCCGTTTCGATCCCATACGGCGAGATTCCCAATTTCGTGGAGTCCACCGCCACCAGTCATCACGGGAACCTGGTTCTGGGCACCGTGGAGGGCCGCGCTGTCTGCGTCATGCAGGGGCGGGTGCACTTCTACGAGGGATACTCCATGGAGGAGGTCACCCTGCCGGTGCGGGTGATGCACGAACTCAGCGCCCATTCGCTCATCATGAGCAATGCGGTGGGCGGCATGAATCCCCACCACACGCCCGGCGACATCGGCGTGATCGTCGACCACATCAATCTCATGGGCGACAACCCGCTCATCGGGCCCAACGACGAGCGCCTCGGTCCGCGCTTCCCCGACATGAGCCAGCCCTACGACCGCGGCTACATCGACATCTGCGACAAGGTGGCGCTCGACGAGAAGATCCGGTTGCAGCACCTCGTCTACGTGGCGGTGGCCGGCCCCAATCTCGAGACCGCGGCCGAGTACCGCTTCCTGCGCCAGATCGGCGCTGACACCGTGGGCATGTCCAGCGTGCCCGAGAACCTGGTGGCCGTCCACGCGGGCATGAAGGTCCTCGGCCTCTCCGTGATCACCGACGCCTGCTTCCCCGACAACCTGCATCCGGCGCGTGTGGAGGACATCCTGCGCACCGCCAACGAGGCTCAGCCACGGCTCGAGGCCCTGGTCACCGGCTTCCTGAGAGAGGCACCGCGTCCATGAGCGACCTGTATCCCGCACTTTCCCGTCCTTTCCACGACGCAGAGTCGGAACAGCGGATTTCTGCGTTCTGGAAGGAGCACGACACCTTCAAGCGCAGCATCAGCCAGCGCGAGGGCGCCCCGGACTGGGTCTTCTACGAGGGCCCGCCCACGGCCAACGGCAAGCCGGGCGTGCATCACGTCATGGCCAGGCTGTGCAAGGACATCATCTGCCGCTACAAGGCCATGACGGGCCACCGCGTACTTCGTAAAGCGGGCTGGGACACCCACGGACTGCCGGTCGAGCGGTCGGTGGAGAAGGAGCTGGGCATTCAGGGCGCTCAGGCCATCCAGGAATACGGACTGGCCGCCTTCAACGACAAGTGCCGCGAGAGCGTCTGGACCTGCAAGAACGACTGGGACGAGTTCACCGAGATGCTGGGCTACTGGGTGGACCTCGACGATCCCTACGTCACCTACACCAACGAGTACATCGAGTCGGTGTGGGCGATTCTGCAACGCTTCCACGCCGGCGACATGCTCTACCGCGGGCACAAGGTCGTGCCCTACTGCCCGATCTGCGCCACGCCGCTGTCAAGCCACGAGATGGCCAACAGCTACAAGACGGTCAGCGATCCGTCGATATTCGTGCGGCTCAAGGCCACGGACGCCGACGAGTCCTTCCTCACCTGGACCACCACGCCGTGGACCCTGCCCAGCAACGTGGCTCTCGCCGTGGGCGAGGACTTCGACTACGTGCGCGTTCGCCACGGCGACGAGGTGTTGATCCTGGCCGAGGCGAGGCTCGACGTCCTGGATCAGGAGCGCGGCGTCGAGGTGCTCGAAACCCTCAAGGGACGCGATCTGCTGGGGCGGCACTACGAGCAATTGCTGCCCTTCTGCGCCGTCCCCGACGGCGAGGAAGCCTTCAAGGTCGTGGCGGCCGATTTCGTGACTCTCGACTCGGGCACCGGCATCGTGCACATGGCGCCGGCCTTCGGTGAGGACGACTTCCAGGTGGGCAAGCGGGAGAACCTGGCATTCTTCAAACCTGTCGACCAGAACGGTCAGTTCACGGCCGAGGTGGAGCCGTGGCACGGCCTGCACGTGAAGAAGGCCGACCCGAAGATCACGAAGCATCTCGAGGCCTCGGGGCAACTCTACGACCAGACCACCTACAGCCACGAGTACCCGTTCCACGACCGCTGCGGCAACGCGCTCATCTACTACGCCACGCCCAGCTGGTTCATCGCCACCAGCAAGATGCGAGACCAGCTCGTGGCCGCCAATGCGGACATCACCTGGGCGCCGCCCGAGGTCGGGTCGGGCCGGTTCGGCAACTGGCTGGCCGGCAACATCGACTGGTCGCTCAGCCGCAACCGGTTCTGGGGTACGCCGCTCAACGTCTGGATCTGCGACACCTGCGAGGGGCTGCACCTGCCCACGCACCGCGGCGAGCTATCCGAACTCACGGGCGTCGACCAGAGCGAGCTCGACCTGCACCGGCCTCACGTCGATGCGATCACCTTCGGTTGCACGCACGAGGGATGCAGCGGCACCATGCGCCGCACCCCCGAGGTCATCGACTGCTGGTTCGATTCGGGCGCCATGCCTTTCGCGCAGTACCACTGGCCATTTTTCGAGGGTGAAAACAGCGGGAACAAGGAGCTGTTCGACAGCCAGTACCCGGCCGACTTCATCTCCGAGGGCATCGACCAGACCCGCGGCTGGTTCTATACCATGCTGGTGATCGGCACCTTCCTCACCGGTCGCTCGAGCTACAAGCGCTGCCTGGTGAACGAGCTGATTCTCGACCGCAAGGGCAAGAAGATGTCCAAGTCGGTGGGCAACACCGTCGACCCCATGGCCATCATGCGCGAGAGCGGCGCCGACCCCTTGCGCTGGTACATGATCACCGTCAACCCGGTTTGGCTGCCCACCAAGTTCGAGTCGGGCGGCGTCGACGAGGCCCGCAGCAAGCTGCTCGGTACCCTGGAGAACACCTACAAGTTCTTCGCCACCTACGCCAATCTCGACGGCTGGACTCCCGATCCCGCCCGCGAGACGCAGCCCGACCTGCTGGACCGCTGGATCATCAGCCGTCTTCATTCGGTGAGCGCCTCGGTGCGCGACGATCTCCAGGCCATGAACCTGACTCGCGCCGGCAAGACCGTCGGCGCCTTCATTCTCGACGATGTCAGCAACTGGTACGTCCGCCTTTCGCGGAAACGTTTCTGGCACGGTGAGGTCGACACCGACAAGCACACCGCCTACACCACCCTACACACCGTTCTGGAGACCGTTCTGCGGCTCCTGGCGCCTTACATCCCGTTCACGGCCGAGGAGTTGTATCGCTCTCTTCGCGCCCACGGCGATGCTGACGTTTCGGTCCATTTGCAGGACTTCCCGGTTGCCGACTCCGCGTTGCAGGACGCGGATCTCGAGGCGCGCATGGGCACGGCGCAGGATGTGGTGGGGTTGGGGCGCAGCTTGCGCCAGGACACGCAGATCAAGGTGCGCCAGCCGCTGGGACGCCTCCTGGTCCACAGCACCGACGCGAGTGCGGCGTCCTTGCTCGGCGACGCCACGCTGGTGGACTACGTGGCCGGCGAGCTCAACGTGAAGACCGTGGAGGCCCTGGCCGATCCGCGTGAGGTCGCCGTCCTGGCTGCCAAGGCGAATTTCCGGGCTCTGGGGCCGCGCTTCGCCAAGCAGTCGCCCCAGTGGGCGAAGGCCATCGAAGCCATGTCGCCCGACCAGGTCATGGTGCTGCGCGAAACCGGCCAGGTCACCCTGTCCGTCGACGACCGCACCGAGGTTCTGGGTTTCGAAGAGATCCAGGTCCGACAGGAAGGCACCGCTCCCTATGCCGCCACCGGACAGGGTAGCCTGACCGTGGCGCTCGACACCACCATCGACGATGTTTTGAGGGCCGAGGGACTGGCCCGAGAAATCATCAACAAGGTCCAGAATCTGCGCAAGAAGAGTGGTCTCGAGGTCAGTGACAGGATCGCGCTGGTGGTGGCAGGCCCCGACGCCGTCCTCAGCGCGGTTGGCGATCACGCCGACCGGATCAAGCAGGAGACCCTCGCGGAATCGCTGGCGGAAGAAGGCGAGTTGCCGTTCAGCGATGCGTTCCGGATCCACGATTCGGATATCACCATCATGCTCGCCAAGTGCTGAGCGCGGCGGAAGGGGACACGCATGCGCAAAACCGATCTGCAACGGTTCCGGAAGCTCCTGATGGAGGAGAAGGAACGGGTCATGCATTCCATGGCTGACCATCACAAGGTCATCCGTGGACTGGACGGGCAGGAGGGCGGTGCCACCGGCAAGGCCCACTCCAACCATTTGGCCGACCAGGGAACCGACGAATTCCAGTACGAGGCCACGATCCAGTTCGCGAGTACCGAGGGCCGCTATCTCTATCACATAGAGGAAGCCCTGTCTCGCGTCGAGGATGGCTCGTACGGCAAGTGCGAGGGCTGTGCCGGGCATATCGCTCTGCCGCGCCTGCGCGCCGTGCCGCACGCCCGCCTCTGCATCGAGTGCAAGGAGAAGGAGGAGGAAGGAACCCTCTGATGCGGCGCTATGAACCCTGGCTCTGGGCCGCCGCTTTCTGGCTGGTCGATTTCCTCTCCAAGCGGCTCGTCCTCGAGCACGCCGACACGTTGCGTTTCGATCGCGTCGAGGTCCTCGGTGACTTCTTCCGGCTCGCGTATGTCCGCAATCCCGGTGCTGCCATGGGCCTGACGCCCTTCGGCCGCTGGGCGCTGGTGGCCATCTCGGCCGGTGCTGCGTTACTGCTGGTCTGGTTCCTGGTCGTCACCCCACTCGGGCTGCGCTGGCGCCGCCTGGCCATGGGCTTGATTCTCGGCGGCGCCCTGGGCAACCTCGTCGATCGACTCTTCTACGATGGTCTGGTGGTCGATTTTCTCGACTTCGGTATCGGTCCCCACCGATTCTGGACCTTCAATGTGGCCGACGTCGGCGTGACCTGTGGCGGCGTCCTACTGTTGCTCTGCCTGCTCGCCGACGAGGTCCGCGAACGCCGGCGCCGCACCAGCACCCAGTTGCCCCCGCCGCCCGACCACGAGCATGAGTGAACCGGTCATCGTCCGCGTCGACGAGGCTGAGGACGGCGAGCGTCTCGATCGCATCCTCGCTACGAGACTCCCGGAGCTGAGTCGCAATCGTATCCAGAAGGCGTTCGCCGCCGGCGAAGTCACCGTCGACGGCCGCGCGCGTCCCAAGTCGTTCCGGCCGAACGTCGGCGCGGAGATCGCCCTCGTCGTTCCCGCCATCGTGAGCCACGATCTGGTTCCGCAGGACATCCCCCTGGACATCGTGTTCGAAGACGAGCATCTGCTCGTGATCAACAAGCCGCCCGACCTCGTGGTGCATCCCGGTCCCGGTCATCGCGACGGCACCCTCGTCAACGCCTTGCTCCACCATGGGCGCGATCTGGCCGACACCGGGGATCCCGTGCGTCCGGGCATTGTTCACCGGCTAGACCGGGAAACCTCGGGACTGCTCGTGGTGGCCCGCACGCCGGCCGCGCACCTGACCCTGGCGGCCCAGCTGCGTGACCGGACCCTGGGACGAACCTATCTGACGCTGAGCTGGGGCACCTGGAGCGAGGACGCTGGAGTCCTCACCGGAGACATCGGTCGCCACCCTCGCGACCGCCAGCGCATGGCGGTGGTCGATCGGAGAGGTCGGCAGGCCGCCACTCGATACGAGGTCATCGACGATCTCGAATTCGTCCAGCTCTGCCGCGTCCAGCTGACCACCGGACGCACCCACCAGATCCGGGTCCACTTCACTCATCACGGCCACCCGGTGGTGGGCGACCCGCTCTACGGGGATGACCGCCGGGCTCGCAATGTCCGCCCGGTGGACCGTCAGGCGGCTGCTCGCCTGGTGCACGCCGCGCCACGACAGTTGCTGCACGCGGCGGTGCTGCGCCTGAATCATCCGGTCGGTGGGGTGGAGATGGAGTTTTCGGCACCGTTGCCCGCCGACTTCGCCGGAGCGCTGACGGATCTTCGCAACGAACTGGGCCGACCGACGGTCGGACCGGAGAACTCAGCCTGAGGGTGGACACCCGGGGCAGCCTCGACTATTCTGCCCCAGTTGTATCGGGGACGCTACCAACGAGAACCCCGCGCTCATACGCATCGACTTCGAGGAACGCTGGTGAAGATCAAGGAACGCAGGCGGGACGGGATCGCGATACTGGACATGAGCGGCAAGCTCATGGGTGGCCCCGATGCGGAGGCCTTCAACGAGGTCCTTCGCACGATCATGCACGAGGGCGTGAACAACTTCATCGTCAACATGGAGAGGGTGAAGTGGGTCAACAGTACCGGCCTGGGAATCCTCATCTCCGGTTACACGACGGTCAAGAAGGCCGGCGGTGAATTGAAACTGCTCAAGGTCACTGAGCGTATCGAGAACATCTTCATCGTCTCGAAGCTGTCCACCGTCTTCAATTCGTTCGAGGACGAAGACGAAGCGCTTCGAAGCTTTGCTTGAACCGGGGACGCAACGTCCGCAACCTGGCCTGGGGGCACCCAACGTGAAACCCCGCATCGAAATGAAGCTTCCCAGCCAGATGGCGTACCTCGGTGTGCCTGACGCCGTTCTGCTGGAAGTCGGCAGCGACCTGGACTGCCCGCGCCAGGTCATCGAGGAACTGGGGACCGCCGTCATCGAGGCCTGCACCAACGCCATGGAGCACGGCAACGGCCTCGACCCTGCCCGCCCCGTCGAGATCCACATCGTGGTGGACGAGGACCGGATCGCGGTGGAGGTCATGGACGAGGGCATCGGATTCGACTACGGCAACTGGATCCCGGCCGAGGATCTCCTGCGGGAGCGGGGGCGGGGCATCCTGATCATGCGCGAGTTCACCGACAGCCTCGATTATGACCGCGCAGCCGACGGACGCTTCCTGGTACGCCTGACCAAGCACCTGACCAACTCGGACTGACCAAGACGTCATGACTGTGGTGATCGGCATCGACTACGGGCTGCGCCGCCTCGGTATCGCCGTGAGCGATCCCGATGGCAAGCTCGCGTTCGCTGTCGGTGTCCATGTCGAGGGCCGCGACGGCTCGGTGCTCGCGCTGTTGAGCGATCTGGCCGTCGAACGTGGCGCCACGAGCGTGGTCGTCGGACTGCCGCTCACGGCCGACGGTCGGGAGACGGACATGGCCGCACGTGCCCGCCGTTTCGCCGACCGGGTCGCCGAGGAGCTCGCCCTGCCGGTGATCATGCTCGACGAACGCTACACTAGTCAGGAAGCCAAGCGCTGGATCGCCCTGCGGGGGCGGCCGGCGAAACGCGGCGAGGTGGACGCCGTGGCCGCGCAGATCATTCTCCAGAACCATCTCGACCAGCTTGCTGCGAAACGGCCGGGGAGCGCATCATGAAACGGTTCGTGTTGCCTGCTGCCGGTGGGGTCATGCTGGGTGCCCTGGTGCTCGGTCTTCTGGCCTGGCATGCCTTCACCGCAGCGCGTGCGCCGAGGCCGGGCCAGGAATCCGAGTACACCGTCTGGGTCGCCCCCGGCGCGACCCTGCATTCGGTGGCGGCGGACCTGCAGCGCCACGGAATGCTCGAGCATCGTCGCCTGTTTCTGCTCATGGCCCGCCTGGGCCAGCAGGACCGCCGCCTCCAGATCGGTCGTTACCGGATTCCCGCCACCGCGTCCCCGCGTCTGATCCTCGAGATCTTGCTGACCGGCCGGCCGGTACCGGTGGTGGTCACGCTTCCCGAAGGCCTGGAAGCGCCACGACTCGCGGCGATCCTGGCCGACAGTCTGGATCTGGATCCGGCCGCCATCCTGGCTGCCGCCGACTCGCTGGTAGCCAGGGCCGCCGATACGCTCATGAGTGCCGAGGGCAGGGGCCGTTTCGCGGCACTGTCGTCGTCAGGCGCCCGCCCCGATGGTCGCCCGCTCCACTGGTGCGAGGGGTATCTCGCGCCCGACACATATCACTTCGCCGAGGGAACCGGCGCCGTTGCCGCCGCCGCCGCCGCCGTTTCGCTGCAACTTGCGCGACTGGACACGGCGTTGTCCCGCGCGGTTCCCCAGGTCGA
>PIVY01000279.1 GCA_003353795.1 bacterium
ATCGGCGAGAATATCAAGATCGAGACCCGCCTCGACGCGGACCTTGGCGCGGTCAATCTCGACCCGAACCATTTCGAGCAGGTCCTGGTGAATCTCGCCGTGAACGCCCGGGATGCCATGCCCGACGGCGGGACACTGGTGATCGAGACCGCCAACGTCGACCTCGCCGACGACAGCGAATGCCGGCCCGCGGATCTGTCGCCCGGTCCCTACGTGCAGCTCATGGTGACCGATACGGGCCACGGCATGAGCGAAGACGTGAAGCAACACGTCTTCGAACCGTTCTTCACCACCAAGACCACGGGTCGCGGGACGGGGCTCGGTCTGGCCACGATCTTCGGCTCGGTCCAGCAGGCCGGCGGCGCCATCGAGGTGGTGTCGACCACGCCCAGCGGCACCACGTTCCGGATCTTCCTGCCCCGGTTGGAGAGGGATGCCCTGGTTCCGGCGAATGCCCGGCAGGCCCTGACGATGCCGCGTGGAGAAGAGACCGTCCTGCTCGTCGAGGACGACGAGGGTGTCCGGAATCTCGCTCACGTGCTGCTGAACAAGCTGGGTTATCAGGTGATTCTTGCCGAGAGCGGGGATGAGGCCGTGGCGCAGTTCCACGCGCATGACGGCCGGATCGATCTCCTGCTCACCGACCTGGTGATGCCGGGCCTCGGCGGCCGGCAGACCGCGGAACGGCTCTTCCAGGAGCAACCGACCCTGCGGGTGCTCTACATGTCCGGCTACACCGACGACATGATGCTGCGCCAGGGAGTGGTCGAGGACGACCTGAACTTCCTCGCCAAGCCCTTCGACCTGCAGACTTTGGCCACCCGGGTCCGGGACGTCCTGGACGCCGGATAATCAGTCCGCCCCGCAGCCGATCAGCGACAGGGCCAGCAGGGTCAGCCAGATCAACAGATTCCCCATGAACCCCGCGATGATCATGCCGAAGGCGAGCACCCAGAACTGCGACGCCCCGCTGTTGGACTGCGACTCCTCGTCGATCAAGGCTTCGATGGCCGAGCCCGGCGAGCCTGAAGGGTCGCCGAGCAGGCCGCGCACCTGTCGATCCAGTTCGGCCTGCCGCTCCCCCGTCGCGCGGCGCATGACGCGGACGAGCCGCTTCGTCAGCCCAGGATCGAGACCCGCCACCCGACCGAGTTCGGACCGGAGATCCCTCTGGCGGTTCAGATACGGCGAGCGTCGCGCCGCCCACACCACCGCGACGACGGCCCCGCCGATCAACAGAACGATGTAGGCGAGGAAGAGGATTCCATTGCCCGTCCAGGCGAGCAGATTCCAGGTGCCGTGCAAGACCACGGCGAGGAGATATGCCGGCAGCAGCCAGCGCCTCATCTCGCCGCGAACGAACCCCCAGGCGAGCAGGAATCCGGCGCAGGTGTTGAAGAGCAGATGCCCGGGGACCGCCCTGGCCAGGGTGATCAGTCCCAGTTGCTGGCGGTAGAGCGTGAGGTCTCCCGTGGCCGCGGCCACCCGCTGACCCTCGGCGGTGAAGTGGAGGAAGTAGCTGATGTTCTCGTGGAACCCGAAGCCCAGGGCGATGACCCCGAGGTAGACGATGGGATCCATGGGCTCGTCGAGTTCGCGCAACCTGGGCAACAGCTTGATCAGGATGAAGAACTTGAGCGCCTCCTCGGCGGCGCCCGCCACGAGGTAGGACTCGATCACGGGGTGGGCCCGATCGGGCCCGCAGAGCCCGAGGCCGATGCACTTGACGATGCCGAAAGCGCCGGTGGCCAGCACGCTCACGAAGAACACCTTCAGGAGCAGCGTGGCCGATTCCCGCTCGTGACGGTCGGCCTTGAAGGCCAGCAGGAGCAGGTAGCCGAAAGTGAAGACCGAGTTGATGACGAAGGCGTCGTTCATGGGCGGTATGGTCCCACACGGGGGCGGGGGCGGCAAGCGTGCTTGGCGGCGACGCCGTCCCGGGTGACGCAGCCGGGGCGCGCAGATTCCGGATACGAACGAACATCAGAAAAAGTGGGGTCTCAGTCCTCGCCCAGCAACCGCCGCACTTCCGAACCCCAGCCAAGCACGATGCGCAGATCGGCGGTCACGTCGCCCTCGTCCGCCGCGGCGATGGCGAACAGCCGTTCGCCGGTGGCGTCGATATCGTAGTTGAGCGTGTAGCCAGAGGTCTCGAAGCCGCCCTTCAGGAACTCGCGCGGCTGGCCGGGATCGAGGCGGTCTTCCGATGCCACGTCCACCGCCATGACGCCGCCGCCGGCGACGAAGAACAGCGTCCCGCCGTCTCGCGAGAACTGCGGACTCTCGCCGCCGTCGACCGAGATGACGTGGCGAGGATTGCCGGCCGGCCAGGCCCGCACGTAGACCTCGTCGCGCCCTGATTCATTGGAGGTGTATGCGAGCCAGCGTCCGTCGGGAGAGATGGCGCCCTGGCGCTCGAGATACGGCGAGGAGACGAAGGCCCTGGGATCGCCGCCGGCCTGCATGTCGAGCACCCAGATGTCGCCGTTGTTCTCCTGCGCGTCCAGCACGAGCCAGCGACCGTCGGCCGAGAAGGATCGCGGGGCGATCTCGAACTCGTCGACGGTCATCAGGATCGTCGTCTCGCCCGTGCCGTCGGCATTGCGCTCGGCGAGGAAGAACTGCGTCTCGGCGTCGTACCGATAGACGATCCGACCGTTGGCCGGATTCCAGACGGGGTCGTGCGCGTCGACATCGAAGGTGATCCGGCTGCGGGTGCCGCGGTCGAGGTCGATATTCCAGAGCGTACAGTCGGGCGTGGAGACTTGCCTGACCGCAAGGTTGTGGCCATCGGGAGAGAGGCGCGGCTGGGCCCAACTCGACTGCTCGGGGAAGACCGTCTCCGTCTCACCGCCTGGGCTCAGGGACACGATGTGCCGCCGACTGCTGATCAGCCCGCCGGTCGAACCCTGGGTATAGACCAGTCGGCCGTCGTTGGAGAGCTCGAAGCTACCGCGGAGCATGGGGCCGGTGATGACCTCGGTCTGCACGGTGACCGGCTCGCCGATGGGCGTCATGGTTCCCGGATCGATCCTGACCGCGGCCACCTCCGAGGTTTCCGGCCGGAAGAGCACCACGATGTCCGGCGCCAGGAAACGAGGCGTCGCGACGCTGGTGGCGATGGTGACGCGCTCCCCGGTGGCCAGAGAAACGGCATCCACCGAGTAGCCGTCGATCTTCTCGGCGGTGAAGAGCAGCCAGTCGCCGCCCGGTACGCGGTACGGCTGGAGATGCTGCTCGTCGCCCACCACGAGCTTGGTCACGGTCTCGATCTCGCCGCCGTCGCTGGTGATCCGGTTGATGCCCCGGATGTCGCGCGATCCGCCGACGCCCGAGAAATAGATGAACCCGTCGTCGCCCCACATGGCCTCGATCCGGGACTGCGTCAGCGCCGCCAGCCGTTGTGGACTCCCGCCGACCGTCGGCATCTTGTAGAGCACGTTCTGCGCGTTGCCGATGAATCCGACCCAGGCGCCGTCCGGCGAGAAGAAGGGATTGCCGACGTCCACGGCCTCGGGCATCGGCCGCGCCTCGAAGCCGCTCAGCTTCCGGATGTGCAGCGGCCGCTCGCCGGACAGGCTCACGGGCACCCAGGCGATCTGCGTGCCGTCGGGCGAGATGGCGGTGTTGGACCACGCATTGAAGCCGGCGTCCGGGATGGTGAGGCGAAAGACCTCTTCGGTCGACTGCGGC
>PIVY01000280.1 GCA_003353795.1 bacterium
GCGAGTGCCCGGGCCTGGCGTGGGCAGACGGGGTGGAAGGGCTCGGCGCGATCGGGGGAAGCATCCGGCTGGAGCAGAACGAGGCGCTGGTCGACCTTGCGGCGCTCCATGGCGTCGCGTGGGTCGGCGTGGACTTCACCATCGTCGGCAACGGCGCGCTGCCCACCGCCGAGGCCGAGGCCCTTCGCGACGCCATCGGCATGTCGGACATCGGCGGCATCGTGACGATCAGCGGCAACGCTCCCTGAACGCCTTGACAGGGCGTCGGACCTGGACAATGAAGTAGCTATCGGGTCTGACGTTGGTGTCGTGGAGCGTGGCCTGCTGCAGCCTAGGGTGGTAGGGATTCGTCCATGGCGTCTTCCGAGTCCGGGCTTGTGTTGTTGCTTGGCTCCACCACCGTGGACCTGGGGGCGCGCAATGTGTACTACGGCACCAAGCTGGTCAGCCTGACGGTTCGCGAGGCCGAGGTGTTCGCGTTCCTGTGGCGTCACCGGGATCGTGCCGTGAGCCGCGACGAGCTGCTGGTCGAGGTGTATGGCTACAAGCCTGGACTGAAGACCCGGGCACTGGACAATACCGTGACCCGGCTGAGGAAGAAGATCGAGCCGGACCCGCGGAACCCGATGTTCCTACAGACGGTAATGGGCACCGGGTATGCGCTGCGTGGCGCCGTCGCTTCTGGTCCCAGGCCCGGTGCCGCCACGGGCATAGTGGGACGTCGGGCGGCGCTCGCCGCGCTCGAGGCCGCCCTCACCGAGGTCGCCTGGGTAGCGGTCGCCGGTCCCGGAGGCATCGGCAAATCCACCCTGGTGCGGGTCCTCCTCGACCGGCCCTCGCTATCGCGGCGCGTGTGGTGTCCCCTCGGGGACGCCGCGGACGAGGCGGCCGTCGAAGCCAGGGTCGCCCGGGCCCTTCGGGTCGCGGTCCGCGAGCCCGGCGAGCTACGGCGTATCCTCGCGGCCCAGGGCCCCCTCGTCCTCCTGCTCGACGGTGCGGACACCATCGCGGACGTGCTGGATCGCGTGGTCCCGGCGTGGGTAGCGGTCGCTCCGGATCTCCGGGTCGTGGTCACCACCCGACGCGCCCCGTCCGCGGTGCCTCAGGTGATCGAGCTCGGCCCGCTGCCAGAGGACGACGCTCGCGCCCTGTATTCCCGCCACGCCTACGCGACCACAGCTGGGGGCCCGCGACTGCTCGACCAGCTGGAGGGCATTCCGCTGGCCATTCAGCTCGCGGCGTCGCGCACCCGCTTGCTGGCGCCCGAGGAGCTCGCGGAGAAGATCCAGACTGATCGGCGCTGGCTGGCGGGGACCACGCCCGGCGGGGAGCATCGCTCGTTGCAGGCAGTGATCGAAGCGTCCTGGCGTCTGGCTGGCCCAGACGACCAAGCGGCGCTGCAGCAGCTGGCACAGCTCCGTGGGCCGTTCGACGTTGCGCTCGCGGCCGACGTGCTCGGCGTGGACGTGCACGCGGCGGTGGAGCAGCTCGAGCGGCTCGCCGCCACCTACTTCGTGCGAGCGGCGACCGAACCGATGCGCTCGTTCCGCTTGTACAACGACGTGGCCGCGTTCGCGCGCGGAACTGCGCAGCCCCCCGAGGTCGCTGGTCGCTACGTCGAGGCGATTCGGCGTCGCGCGCTCGCGTTGCTCGAGGGCGCGCGGTTCATGTCTCGGACGGTCGAGGCGCGGCGTGGGATGGGCTGGCTCTTCGACGACACCGCTGCTGCGATCGGCACCGCGGTGGAGGTCGCGCCCGACGCCACGCCCGATCTGCTGCTGGTCGCAATCCGGACCCTGCAACCACTGGGGTTCATCGCCACAGCTGAGCCGCTGCTTCGTCAAGCGCTGACGGTGCGCTCCCGGATGGGGCGGGAGGCTGGCGCGACCTTCGACTACGTCCAGGCCGTCTTCCTCCGCGACCAGGGCCAGACAGAGAAAGCCGAAGCCGTCCTGCGGGAGGCGCTGGCCAGGCCGGATCTGCCGAACGCGGGCCTGCTCTGGGGGGAGCTGGGGAAGGGGCTCGCGTGGTCGGGCCGCTTCGCCGAGGCCACCAAGGCACTCACGACGGCTGTGGAGCACCTCGAGAAACCGTTCGAGCGAGCCGCAGCCGAGATGGTGCTGGCGCGCCTCGACATGTGGCAGCGACACCACTCTGAGGCCGAGGAGCGCATGTGGCGCGTCCTCCTCGTCGCCGAGGAGCAGGACCTGACTGTTTTGGGAGAGGTCCACGACGTCCTCGGCCGGTCGTTCCTTTGGTCGGATCGGTTCGAGGAGGCCGCCAGCCACCTGGCGTCGGCGGTGGCTGCCCACAAGCAGGCGGATTCTCATCTGCGGGCCATGGCCTCGGTGAGCATCCTGGGGCATGCTCAGACCTGGCTGCACCGGTACGACGAGGCGAATCAGTCGCTGCGCGAGGCCGAGGCCTGGGCGCTCGGCCGCGGTCATGAGGCGATGCTCAACGATGCCCGTGCAGACCTGGGCTACCTTCGGCTCTGCCAGAAGAGGTGGACCGATGCCGAGCACCTCCTCCGCGGCGCCATTCGGACCGCGACCTCCCTGGGGAGGCCCAGGGTGGCCAACCGTGCGTGCGTCGATCTGGCGCGGCTGCGGCTACACCAGGGGCTGTACGAGGACGCCGTCTCCAACCTGGACGCCGGCGAGGCCGCCATGGCGGACACCCCTCACAACCTAAACCACTGGCATGCCCAGCAGGTTCGGGGCCTGGCGCTGGCCTTGATGGGGCGAAGCGGGGAGGCCGAGGACGTCTGGCTCGGCGCTCTCGAGGGAGCTCGGGAGAATCGCGAGCCACGCCTGCTGTCGGAGCTCACCGCCAGCCTCGCGGCGGCCGCTGCCGACCGCGACGGCCCCGAAGAAGCCCGGCGTCTCCTGGCGACCGCCGACTTCACCCACCGCGGTGTTGCCGTGCACAAGGCGATCGCGCTGCTTCACGTGGACCTGTGCGACGCACGCGCCACGGGCGAAGCCGCCGACCTGGCCCGGGTCCGTCGACGTGCCGCGGGCATCGCCGCCCAGCCAAACAAGCCGTTCCTGGTCGAGGCCGCGCTGTGGCTGCTGGATCGTGCGCTCGACACGGAGTGACACTGCCAAACCACTCAGCACCCGCACAGGAAGACCGGGAACGTCCGCGCTGACATCCCCTTGACAAGAAACCCATTCGATCCTGCCGGACTCTTGCGTCTATCCGAAGACGGCGTCCAAGCCGCAATCCGTCCCGCTACGCTCTGCCTGACTCCTCAGGGACTCAAAGCAGCCACGCCACGACTGTGCAGCGCCAGCGGCCTGTCGGAAGCGACGCTGGACCTCGCGGGTGCTGATGTGTCGCTCGGGGTTCCTAGGACTCGGGAACAGCCAGGGCCGCGCAGGGCGATAGCGTCTCCAGTACTGGCGGAGTCCGATGAGGAGGCTGTGTGCAAGCATGACGGTGCGGGGTTTAGCGCCTTTGCCGCGGCGAATGTGGAGCAGCATCTGGGTGCTGTCGATGTCACCAGGCTGCAGGGCGATGACCTCACCAACGCGGAGGCCGCCGCTGTAGGTCGCCATCAGCAACGTCTCTTCGGGTCTGTTCAGCGCTATCCCCTCCCCATCATCGTCATCGTATGGGTGCTATGGTCCGTGTCGGCCCGAGGCCAATATCAAATCGAGCCCGCTCCCGAGCGTCGATATCGAGA
>PIVY01000498.1 GCA_003353795.1 bacterium
CCGCAAGGTCGGGCGACTCGCATTCCTCCACCCGCCCGCCGACGATCTTTCGGCTCCAGACATCGACGAACAGGTACAAGTAGAAGAACCTCCCTTTAACCGGACTTTTCATGTAGGTGCTGTCCCAGGTGTAGACCTGGTTGGGACCGGTTGCGATCGCCGGTCTACAACTCCTGCACCGATCGCCACTGCCCGCAGTGCCGCGGAGGGAAGCGCGCCGACTGGCTCGCGGCGCGTGAGGACCAGCTCCTGCCCGTGCCACACTTCCAGGTCACCTCGACGCTCCCAGGTGCCCTCCGTCAGATCGCCCGCGACAATCCCCGGATCGTCTACGACCTGCAGTTCATCGCCACCGCCGAGACCCTTCAGGAGCTTGCGGCAGAGCGACTCGGCGCCCAGCTCGGCATCATCGCCGTGCTGCACACCTGGGCCAACAACCTGGTCTTTCATCCACATATCCACTGTCTCGTTACCGCCGGAGGACTCCGCCTCGATCAGGAGGCCTGGGTTGCGACGAAGGAGCACTACCTGTTCCCGACCCGCGTCATGGCCAAGCTGATCCGCGGCAAGGTCGTCGCCGGCCTCCGCAAGGCGTTCGACGCCGGGGAGCTGTTCATCCGCGGAGACCCCGCCCACCTCGACGACCAGATCTCCGCATCGCACTCGGTATCGAACAGACGGCTCGGGTGCCTGCCGTGGAACGAGCTCGACGAACCGAAGCTCGTCGGACTCGGCAGTGCGGTTCAGGTTGAGTCGCCACGCATTCAGCGACCGCGCGTCCACCCCGTGAGTGTGAGCCCACTCCGTGAGGCTCACGCCGCTCCGGGCGGCCCCAGCCAGGCACGTCCGGGCATCCGCGGCATCAATGATCTTCCTTCGGCCGAGCATGGCTCACCTC
>PIVY01000499.1 GCA_003353795.1 bacterium
CCTACCACAATAAAGAAACGCTTGAATGGTTGGAATTGGAGAAGAAAAGGTTGGCTTGCTCAACCAATAAGGACGGGTTCATACCGGGGCAGGCCGCCGGTTTTATGTCATGACTCCCCCACCGCCGATGACGAGCCAGGAGGTCTCGCGGCATGGCGCTCACAACCGGACTCACTCGAATCGTCACAACCTCGATCACCATCACCATCGCAGGAGGTGCCGCCCTGCTCGGCTACCAGTTCCTCCGCGCCGGGGCCGCCGCCGAGATATACCGAACCCGCCTCACCCAGCTCGCAGACGACTACGAGGGCCTCCGCACCACCTACAACCAGGCCGTCCAAAGGACCGCCGTCACCGAACTGGCGGTCCACGACGGCCAGCTCGCCGTCCACGTCGTCACCGAGACCGGACTCGCACGCCGCATCGAGACCCCCTACGACCCCGCCGGCGAGATCTACGTCGACTACATCGTCCGCGACGGCCGCCTCTGGATCCGCCGCGTCTTCGACGCCAACACCCCGCCCAGCCAGGGCGTCGTCATCGACCCCCGCCTCGAGGCGGTCGCCTGGGGGCAGGGCGACGCCAAAGCCGAGGTCGGCAAGGCCGTCTACCGCGCTCTCGGTGAGGGCCGGTGGGTCATCAGCGTCACCGGCTCTGGCTCGCTGGGGCTCGTCAAGGTCGCCGACGACGCCGAGATCGACCTCGCCCAGTCACCCGACGTCGCCGACTACGCGACCGTGACCGTCGAAGCCGACCGGGACGTCGAATCGATCGGCATGGCCGAGGTATGGGGCCGGCTGGTCCACAGCGCACCGTGAGTAGAACGGGGCTGGACGCTCCCTCTCTGCCCCGAAGGGGCAGCGGGTTGTAGCCACGGGTGGAGCGGACGTAGTCCGC
>PIVY01000500.1 GCA_003353795.1 bacterium
CTGTAGGACATGCCGCTCATGCCGCCGAGGCCGCGGTAGGTGAAGAAGGTCTCGCCGCGGTTGATCGACGCCATCATCAACGAGGTGAAGTTGCCGCTCCAGATGGTGTCGACGCGGGTGTAGCCGAGGTCGAGGAGCGTGGCCTTGGCGAACTGGTTGACGTAGATGCAGCTGTAGCCCGAGGTGCTGGGATCGCCGGTGAGGCCGGCGGTGGTGAACCAGTCGGTATCGGACATGTCGGGGGTGCGCTCGTAGTCGAGGATCTTGTCGACGGCGGTCTGGAGCTGGGTGGTGGACTGCACCGAGATGCGGCCCACGTGGACGTCGGCCAGGACGTCGTCGCTCGGGTCGAGGCGCGAGTAGTTGTGGTCGCCTTCGCCGTAGTAGCCCGAGTTCTGCTCGTTGAAGGTGGGAATGGCGACCGAGCCGTTGGCGTCGCCCACGAGGGTGACGAACTCGAGGGGCGGGTCGATGGTCGCGTATCGGTCCTGCAGGTAGGTGCGGATGTTGTGGTTGGTCGGGCCGGTGGTGTTGGTGGTGACCACTTCCACGTGGTAGCCCTGCTCGCGGCGCCACTCGACCAGGTCGCCGAGGATGCTGGTGACGGTGCCGTTCTCGGGGCAGACGTAGATGATGCTGCCGGGGCCGGTCTCGACCGAGGCGTCACGCTGCCAGCCGAGCACGAGATCCTCGTACATGGCGGCGAAGGACTCGGGCATCAGACGGCCCGGCGTCGGCGCGGCGCGGTCGTCGCGGCCGGTGAAGCTGATGTCGACGGTCATGTTCGCGGCGGCGGTGACCTCGCCGGTTGTCGGGTCGTAACCCACAGGCTGGAAGGTGACCGGCACCACGCGCAGGCCGTGCAGGAGCGCGGGGGCGCCCACGGTGACGTTGG
>PIVY01000121.1 GCA_003353795.1 bacterium
CATATGTTCAGGCCGGAGGTGTTGAACTGACCTCATATCGCGAGCGCCGCCGCACAGCGGCAATGGCGGATTCGGTATCAATAAATGGGAGGAATCGCAGCGGGGAGCTTCTACCAGTACCAGTTCAGATTCAGCGTGACCGGCACGTAGACCGTTTCCTGGTACAAATCGCCGTCCAGACTCTGCGCCACGACGCCCACGCCGAGGCCGACCGAGGTGGTGCGGGATACGCGGAACTCGTAGCCCACATTCAATTCGAGCCCGAGGCCCTTGTCGACGATGCGGTCACCGTGGCCCTGCTCCTCGACGTCGTCGATCTCGACCTCGGCGATGGCCGACCAGGCGTATCCCAGGCCGAAGCGCACGCGCAGGCCACCCAGCGCGTTGTCGGGGCTTCCCGGGAACCAGGTGCCGTTGAGCAGGACGTTCTGCATGCTGAACCGGTACTTGATGGGGAGGGTGCCCGTTTCGTACATCCAGCCGATGTACGATGCGCCGATGGCGAACTTGCGGCCGAGCATGTGGCCGAAGTGGATCTGCGGCGACACGCCGTCCTCGACCTCCCTTTCGACGTCGTTGGCGAAGGTGATGTCGCCGACGGCGTTGCCGTAGGACACGCCGAGGATCCAGCCGTCGCGCACGTGCGGATCGAGCGCAAGCGCCCGGTCCGCCGGTATGACTGCGGCGGCAATGACGATCAACAGAATGGCGGTCCGGCGAATCATGGCAACCTCCTCGAAGCCAGGCGCATAGTAGCGGTTTTTTTTGTACGCGGTAACTGTTTTTTTCGTGGCGTCGAATGCCGCGACCGCATAGGATCCGCCTCATGAAAGACCGCCCCGGACACATGCGCTCTCTCCGCTTCGGAATCCTGCTCGCGCTCGCTGCGACGCTGGCGCTGTCTGCGATCGCCAGTGCGGCTTCTCCCATCAGCGCCCATTTCCTGAGCCCCGTTTCGGTTCCCTCGGATCCGGAGAACGAATCGTTCGTGCGGCTGTCGCTGCTGTACGGCCATTCGGGTTCCGTGCGGGCGCTCGATCTCGGACTCGTGGCCGGCCGCACCAGCGGCGACATGCAGGGCATACAGTTCCAGGGCGCCTTTGCCAGCACCGGTGGCGACCTCCGCGGCGGCAGCGCGACCTTCGGCGTCAACCTGGTCCAGCAGGATCTCAGGGGTGTGCAGTTCGCCGGCCTCGCGTCCTGGACCATGGGCAGCGTCGGTGGCGTGCAGTGGTCCGGTTTCATGAACTACGCGGGTGGGGGCATGAGCGGTATCCAGCTCGCCTCGTTCCTCAATGTCAGCGACGGGCCCACCAAGTATCTGCAGATCAGCAGTGTGGCGAACGTGGCGGCCGACGACTTCCAGGGCTGGCAGCTGACGGCCTTCATGAACCACGCCAACGCCCGGATGAGCGGTGTCCAGACCGCCGTACTCAACCTCGCCGACACCGCCAGCGGCGCCCAGATCGGCGTCATCAACCTGGCCCGGGAGATGTCGGGACTGCAGCTCGGAGTCTTCAACGGGAGTCGCGAGATCGACGGCGTGCCCATCGGGATCATCAATCACACCACCGGAAACCCGCGGAACTGGCTCTTCTACGCCTCGAACCTGTCGCTTGCAAATATCGGCTACCGGACCGAGGTCAACGGCTGGGTCTCCACCCTCTCCGGTGGCTACGGCGACAATCAGGGCAGCCAGTCGGACGCCGGATTCCTGGGCTGGAACTTCGGGCATCGCCTCTTGGGCCGCGAACACACCTGGTTGGGCGTCGATGTCGGGTACGTCCACATCATGCCCAGGTCGAGTGACGACCCCGCGGTGAACGTTCGCCCGCATCCGGCCTTCCAGCTCCGCCTGACGGGCGATGTCGGTGTCGCCAGCTGGCTCAACCTCTGGGGCGCCGTGGGAGTGAGCGCCATTGGCGAATCCTACGACAGCGGCTCCGATTCCGAAACCGAGCTGCTGCTGGCCGTAGGGGTGGTGGTACGATGAGCCGCTTCCGCACCGTGATCGCCGCCGTGGTCGCTCTCGGTCTCCTGGCCGGAGTCGTCGTGCCCGTGCACGCTCAGGACACCGACGCTACGACCGCGTCCCCCGGCAGTATCGCCGCCGCCGACACGTTCCTGGTCAAGCCCAAGAACTTCGGCCGCGCCGCGGGGCAGGTCGTGCTGGTCAACCTCGTGGTGTGGTCCTTCAACCGCTTCATCCGCGAGGGCGGCACCAGTCCGGTGTTCCGCGTCGGATTCAACTCGTGGGCCGAGAACCTCGAGGCGGGCTGGAACTGGGACGACAACAGCTTCTCCACCAACCAGATCGCCCATCCGTATCACGGCAACCTGTACTTCAATGCAGCGCGAAGCAACGGATACAACTACTGGGAGTCCATTCCCTTCGCCTTTGCTGGCTCGTTCATGTGGGAGTACTTCGGCGAGACCCATCATCCGTCGCTCAACGACTGGATCTCCACCAGCATGGGCGGCGCGTTCCTGGGCGAAGTGCTGCATCGGTTCGCCACCACCGTTCGCGACAACGAGGCCACCGGCGGCGAGCGCAACTGGCGGGAGGTGGGCGGCATGCTCATCGACCCGGTGGGCGGGCTGACCCGCATCATGGACGGCGACTGGGCCCGGCAGGGAAGGAATCCCGCCGGCCGGTTCCCCAAGAACTACCGCTCGGCACTGGACATCGGCCTGCGGACCCGCGGCGAAGAGCGCCTCTGGGAAGCCGACACCACCGATGTCTACCTGGGCTTCGATTTCGACTACGGCGACCCATTCTTCGGCGATCTCGACAAGCCCTTCGACACCTTCGACTTCGCCATCGAGATGTACTTCGGCGACAAGACCTCGGTGGGCAGCGTCAACGGTAGCGGTCTTCTGGGCGGCATGTTCCTCAAGGAAACCGACCCGGCGAGCCACATCATCGCCGGCTTCCACCGCTACGACTACCTCAACACCAATGCTCTGGAGTTCGGCGGGCAGAGCATCACCGCCGGCTTGCTGTCGCGATTCGAGACCGCCCATGGATTCGAGCTGCGAACCGACATGCAGCTGGGGCCCATCATCCTGGGTGGCGCCTCGTCCGACTACGCCAACGTCTCCGGTCGGTCATACGACTACGGTCCTGGCGCAGAAGCTCGATTCACGGCCTCGTTCGGCCGGGATGGGTGGAAACTGGTCGAGGTGAGCCACCAGCAGTTCTGGATCCACTCCATCAGCGGCAACGACGTCGACCACCACTACTCGCGGACCAAGTTCAGCCTCTCGGTGCCCTTGAAGTACAACATCGGAATGGGCGCCGAGTACATCCTGGACCTCGGCGAGCGCAATTACGCCGACTACGACGACGTGAGCACCCGCGATCCCCAGGCGCGCGTCTTCCTGCGCTGGATTCTCAACTGACCGCATTCGGTTCGAATTTGAAGGCGACGCTACGGCGTCGCCTTTTTCACGCCATTCGACGATTCGGCCGCTCCCTGTATTTGACCCGGGTGAAAACTGTGATATATTGAACCCGGGTAAAATAAGACCAGCCGAATTGGAGTCGACCATGACCAGCCCTCCGCAATGCATCGCCTTCGCGGGTCACGACCGCCTGGCCCAGGGGCCGGTGCCCGAGGTCGCTCGCGCCATCCGCCAGCGCCTGGACGGCGGCGAAACCGCGCCCATCGCCGTCTTCGACGCTGCGACCAGCGCGCCACTCGACCTGGACGTGCGCGGCACTCCCGACGAGGCTGCCGCTCGTGCAGAGTCCATGGTGACGGCGAAACTCGCCGCCACCGAGCGCCGCAAGCGCGGCCGACCGCGCCTCGGCGTCGTGGCCCGGGAGGTCACGCTCCTGCCGCGCCACTGGGACTGGTTGAACGCCCAGCCCGGCGGCGCCTCGGTCAACCTGCGCAAACTGGTGGACGCCGCCCGTAAGGAGAACCACGAGAGTTTCCGCATTCGCCGCACCCAGGACGTGGCGCACCGGTTCATGTTCGCGGTGGCCGGCGACCTCGCCGGATTCGAAGAAGCGTCCCGGGCGCTGTATGCGTGGGATCTCGAGAGACTGGAGGACACGATCTCCGGCTGGCCGCCCGACGTGGTCGAACACGTGCATCAACTCGTCGGTCGTGGGGCGTGATGCACGCGATTCATCCCGTGGGTTCTCCGATCCTCTGGTTGCGGGTCGTTGCTGCGGCCGTGGTCATCGTGCTACTGCCGGGCTATCTGCTCGCTGGACGCCACGTCACCGGTGGCCGGCTGGAGCGATTCGTGTTCAGCGTGAGCATGGGCTGGCTGGGAACCACCGTGGTGGCCCGGTTCCTGAGCCTGGCCGGCATTCCGGTGTTGCCGTGGACCGTCACGCCTGCCCTCGCGCTGCTCGGAATCGGACTGGGGCGCCGGCCCGCCTGGAGAGCCGTGTGGGCGCGGGCTTGCGACGGCTGGGCTACGGTCTCGCCTCGGGTGAATCTGGCGCTGGTCGCCGTCTCGATATGCTCGATGGTCGTCCTGATCGTGACTCGCCACGACGTCGTGGTGCCGCTGGGTTCCGACGACGCCGCCAATCACTCGTATCTGGTGCGTCACATCGCCGACACGGCGAGCCTCGACCCTGGAATGATCCTCGCCACGCCGTTCGGGTCGCTAGCCAAGGGATACCTCGTGGGCTGGCACACCGGCGCCGCCCTGGTGTCCGTGACCGCCGGCGTTGCGCCGTACGTGACGACCTGGCTCCTGGTGCTTGCCACCCTCGCCTTCTTGCCTCTGGCGCTGTCGCTCCTCTGGCGAGCGTTCGGCGTGTCCGGTCCGCTGGTCGTCCTGGGGGCTTGCTGGTTGCTGACCAATGCATTCATGCCCGCTGGGATTCTCGGCTGGGGAGGGTACGGCCAGATCGTGGGCATGTCGCTGGTGCCGCTGGCGAGCATCATGGTGGCTGCCGTGATCCGGGATCGATCGCCGATGGTGGCGGCCACGGCGGGGGCCGTGCTGGGGGCGTTGGTGCATGTGCATGCCTCCGAGGTCGTGGTCGCCGTGGGGCTCGGCGCGTTGGTGGCATTCCGGCGCGACACGGCCCGTCGATCTGTCTGGCCGGCTGCCGCGGTGGCGCTGGCGTCCGCGGCCGTGGTGATGGGACTGGAGCCCTGGATTCTGGCACGGTCCTATAACGCGGTGGTGCCGTTCTCGAGTATCTCCGAACGCGAGTCGCTGGCAAACGGCATGACGCGTCTGCTGGGTGCAGCCGGCGGGCCGGATCCCAGGTACGCGGCGGTCCTGCTGGGAATCGGCTGCGGGCTGGCTGACCGACGTTTGCGCCGGCTGGCGGTGGTCTCCCTGGTGCTCGGCGGAACCTATCTGTGCATGGTCGTGCTGGGCGATCCGGTCACCGCGATGCTGTCGCGGCCGTTCTACTCGCAGGCGCCGAGGATGCTCTACCTGCAGGCGTACATCTTGCCGCCGTTGCTCGGGCTACCCATCACGCTTCTCTGGTCGCTGCGGGCGCGAACCCCATGGCGGCGGGCGGCGACGGTCGTTGCCGTGGCCCTGTCGGCGACGTGGTTCGTTACCGGTATGAACAAGACCATGCGGGACCTCCGCACTCCCGCCGCCCCCGTCACGTTCGCGGAAGCGGAGTACCTGCACGCGACCCGGATGACGGCTCTCGTGGGCCCCGACGAGGTCATCTTGAACAGGTCCAGCGACGGTGGAGTCTGGGCGATCCACGTGAGCGATCGGCGCGGCACCATGCCCCATGATTGGCCCCGGGTCTTCCCCGACGGGTCCCGGCTGGCCGACCGTACGGACGATCTGGCCGCCGAGCCTTGGCCCGACCGGACCCGCACGTTACGAGACGCCGGCGTCGTCTATCTCTACGTGAACGACACGGTCCATCCGCGCGATGCCGACTCGCCGTTGCGGCGGTCGACCATCGATGCGGACGAGCGCTTCGAGCCGATCCTGGAAGGGACGACAGCCACCCTGTATCGCATTCGCTGGGGCAGTCCGTGAACCGCGTGTGCGGTGGCCGGATCCTGTCCGTATCATGGTTGGACATCCGTTATCGAATCATCACGCCCCGATCCCGAGGAGCCCGCACTTGACGCGCACCATCCGCATCGGCAACGCCGGAGGATACTGGGGCGACGACCCCGGCGCCCTGAAGCGACAGATCGAGGGCGGCCCCCTCGACTACGTGACCATCGACTATCTCGCCGAGATCACCATGTCGATCCTGCAGAGCCAGCGGCGCAAGAATCCCGACCTGGGCTACGCTCCCGACTTTCTCGAGCAACTCCGCGAGTGCCTGCCCCTCATGGTCGAGCGCGGCGTGAAGGTGATCACCAACGCCGGCGGCATCAACCCCGTGGGCCTGGGTCGCAAGATTCGCGAACTGGCCGGCGAACTGGGCCTCGAGGTCACCGTGGGCGTGGTGGACGGCGACGACATCGTCGACCGCCTCGACCCGTTGCGCGAGCAGGGCGAGACGTTCACCAACATGGAGAGCGGCGAGGACCTCGCGCCGGTGCAGAGCCGCGTCACGGCGGCCAACATCTACTTCGGCGCCGAGCCGGTGGTGGCCGCGCTGGCCGAGGGTTGCCAGGTCATCGTCACCGGTCGGGTCACCGACACCGGCATCACCCTGGCGCCCATGCTCCACGAGTTCGGCTGGGCCGAGGACGACTGGGACCGCCTCGCCGCCGGCATCGTCGCCGGCCACATCATCGAGTGCGGCACCCAGAGTACCGGCGGCAACCTCACCGACTGGGAAGAGGTGTCCGACCTGGCGAACATCGGCTTCCCCATCATCGAGATGGGCGAGGACGGCGTGTTCGAGGTGACCAAGCACGAGGGCACCGGCGGCGTGGTGAACCTGAAGACGGTGAAGGAACAGCTGGTCTACGAGATGGGCAATCCCGTGGAGTACATCTCGCCCGACGTGGTCGCGCGTTTCGATACCATCGAACTCGCCGAGGTCGGCCCGAACCGCGTGCAGATCTCCGGTGTGCGTGGCGTCCCGCGTCCGCCCATGTTCAAGGTCTCCATGGCCTACGACGACGGCTGGAAGGCCATGGGCCACCTGCTCGTGTGCGGCCCCGAAGCCGTGGCCAAGTGCGAAGCGGCTGCCGAGATCTTCTGGAAGCGCCTGGGATTCGAGTACGAGGAGACCCACTTCTCGGTGATCGGTACCGGGTCGATCTGGTCCCGCTCTCTCAGCATCGGCGAGCCCGACGAGGTGCTCCTGCGCCTGGGCGTGCGGGACCACGACCGCGCCAAGGTCGAGGCCTTCGGCGTGCAGTTACCGGCGCTCATCCTTTCGGGTCCCAGCGGTATGGCCGTCACTGCTGGTCGGCCCAAGCCGCGCCGCGTGGTGGCCTACTGGCCGGCGCTCATGAAGCGCAGCAGCGTGCCCGCGCGCACGGTGACGCTCTTGCCCGACGGTTCGGAGACCGAGCGCATCATCACCTTCGAGGACGCCGTGCCCGAGGCCGCGGTGACCGCCGCCGATCCGGAGCCGCGCCCCCGCGTCAGCGAGTGGACTTCCCGCACCCGGCGCACCCAGCTGCGCACCCTCGCCTACGCACGTTCCGGCGATAAGGGCGACACCTGCAACGTGGGTGTCTTGGCCCGCTCGCCCGAGATCTACGACTGGCTCCGGGCCACGCTCACCGAGGATATCGTGAAGCGGTTCTTCAAGGGCATCGTCCACGGTGAGGTCATCCGCTTCGAGCTGGACAACCTGATGGGGCTCAATTTCCTGCTCGAGAACGCGCTCGGAGGCGGCGGCACGGTATCGTTGATGCTCGATCCGCAGGGCAAGACCCTATCGCACGCGCTGCTGGAGATGGTGGTGGACGCGCCGGTGGAGATCATTCCCAGGGCGGCGGGCTGAGCCGCTCAGTCGGCGGAGACCAGGTTGTAGATCCAGACCCCGTCCCGGTTCACCAGATGGTAGGTCCGGCGCTGGCCGTCGCGTTCCCAGCGTAGCCGTTGCTCGGTGTCCGTCAGGACCTGCACCGAGAATTCGGTGTAGTCGGCATCGAGGCCGGTGTCCGCCCGCACCGCTTCCCGGGCCACCGACATGGCCGGGTCGTAGCGATCGTGCACGGGCACGAACTCGGCGCATTCGACGCCAAAGCCACCCATCTGGCAATAGACGCGCTTGATCATCGCACGCCCGCCCTCGGTGGTCAGGCCCACGCCGAATGCCAGCACAGCGATGGCGGCGACCACGAGCGTCTTGAGATTGGTAAAAAATGTGATGAGCCTGCCGCTCTTCGCGTTGAAGCGGTCGACGGCACCGCGGGGTTGGCCTTCCCTGGACATTCGTATCCTCCCCGGTCGTCAACTGGCGGTCCGGACCGTTCTGGACACAGTACAGGTCCGCCGTGAACGGCGCCAGAGCCATGAAAGGCGCAAATGAGACATCCAGGACAAGGATTGCGACACCACGATTAGCAGGGAATTCTGGTCTTTCGTAGAATACTCCCGATCGGACGGCAGAAGACGATTCGCCTGTGTCGGAACCGTCGAAGTTCACCAACTGCTTCCCAGGAGGATCCCCATGAAGCGCTTTGCTATCGTGGCCATCGCCATGCTCGTGGCGGCCGTTCCCGTTCTGGCCGAGACCGTCCAGATCGAGTGCTACGGCGAGGTCGAGTACAACCAGGTCAACAACGGCGAATTCGCGGCCGTCAACAGCGGCGACGTGGTGTACGCCACGTTCACCGTCGATTCCGACGACTTCATCGACAGCATGACCTACGGCGTGCGGTCGTACCCGGTGAACGTGGCCTCGTTCGAGCTGACCATCGGCTCGGTGGGCCCCATCGCCCTGGTCGACCCCCAGCCCGAGGGCCTGACCACCTACTTCAACCTGCGCAACGACGATCCCGGCGCGGACGGCTTCTTCATCGCCAACCAGACAGAGTGGCCCAACGGCTTCCCGTCGATCAACGTCCCCGGCCAGATCGACCCCTGGTTCAACTTCCACTGGGAAGTCGGCTACGAGGGTACCGTGCTGGACTCCCGTGACGTTCTCGACGCCGTGGGTGTCTACGACTTCACCGGTCTGACCAGCTTCTACACGGTCATCGGTGATTCCTGGGCCGATGCCATGGGCCTGATCTACGACCACATGATCATCTCCACCTCGAGCGTGGCGACCCGGAACTCGACCCTCAGCGACGTCAAGGCGCTGTTCGAGTAGGGACCGACCCGGTTTGCATGAACGAGCCATGGCGGCGCGCACGGAAACAGGATCCGCGCGCGCCGCTTTCTTGGTCATAAATCGTTTCGAGACAGGAGCATATGTCATTCAGGGTACACGAAAAGGAAAATGCTGAAATGGTGACTTAAATGATGTAGTATCGCGATCCGGTCGCAGGCAGGAATCGTGGCGCTGGGAGCCTGCGATTCCGCCAGGATCCACCAACCTATTCCCTGGAGGAATCCTCATGAAACGCTTTGCTATGGTTGCTGTCGCCGTGTTGATCGTCGCGGCTCCCGCCGTGGCCGACACGGTCCGGGTCGAGTGTCACGGAGAGGTCGAGTACAATCAGATCAACAGTGGCGCCTTCGGCGTCGTGAACAGTGGCGATCCCGTGTTTGCCACCTTCACCATCGACTCGGACAACTTCGTGGACAGCGTCAACTTCGGCGTCCGTTCCTACCCGATCAACCTGTCGTCCTTCGAATTGACCATCGGCGCGGCGGGACCCATTCCGCTGGTCGACCCCCAGCCCAACGGCCAGACCAGCTACTTCAACTTGCGCAATGCCGATCCGGTCGCGGACGGATTCTTCATCGCCAACAACCCCGAATTCCCGTCGTCTTTCCCGGCGCTGGACGAGCCTGCGAACATCGATCCCTACTTCGGCTTCCACTGGGAAGTCGGCTACGTGGGCGAGACCCTCGACTCGCGTGACGTCCTGGACGCCTTCGGTGTCTACGACTTCACCGGTCTGACCAGCTTCTACACGGTCATTGCCGATTCCTTTGCCGACGCCATGGGACTGATCTACGGTACCATGGTCATCACTCCCGAGACCGTGGCCACGCAGAGCACCACCCTCAGCGGCGTGAAGGCTCTCTTCGAGTAAGAGCCCGAAGCGACGATCTGGTTCGCGAGTTCGAACGGCGGAGCTTCGGTTCCGCCGTTCGCGTGTATTGTGACGTGGGAACACCGGCTCGGAGCGTGCTACAATCGACGGGTTTCCGATCGTCGCCGGAGCTCCGGGAGAAGTTCATGCAACGCTGGCTCCACATCATTGCCGCGACTGCCCTCTGGTCCTTCTTGCTGGTGGGCCTGATGGGTCTGGCCGACGCCGCCCTGAACGCGAATCTCTACGGCCGTCCTGGTGGCCCCGGAATCTCGGGCGCCGTATCCGGCATGCTGCCGTCGTTCACCCTCTACGGCTGGTTCGGCCTGACCGTCGGCTTGCTGATAGCTCTGCCGCTGACGCTCGTGGCGCGCGGGCGCGAGGACGCATTGCGGATCGCACCCGTCCAGGCGATCGCCACTGCCATGAGTGTCGTGGTGGTGGTCTGGATCGGGTACTTCGTCCATGAGACGCCGGTGGGTCTCTGGTGGGATGCTCACCTGGGACCTCTCTGGGTGCCGCTGATGATCGTTGCGCTGGGGCTGGCCCTTCTGCTGGCGATGCCGCTGCGCCGCCATGCTCCTCTCGTGATGGCGAAATCCCGGATCGTCCTGCCTGTCCTGCTGGTTGTGGTGCTCGGCGCCAGCTGGCAATGGCCGGATCACCGCGGCCTGGCCCGCCGCCAACACATCGATGGCCTCGCGGTCTCCGCCGCGCCGGCGGCTGCGCCCAACGTGCTCGTGATCAGCATCGACGCCCTGCGCCGGGACAAGCTCACCTGTGTGAATCCCGACGCGCCGCCGACGCCCCATCTCGACGGCCTTGCAGCGAGCGGTCACCTCTACACCAACGCCTGGTCGGTCACCGGCTGGACCCTTCCGGCCATGGCCGCGGTGATGACGGGACTACCGCCGCGAACCCTCGGCGTGACTCGCTTCGTGGGCCTGCCGGCGGCTGTGCCAACCTTGGCCCAGAGCGCCTGGAGTTCGGGGTGGTGGACCGCCGGGCTGGTGGCCAATCCCTACCTCGGCGAGGAGTTCGGATTCCAGCGCGGGTTCGCCGAATTCGACCACACCGACGTCGTCGAACCTCTGCGTCCCGCCCGCCGCACGATCCTGGCTCGCGAGTTGAATCGCTACCTCGTCGAACGTACCGACCTCACCGACGGCCGGCGCCTCGTGGCCCAGGCGGCGCGCTGGTTGCACGGGTACGACGGCGAGCGGCCGTTCTTCTACTGGATCCACCTCATGGACCCCCACATTCCCTACCGCGCCCATCCCGATGCCGATGGCCGCGATCCGGAACTATTCGAGCACGCGCTCCTCGAGCCGGACCGGTTCGCCGACACGGCCAGCCTGCGCGAGGCGCTGCCGTCGGTTCCCGCCGAGGTGCTGCAGGCCGTCGAGGATCTCTACGACGGCGAGGTCCGATACGCCGACCGGTGCGTGGGGGAGTTGCTCGACGCGCTGGAGACCGCCGGCTACGGCGACGACACCTGGATCATCGTGCTCTCCGACCACGGCGAGGAGTTCTTCGAGCACGGAGGATTCGAGCACGGCCACAGCCTGATGCCCGAGGTGAGCGGCGTCCCCTTGCTGATCCGTCCGCCCGGCGGCCTGTCTCGATCCGTGCGGGACGACCGCGCGGTCAGTCTGCTCGATCTCGCGCCCAGCCTGTGCCAGGCCCTGGACTGGACGCCGCCACCGTCCATGGCCGGCGAACCCTGCCTCCTGTCGGACACGGTCTGTTCGCCCGGCGGTCTGACCGTGCTCGAGAACATGCTCTACGGCCCTGCTCAGCAGGCGGTGATGCGCTGGCCGGAGTTCCGGGTGGTCGAACTGGAGTCGGGCGCCTCGGCCTGGTACGACCTGCAACGCGATCCCTGGGCACGGACGCCCATGGCGCCGCCACCGGATGCCGCCGCGGTGCGCGACGGGGTCCGCGAACTGGTCGCCGGCTGGGAGGATCACGCCGAGGCGCTCAGCGCCCTCGATCGCGACGAGGCGGAACTGAGCGACACGGCCCGGCGGCGATTGCGGAGCCTGGGGTACTGACCGCCTCCGTTCGCGGATCAGGAACGGGGCGGAAGGAACACCGTCCTTCCGCCCCGTGGTCGACCCGCCTTTGCGGTGTCTACTTCAGCAACGTCATCCGTCCGGTGAAGCGTGCGCCGTCCGCGGTCATCCGCGAGAAGTACACGCCGCTCGGCACGGTGGCGCCGTCCTTGTCACGACCGTTCCAGACCACGTCGTGGCGGCCCGCCGGGATCACCCGGTCCACCAGGGTCGCCACGCGCATGCCCCTCAGATCGTACACGTCGATGCGCACGCGACTCGAACGCGGCACGTCGTAGCGGATGGTGGTCATGGGGTTGAACGGGTTGGGGTGATTGCCGGCCAGCGCGAAGGCCGCAGGCACGGCGTCGTCCTCGACGGGTGTGGCGCCCGAGGCGAAGATGGTGAACTCGCGGGTGTTGCCCGCGGGGACCGACAGCGAACTCACGTCGCGCATGTCGGCGACCACCACGGTTCCACCCACGCCGAATCCGTCGTACAGGATCCAGGGCACGTCGGCGATGGACCGCAGCGCGTCCGGACTCCAGCTGATGTCGGTGCCCGAGCCGCCGGCGTTGCCGCCGGGACGCACCACGAGGAACCAGAACTCGCCGGTGTCGTCGGTGCGCGCATCGCTGTAGAGCGCGTTGCCGAGATCGTCCACGTCCAGCAGGGACATGTATGTGGAATACATCGGCGGCGGCGGAGGCATGGGCACCTGCGCCGGTGCCGCGGCGCCGCCGCCGATGACCACGTGGTTGACATGCGGGATGCCGCCAAGATCCTCACCCATGGCGATGATCTCGGCCGACATGAGCATCTTGTCGGCATGTCGCCGTGCCGCCTGCTTGGACTCGTTCACGTCCACGGTCAAGGTGAAGGGCTCGGCGGCGTGGAACCACGTGCCCTGGCCCGGGACCAGCTGCGTGGACGGCACGTAGCCGCGGCTGGGGTCGTAGTTGAAGAGGTCGACGACGACATCGGCCGGCTCGATCTGCGGCACGGCGTTGTCCTCGAACAGGCCGCCGAGTAGCGACCAGCCGGCGGGCAGCACGCGCATGTAGGTTCCCAGGGGATCGCCGAGCACGATCTCCTCGGCGTCGGGGCCGCCGTAGCTGAGCCAGAAACCGTCGCCGGCAGCCGGCGTGTTGGTCTGGATGTAGCCGCCGTCCCAGCTCTGCATCTCCTCGATCAGCGGCAGCTGATCCTGCAACGGCTCACCCTCGCCGAGGACCACCGGCAGCGAACGCAGTCGCCAGCCGTCGTGGACCCGGTAGTTGACCGGCGTGCGGTCCGGCATGCCGGAGCCCACGGCCATGGAACCGTCCATGCCATCGGCCGGCACGAGACCGCCGGCCGTGTCGCGCGGTTCGATCAGGTTCCACGCAGCCGGGGTCATATCACCGAGGTCGCCCACGACCTGGAAGCGGAGCCTGACCAGCAGACCCTCACCCCTCAGGGGCGGGCCCTCGGCGCGTAGCACCACGCCATCGCCCGCGTCTTCTACGTCGACGGTCCATTCCTCGAGCATGGTACCGTTCAGCTCACCGAGCCCTTCGAAACGGGCCACGGCAGGGTCGAACATGAAGCCCAGCTCCAGCCGTACGACGTCTCGCGGATCGACGAACGGGTGGACCAGGATGGGTAGGTCGATGGTGGTGCCGGGCATGCTCTGGGTACTACCCAGTTGGAAGGTGACTGGCGGCTCTTCCTGCTCGCGGCTCAGCGCCACCGTGGCCAGGTCGTATCGGGTGAACGGAAATCCCTCGACGGTCTGGCCGAAGGCCGTGGTCTCCACGATGTAGGCGCCGTTCTCGAAGGTCTCCTGGATGGTGGCGCAGTAGACGCCGTCGTCCGCCACCTGGTCGCCGTCGCCACCCTGATCGTTGAGCGAGATGTCGAAGAACTCGCCGTTGGGCAGGGTGACCGTGCCCACCACATCGGCGCCCAGGATGGGCTTGCGGCCGGAATCCCGTACCAGTTCACTCAGCTGCAGCTTGGCCAGGATGGGCAGGCCGAAACCATGGGAGACCAGGGTGAGATCCGACTGCACCCGCGAGGAACCGGCCAGATTGAGGTGGTAGTTCCCGCTGCCGTCGCCGCCGCCGGTACGGAGCACCAGGGCGGTCCACTCCCCGGGCACGGGGAGGTTGATGCGGAACGCCGCCGTGGTGTCGTCGCCCAGCCACTCGGAGCTCGATGCGTCGAAGGAGTTGCCGGCAGGATCGACGAGGAACAGTTCGAAGGCCTGCGGGTCCAGATGACCCCACAGCAGCGCGATGAGGGCCTGGTCGACCGAGTCGTCGACCATGAAGAAGTGACGGTCCTCGCCCTGGTCGCGGATCTGGCCCTCGACCCAGCCCAGGTTCTCGCGATCGGTGGCATCCATGAGCGAGAGCTGGTAGGTCTGGATGATGGACAGGTCGCCGCCCATCATCTTGGAGCCGGAGGTGCCGGCGAAGAAATAGTCGCCGCCGGTGGCTGCGGCGATGCCCTGCAGCGTGATCTCGTCGGCGAAGCTGCCGAAGCCGATGGTGTAGACCTTGGGCTGGGGCGCCAGCAACGGCAGGACCGTCAGTGGGGCCGGCCCGTCGGTGTTGATGCCGTCGGACAGCAGGATGATGTTCTGCGGGAAGTCGGCCTTGACCACGCCGAACAGCTCGTCGCGGGCCCACTGCATGCCGGCACCGATGGCGGTCAGGTTGTAGACGTCGCCGCCGGTCTCGATGGCGGCGATGGCGTCGTCCTTGTCGGCCTCGCTGGTGATCTCGGTCATGGCGTAGTCGGTCCAGGCGGGCCAGTCGGGTGTGGTGCCTGGATCGGCGCCGCCGCTGTAGCTGGTGACCGCGATCTCGTCGCCGAGGTCGAGCAGGCGGACCACCTGCGCCGCCGCATTCTCGGCCGCCAGGATGTTGTCACCCACCATGCTGAAGGAGCGGTCGATGGACAGCGCCAGATCCACGGGATCGGGCAACACGGCCACGAGATTCTCGGCGATGAGCAACTGCAGCGCCTCGTTCACATTGATGCGGCCGTTGCCCAGCTGCTGGGAGAATCCGCCGGGATAGGCGTAGCCGCCCACCTGTTCGGCCGTGTCCTCGAGCAGGCGCTCGGCGTCGTTGGCACTGAGCGGCGCGCCGGTGAGCTGGATCGCCTCGGCGTGCAGCAGCGCCACGGCGCCCGCGGTGAACGGGCACGCCGACGAGGTGCCATTGAAGTTGGTGACGTAGTTGCCCGCGGTGTAGCCGCCGGCGCCGGCGATGTCGGTGGTTTCCATGAGCACGCCCGGGGCACCGATCGACAGCGGGTTGCCGAAGTTGCTGCCCCACCAGTTCTCGCCGTCGCAGCTCGTGGGACTCTTGCGCTCGTCGCAGGGAGTGGTGGCGGCGATGGCCATGGCGGCGGCGAGATTGGCCGGGAAGTCGACCACGCCGTTGCCGTTGCCCGCGGCGAACACGGGCAGCACGTTGTTGTTGCGGGCGTTGATCACGGCGTTCTGCACCGAGATGGTGCTGCCGCTGCTACAGCGCCA
>PIVY01000122.1 GCA_003353795.1 bacterium
GAACGCGCCGATCAGTTGGTGGTCTGGGCCGAGGATCCCGAGAGCTTCGCCGAGTCCCTCGTGGCTACCGCCCAGCACCCCATCGAGGCTGCCCGCCGGGCCGCGCGCGCCCGGCTGTACGTCGAGGAGCATTTCGGCTGGGACGCGGTGGTCAAGAAGCTGGAGGCGGTCTACCGCAGCTAGAGATCGCCGAGTCGCCGGAGCAGGTCGGTCGGCAGGGGCTGCACGCCGCCAGCCAGGCCCGCGAGGATGGTGACCTCGGCCAGTCGTTCCACGGTCTCGAGGCGGAAATACGCCTCCCGCAGATCCTTCCCCCAGGCCACGACGCCGTGGTTGGCCAGCAGCAGTGCCGGTGCGCCGGGAACCAGATCGCGCACGGAATCAACCACATCGTCCGTACCCGGCACCGCCGGCCTCGCCAGAGGCACGGTGCCCAGCATGGTGGCCGTCTCGGTGAGGACGCGTGCGTCGAGGTGACGACCGGCGGCCGCACAGGCCGTGGCATACGGTGGATGGGCGTGGCACACGGCCCCCACTTCGGGCCTGGCCCGGTAGATCTCCCGATGCAGCCGCCACTCGCTGCTGGCGCGGCGATCCGTGGCCAGCGTACGCGCCTCGCCATCGATTTCCAGCAACTCGCCGATCTCCATCCAGCCCTTGCAGGCGCCCGACGGAGTGACCAGAAAACGATCGCCGCCGAGGCGAACCGAGAGGTTGCCTTCGGCGGCGACGACATAGCGACGCTCGTAGAGTAGCGACCCGATCCGCACCATCTCCCGGCGAACCGTGGCGGGTCCCATCATGGGGTTTAGAACCCCCGGAACAGATACAGATGCGACATGACGTCCTCGAAGAACACGAGCTCTTCCCGGACATCGGCGGCGCGTCGAAGGATCTCCACCTCCGTGAGAGGGCTCTGCGCCGTGTCGTTGTACACGTAGGTGTAGAAGAAGATGGTCTTGTTCTCGATGGCGTCGAGCTGCTCGGACGGGAAGCCCATGCGACTGGCCAGCAGGACCGTGCCGGTGGGCGGGTAGACCGTCGGATCGACGTCGTCGTAGCGCGAGAAGAAGAGCAACGACGGTTCCAGACGACCATCCGCCGGCACCCTCCAGAGGCTCCGGATACGCAGGGTCGAACCGGGCGTCCGGCGCGACGACACGAAGTAGATTTCGCTGCCGGAACTGCTGAACCAGGGCGCGTAGTTGTGCAGACCGACGATGGGGTCACCTTCGGCAACCTCGGTGAACGTCAAGCGCTGCAGGTTCCGGTCGAGGGTCACCGAGCCGGACTCGGCCTCTTCGGGATCGAAGTCGACCCGGAAGAGCTCACTCTTGGTGCCGCCGAGATCGCCGACCAGATCCACGGTGCTCCCGAAGGCGATCGTACGCCCATCGGGGCTCCAGGTCGGGTCCTCCATTGCCACGGACTCGGTCGTCACCTGGAACGTGACGACGTTGGTGGGATCGCCGATGGAGTTCATGTCCAGGACCCAGAGGTTCTCGCCGGTGCAGATGGCGTCCTCGTAGTTGGGGTCGTTGTCGCACCCGAACCGGGTGTACACGAGCCAGCGGCCGTCCGGGCTCAGGCCGGGATCGTTGTGGTACCAGATGTAGCCGCCCGTCTCCAGGAGATCATCCGGTTCGTAGAAGAGGACCTCGGGGTGGGCGAAATCGGGATTCGACACGTCCACCAGCAGGAAGCGATCGCGGCGGCTGAATCGCGTCAGCATGATCAAGGTGCTGTCGTCCACCCAGACGGGATTCCCCTTGCTGATGTCGAGCGCATCAACGGTGTTGCCGGCTGGGCTGCGCACGTAGCTGACGAACTGGTCGACGCGAACGAGCTCGCCGCCGATCTCCTCGATGCCGGACACCGGGAACCGCGTCTTCATGGAGTCCGACCAGATGTTGTCCGGAACGGGGATGAGCAGGATCTGGCGATCCAGGATCGGCTCTCCCTCGTACTCGGCGTCGGACGGAATCGTGGCCCAGTCCGCCGTGAACGCGATCCGCGTACCATCCGGCGAGATGGCCGGATCGAGATACTGGTAGCCGTCGCTCGACGTGTCCACAGTCACCATGACCAGATCGCCACAGGAATGGTTACCGCAGAGTTCCAGGGTCTCCGACGGGTCGCTCTTGGTGCCGCAGCCCAGGAAGAACACCAGGGTCAGGACCATCAGGTAGGCGACGATCAGATAACGAGAGTGCAACCGCTTCAGCAAGACTCCGACCTCCCGTCGGTAGCGCGATGAACTCGGGCCGGGCCCGGATCACGGAACGGACGGCCCCAGGGACCGCGAAGCCGGTTCCAGGGACGCCATAAAGTAAAGGCACTTAAGCGGCCAAATCAACCCGTCAGTTCTCCAGGGTGAACTGCACAGGCACGCGGAGCCACGACCAGACCGGATAGTAGCCCAGTTGCGCCGCCTGGTATCCGCCACCGTCAGCGGCCATCCTCGCCGCTTTGGCCAGTCGGCGATCGGCAGGCCCGACAACCGCCACCTCCACCGCACGGCCTCGAGGATCGATGAGCAAGTCCAGCATCACCAGGCCCTGGATACCCTGCCGCGCGCATTCGGACGGATACTCGGGCACGATGGGCTCGAGGACCCGCGCCGGCCGGGTTCGGAGATCCCGTAGCGCCCGCACGAACTGGAGGCTCTCCCGATAAGAACAGCCGGATCGTCCCATATGATCGAATTCCGCAGCCTTCTCCGGGTCGTCCCCGGCCCGCGCCCCGTCGGCGCGCAGGAAGTCGACCAGGCCGTCGTCCGGCCAGACGTTCTTCAGATCCGCCAGCAACTCGTCGGCGCGATCCAGCCAACGAGCCTGGTCGCGCGACCAGTTCCCCGATGGCGCCGTCGGACCGCCGGTGGGCTGGCAATGCGGCTCGCCCTGCCCCGCCATGACGTAGATCTGTGCCAGCAGGAGTTGCAACCAGGGTTGGTCGGAATCCACGGCCAGGGCGGATTCGAGCACGTCGATGCCGTCGCCGCCATTCTGGATATGGAACAGGTCGAGAGCCTCGACCATGGCCTCACGGGAGGATTCCGCCAGTTGCGGATGCTCGGCGCAACGTGCCAGGCGGTGCAGGCGCCATTCTCCATCCGGCGGCGGCATCTCCGCGGGATGGACCGGACCGGCCATCACGGCCGCGACCACCACCAGGACAGGCGACACTCGGGTGTAGATCGACCGACTGATCACGGGGAACGTCCCAGGTTCGGGTCCAGTCGCGTCGACTCGTCGAGAGCCCGCCGGGCCTCGTCGTCGCGCCCGAGCGCCACCAGGATAGCGGCCCGATTGTGGTGATAGACGGCCACCTCGGCCTCCAGTTCCACGGCGCGATCAATGGCCACGAGAGCCGCATCCAGGTCGCCGCCTGCAAGGCAGATCTCCGAGACCAGCGCCCAGACCTGATCGGTCGGGCGTGCCACTCTCGCAACGGTCTCGCCGTCGCCGCTCACCCAGAACTGCGCCCGTTCGACCCGTCCCAATCGCCGGTCGACTTCCAGGATCAATGCCAGTTCATCGCCGTCGAGTTGCGCCTCGGGGATCGTGTCGAGCACGGCCGCCACACCGGCGGCATCGTCGAGATTCCAGAGAATCTGAACCAGGAGCCGGCGAGTGGCCACCGACGGATCGCCGGCCTGGATCCGGCGCAACGGCTCGACGGTATCGGCCCACTGCCCCACGGCCATGAGGTAGTTGACCTCACCTCGGAGCGCTTCCAGGCAGTCGTCGCAGATCGATCGCGCGCGCCGGATCTGAACCAGGGCATCGCGCCGGATGCCGAGAGCCAGCAGGGCCTCGGCGTACTCCAGCAGCCAGTCGTGGCGTTGCGGCGCCAGGTTGACGGCGACCTGGAACTCGGATACCGCCCGACCTCCGTGGCCGATGGCTCGCAGCGCGCGGCCGAGATTCAGGTGCAGCGTGGGGTCGTCAGGAGCCCCGGCCAGGGCAAGTTCCAGGACCGGCACGGCCTCGGCCGGACGTCCGCTGGCGACCAGGGCAACGCCGAGGCGTTGCTGGAACCGCCAGACGTTCCACGGTTCGATATCGCCGTCCTCGAGGAAGCCGGTAGCTCGCTCCACCGCCTGCTCCGCCTGTCCCGCCCCGAGCAGTCGGTCGAGTTCCCCGAGCCGGGCCGGGTCGTCGGCACGGGCATCCACTGCCGCAAGGCCGACCACCAGCGCCACCAGGATCCAGAACCTCATCAACACGCGATCAACTCCTATTTCTCGGCTGGCCGGGAGGCCGATTGACCCCCACTCCGATAAATTGATATAATTGCAGGCCATGGACAAGGCCCTGACGGGATCGGAATTTCGAGATTTCGGCCCGAAACGGAGAAATGTGCGTCCCGCGGCGCCGCAGGAGGATCCGAATCTGATGCCCATTTCCAGACGTAGCGTCGTCGTGGCCAAGACCCTGTTCCTCGTACTTGTCGTCCTGACCGCCGTGCCGGCCAGTGCGTTACTATACATAGACTTCGAGCAGCCTTACTACATTCACCCTGACATGCAGGTCTGGGACCATTGCCTGGTCTTCCACGATGACCAGTATCACATCTTCTACCACGCCATTCCCGAATCAGACCCCTATCCCGGCTACTCGGACCACATCTGGACGTCCGCCAGCCCCGACATGATCCACTGGTCCGAGCCCCGGATCGTCCTGTCGGTGTCCGAAGAAGCTCACGAGGCCGAGGCGATGTGGGCTCCGGACGTCGTGTTCGATCCCGAGAGCGGTCTCTGGTGGATGAGTTATACCGCGGTGGATGCGTCAATCAACCAGCGGATCTGCATGGCCTGGTCACGGGATCTGCAGGAGTGGTTCAAGACCAGGCAGAATCCCGTTCTGGAACCCGATTCCGACGTGTTCTTCTACAACCCCGAGTCCGGCTGGGCGGAGTGCCGCGATCCGTATCTCTATCACGAGAACGGGCTCTGGCATCTGGTGGCGTCGGCCAAGATCCAGGGTATGGCCAATGGCCAGGGCGCGCTGTCCCACTCCACCTCGACCGACATGCTCGACTGGAGCCCGACCGAGGTCTTCCTGACCAACGACGGCGAGGGTCCGGGGAACTCCCTGGAGAGTCCCCAGTACATCGCCCGCCAGGGTTTCCACCACATATTCTTCCACGAGTACACCACGTCGGGCGTCACCCACATCGCGTCGCTCAACACCGGCGCCTGGACCCTGGTCAACGGGACCCAGATCGACCTCGGAATCGCGCCGGAGGTCGAAACGTTCGATGGTGGGGAGAACTACATGTTCACCCGCATCGCGCCCTACCAGGAACCGGACCGTCCCGTGCTTTCCTACGTGGCCCGCATCGACACCCTGAAGTTCCGAGGAGGCGTCGACGCGCCGCTGGTCTACCGGGCGCCAACGTTGTTGCGGGAATTCGAGGCCTATGGCGGAAACGCGTGCCTGGGCAATCCTTGTTTCGGCGACAACCCCGCCCGCCGGGGCGAGGACCCGGCGAACATCGAAGGGTACTGGTTCTTCGGAAGCCGCGAGTACTTCCAGGGCCCGCTCTCCGGTCGCGGCGATGCCGGACGGCTCATCGGCGAGACCGCCCAGGGCTGGGTCGAGACGGCGCCGTTCGTCGTCGAGGGTACGACCATCTCGCTGCTTTGCGGCGGCACCAACAATCCCGAGAACTGTTTCGTGGCGCTCATGGACGCCGCCGCCGATACGGTCCTCAAGCGGGTATCGGGATACGGCACCGAGACCATGACGCGACGGTACTGGGACGTGACGCCGCTGCAAGGCGTCGAAGTCTATCTCCGGATCGAGGATTCGGATCCCTTCGGCCACATCAACGTGGACCACATCGTCGAGTCCCACGACGTCACCACCTCCGTCGGTCCGGCGACCCTTCCCGATGCGGGCCTCCTCACCGACCTCGGCCCGCGGCCCAACCCGTTCAATCCGGCCACGGTGTTGCAGTTCGAGCTGACGTCGCCGGCCGACTGCCGGGTCCGGATCCACGACCTGCGCGGTCACCTAGTCTGGGACTCGGGCTCCGTCGCCGGGCATGCCGGCATCAACTCCGTGTCCTGGCGCGGAATCGACGCGGCCGGCGGACCGGCGCCGGCTGGTGTCTATGTCTACGGGATTGCGGTGGAAGGTCGGGCCGTGACGTCCGGCAAGCTCACCCTGGTGCCCTGAGCGACGTTCAGCGGGCCAGGAGCAGCAGCCTGCCGCTGCCATTCTGAACGCCGTGGCGAATACGGTAGAAGTAGATGCCCGCCGCGGCGCGCCGTCCATCTGTACCGTTGCCGTCCCAGGTCGACGTCGCCCGTCCCGCGGCGATCCGTCCGTCCTCGAGGCGCCGGACCAACCGACCCCGGACATCGTAGATCTCCAGCACGAGGGCACCGTCGCCCGACTTGTTCGCCGTGTCGTCGAGATCCATCTCCACCACGGCCAGGTCACGGCACGGGTTGGGATAGACGCGGGTGACCACGGCGCTCGTGCGGTCGCCGTTGGAATCGGCGAGGTAGCCGGCGAGTAGGTCGTCGAGACCGTGGACCTGGCTCGGTAAGGTCAGGCCGGCGTTCTCGATCGTGCCGCTGACGGTGGCCAGGCGTCCGCCGAACAGGAACCGGAAATCCTCGGCGAGGATCTCGCGATTGCGATCGGCATGAGCGATGGCCGCAGCATCGTCCTGCAGATCGAGGCCGCGCAGCTGCCGGTAAGCCGCCCAGCGTCCCGAACGGCCATCGAGGGCAGCCCAGCAGAACACGTGGCCCAGCTCGTGGGTGGTCACGTAGGCTACGGTCTCCGGAGCCTGCACGCCCAGCCCCGGAGCCAGGAACACCGACTCCCGACGCGCGAAGCTCGACAGGACGTCCGCCGGGAATCCGGGCAGCAGGAAGATCTCCACGTCGATGTCGGTCTGGAATCCTTGAAGGGAACGCACGGCATCGGCCACCATCTCGGCGCCAACGGGGACGAGGTCGGACCAGGGATACAGCGCCGTGTCCAGCTCCAGCTCGCCGGCCACCGGGTGGCGCAGCACGGTTCGACCGTCCACTGTCACGAGCCAGTGGTCGAGGATGTCCTCAGCGGTGTGAATATTGGCGCGAACACCCGTGGACGTCTCCACAGTCAGGGCCGCCGAAGCGGTTCCGGCAGCCAGGATCACGACCGCAGAGGTGAGGAAGATCGCGCAGCTGATCCGGGTGACGATCGGGTTGTTCGTTCCACGTTGCGCCTTCATGGGATCTCCTCACCCGCTCTGGGTCCTCTTGCGCCGTCGCTGACCGCCGCTGGCCGCCAGCTCATTTACGTCGCAAAACAACGCAGGGAGTGTTCCAGGAATTCCAGCACGCGACAACCGCTGTCACGGCCTCGAGCTTCGCAAACGACACGGGCCACAAACCCTTGTGACAGTGTTCGTTGCGATTCTCGTTATTCCGAGGAATACGAGCGAATCGGCCCAGGGTCGTCCGACGCTGCCGGACGAACTGCGCCATAATTCACAATGTGGTGGGGATTATACCACAGGCGGGTTTATTTGATCTTGAAGATTGGGATCGGAAGAGCGGCGGTCAGTGGCCGGAGGTTTCCGGCACGGGATCCAGCGACGGAGGAATCGGCGCCGCGGTCGTGGTATTGCCGAACCGTCCCAGGACCAGAGCTCCCAGGCCGAAACAGAATGCCAGGAATTTCACGATCCGGCTCAACCAGGAGAACAGCAGGACCAGGAAGAATGGAAGCCCCGCGGCACCGAGGAATGAGGCCAAGAACGCGGGCAAGTGCAGAACCACCATTCCCAGAAGCACCTCACGCCAGATCACGCCGCAACGGAATCCACCGCGGCTGCAAAGGTGGCGACCGACCAGCAGCGACGCGACGCCCACGGCCAGAAGATCCATCAACGCCACGACGATCAGCAGCAAGATGGCGACTGGGATGCCGATGACGGTGAGGACCAGGATCACGCCGAGTCCCAGCAGGACGAGGTGCCCCACGAGAGCCATGAGCAAACCGACGCCGAACGACTCGGCCGTTCTGGTGGAGAGGGTGGCGACGACCCGATCGAGCCGTTCCCGCGGCGCCAGGGCGACCATGAGCAGAACCAGGAACAACAGGAGAAGGAAGAGTGCCTGCCAACCCCAGAAACCAATCCAGTCACCCGCTTCGCTGGACAGGGCTGACGGCAGGTATGTGTCGCTCGGATTGACCACGGTGAGCGATCCGATCGACGCTCCGTCGGTGCGGTCGAACCGTCCGAGAACCGTGACGACCTCGCCCTCCACCTCGGCCGTTTCGGCCAGGGTCACGTCGCCGAGAACCGACACCACGTTGCCCTGTACGTGCCCCTCGATAAATGCGTCGCCCATGATGACGACCACGTCTCCAAGGATCACCTCGTCGGCGCCGATCTCGAGGTCGTCCTTGAACTTGACGACTCCGCCCTCGATGACCTTGCGGAGCGGCAACGGGGCCACCGGCGCCACCGGCGCCACTGCGACACTCCGGCCCCGGCGATCGAAGTGGACTCCAGTCTCGAAATCGCCGATGTCACCGATCCGCAGGGTGTCCGGCATCTCGTCGAGCAGCACACGGGTGATATCGCTGATGCCCTTGCTGATCTGTTCCCCGAAATCCTCGGGGATCTCCACGGTGACACGACCGCCGCGCCCATCGCTGAGACTGATCTGCCCCTCGTCGACCTCGACTTCCAGTTCGGCGAGTTGAGCGGCCACGGCGCCGATGGCCTCGCTGATGGCCGCTGCGGATTCCTCGATCTGCATGACGCGCTCGTCGGGAGCAACCTCGTCGCTCTCGATGTCTTCCACCGACGACTTCAATTCTGCGATGAGTTCTGCATATCGCGCAATCTCCGCGCGCAGGGAATCCCGCGCCGCTTCGCGACGCCGCTCCTCGACATCAGGGCGAGGGCGCTTGGTGTCACCGGTCTGTGCCGTGGCCACCGCGGAGAACACCAGCAGGAGCGCCATCCCCAGGCACGCCGTCGCCACACATCGGCGCGACCAGCGAAAACCGGGTGAGGCGATCATGATCAGGCACGCTCCCCAGACTGCCCGAGAGCCAGCACCAGACGCCGGGCCATGCCCTGCAACGCGTAGGCGGCTCCCGGCACCAGACCGGCGGCAGCCACGACAGTGGTCACCGCGGTGTCCGGCAACAGGCCGGTCAACCGGGCGGCCACGGCCACGACCGCGATGGCCGTGCCCGCATAACGGACGGCGCGGGCGCGCATCCAGGCTGGAAGCGACTCTTCCTCCAGGAAAACGGGAACGCGCGCTCGACGCAGGCCGGCCATGGCTCGATAAGAATCGTAGGGCACCGAAGCCAGGATCCTGGCATCGAATTCCGCCGGCGGTTCGCGCTCCGGCAGGGACTCCAGCAACGCAACGAGTTGCTCGATGCGACCGAGTTCCTCCGCGCAGTCCGTACAATCTCTTACGTGCAGGAAGACCCGCATGGATTCGGGCTTCTCGAGCCCGCCGTCCAGGTACTCCTGCAAGCTCCGCTGGCATTCGACGCAGGTCAAGTGGGGCGCCTCGCGAGAATGCTGTTCGCTCATGATCTTCGTACTCCTCGTGCGAGGTCGATCCTCGACCTCACTGTGGGCCGCCGGACGGGGTCGCCGGCGGGCACCTTTTGGGCGGGAGCGGGCACGCCTAGCGTCCCCGCTCCCCTGACCATGACGAACGACGTATCCCCCGACAACGACATGTCCGCCCGCCACGGCCTGAATGGATGCCGACGTCCTCGTCCCGATTCCCAAAGCGTTGTCCGGACTGAACTTGCACTATCCGGAACATGGACCGGGAGACGTCGACTTCCATCCCTACGTGATGACCGCGGATCGGGTTTCATCAAATCTCGTACTTCCGGGCCGCCAGGATCTGCTGGATCATGTTGCGGGCTCTGTGGATCCGAGCTTTCACCGTACCCAGCGGCAACTGGAGAGTCTCGGCAATCTCCTCGTACGACAGCTGCTGGTCGTGGCGTAGCAGCGTGATGACCCGGTAGTGGGGCGGAAGGTCGGCGATGACCTCCTCCAGCTTCTCCAGGGCTTCGCGCCGCTGCATGACCACGTCGGGCTGGGGGCCGTCTGCAGGAATCTGCATTTCGGCCTCCTCGTCGTCGGAACCTCCATCACGTTCCAGCGAGAGCATCCGCAACCGCTGGCGGCGAAGGTGGTCGATGCAGTGATTGGTGGCGATCCGGAAGAGCCAGCTGGAGAAGGCGTACTGCTCGTCGTAGCGGTCCAGGAGGGTGAAGACCTTGATGAAGACTTCCTGGGCCAGGTCGCGCGCGTCCTCGTCGTTGCGGGTCATGCGCCAGCACAGATTGTAGATGGCAGCACGATACCGGGTGAGGACCTCCTGGAAGGCGGCCTCCTCCCCCAGCTTACACCGGCGGATGAGTTTCAGATCGGCGCGTCGGTCGAACATGTTCGGAACCCGGAGATGTCTTGAGATTTCTGTGGCAACCGGCAACATGGCAGGTCCCCGGCGGCGGGTCAACTCCCGGTTAAGGGCCGTTGACACGGGTCGCAACCCCGTCTAGATTGCCGCGCGACACCGATTCATGGATTCGCGACCGATTTCGCGACCGCTATGCTACCGGGCGCGCGGGCCCACGGGCGCCAGTCAGGAGGCTTGACGTGAGTTCCATCGAACTGATCCAGGCGCGCGAGATTCTCGATTCGCGGGGCAATCCCACCGTCGAGGTGGACGTGATGCTCACCGACGGATCGGCCGGACGGGCTGCCGTTCCCAGTGGCGCGAGCACCGGCGAGCACGAAGCCCACGAGCTCCGGGACGGGGACAAGGACCGCTATGGCGGCAAGGGCGTGCTCGAAGCGGTCCGTAACGTGCAGAACATCGAGGAAGAGCTGGTAGGCATCGACGCTACCGACCAGATCCTGGTGGATCGGATCCTCATCGAACTGGACGGCACCCCCAACAAATCCAAGCTGGGCGCCAACGCGATCCTCGGCGTCTCGCTGGCCGTGGCCAAGGCCGGGGCCGAGTCCGTGGGCCTCCCCCTCTACCAGTACATCGGCGGCGTTCACGCACGGACCCTGCCGGTACCCATGATGAACGTGCTCAACGGCGGCTCCCATGCCGACAACAACGTTGATCTCCAGGAGTTCATGGTGATGCCCCTGGGCGCACCCACGTTCAGCGAGTCGCTGCGCTACGGAGTGGAGACGTTCCACGCGCTCAAGAAGCTCCTGAACCAGAAGGGGCTGTCCACCGGCGTCGGCGACGAGGGAGGCTTCGCGCCCAACCTGGGCAGCAACCGCGAGGCCCTCGACCTGCTGGTTCAGGCCATCGAGATGGCCGGCTTCAAGCCCGGCGAGGAGATCGCCATCGCTCTGGATCCCGCCTCCAGCGAGTTCTACCGTGACGGCAAGTACATCCTCGGCGCCGAGGGCGGCGAGCCCTGGGACGCGGCCAAGATGGTGGAGTTCTACGCGGACCTGGTGGACAACTATCCCATCGTGTCCATCGAGGACGGCCTTGCCGAGGACGACTGGGAAGGCTGGGGCCTGCTCGCCGAGAAGCTGGGCAACCGCATCCAGATCGTGGGCGACGACCTCTTCGTGACGAATTCGGAGCGCCTTTCCCGAGGGATCCAGGAGCGCTGCGCCAACAGCATCCTCATCAAGCTGAACCAGATCGGCTCGCTGTCTGAGACCCTCGAGACCATCGAGATCGCCAAACGCGCCAGCTTCACCAACGTGGTGAGCCACCGCTCGGGCGAGACCGAGGACGCGACCATCGCCAGCCTGGCCGTGGCGACCAACGCCGGGCAGATCAAGACGGGATCGCTGTGCCGCAGCGATCGCGTCGCCAAGTACAACGAGCTCTTGCGGATCGAGGAAGAGCTTGACGATCTCGCGGTCTTTCCCGGACACTCCTGTTTCTACAACTTGATGTAATTCAGAGCGTGCGGGGCCGGCCCAACGGCCGGCCCCGATCCGCCCATCGTGACGACGGACCGATCACGGTGACCTGGAACAGCGCGACCATCTGGAGGCGACCATGACGGACAAGGAAGTCCCGTCGCGCACCGCGCCATACTGGCGACCGCCGTCGTCATCTTCCACCCTCGCCAAGCGTACCTGCAGCTGGCTGCTCGGACTGGGTGTCCTTGCGCTGGTCGTGTTCTCGGTACTGAGCGAGAACGGACTCGGCGAGTATCTGCGCCTCAAGCGTCAGCACGACCACCTCGAGCAGGACCACGAATCACTGCAGACCGAGACCGCGCAACTGCAAGAACGACTCGAAGCCCTGCGCACCCAACCATTTGCCCTGGAGAAGCTGGCGCGCGAGCGATACAACATGCGTCGCGAGGGCGAAGAGGTCCTGCTCCTGGTACCGGAGCGCACCTCAGACGACGGCAGCGAGCGATAGCGAGATCGGATCCTTGACAGTCGAGGACCCGGTTCTTACATTGGCCGACCAAACGAGTTCTGGGTGCGGGGTGGAGCAGTCTGGTAGCTCGTTGGGCTCATAACCCAAAGGTCACAGGTTCAAATCCTGTCCCCGCTACCAAAATGTCGAGGCCCGACGCAAGTCGGGCCTTCGTCATGTCTGGAGGTGTCGTATGGACCGCGACGCGAGCAACCGGTGCGCCGCCATCGATCTGGGAAGCCACTCGGCCAAGCTGACCATCGCGCGGCGGTCGCCCCGAGGCTGGAAGCCCGACGTGGAGCAGGTCGAGATCACCGGTCTGGGGCGCGGCGAACCCGGACGCGTGGGACTGGACCCCGGCGCCCGCCAGCGCGCCCTCGAGATCTTGACTGCCTTTGCCGGCACCATCGATGAGCACGGTGTCGATGCGGTGGTCGTCGCCGGCACGGCAGTGATGCGAAACGCCGTCGACGCCGGCGATTTCGTGGACCTCGTCCAATCCCGAACCGGCTTGCTTCTCGAGATCATTCCCGGCAAGGAAGAAGCTCGCCTCACGTATCTCGGAGCCGTGGACTCCTTACCCACCGGAGAGCCGCGACCCGACCAGCTCGTGTTCGACATCGGCGGCGCCAGCACCGAACTGGCCTGGGGCAGCCGCCTCGCGCCCGACGATCGGCGGAGCCTGGACGTGGGCACCATCGCCCTGTCCGAACGCTTCGGCCTCTCCGGCGCCGCGAATCTCGAGCAATTGAACTCAGCGAGAGTGTTCGTCGCCGATGCGCTGGCGACCCTGCCCGACGTTCCCGCCCCCGCACGGCTCGTGGGCATCGGCGCCACGCCGGCCACCCTGCTGGCGCTGGACCGCGGGCGTGACATCGCCGACAGCCACGAGATCCACGGCCAGCCTCTGCGACGCGAGATCGTGGCGGCTCAGATCGAACGATTGCGCGGTCTCGACACGGCGCAGCGGCGCGAGTTGCCGGGTCTACATCCGGACCGTGCCGGCGTCGTGCTTGCAGGCGCGGCGATCACCGACGCGATCGCCCGGCGCTGGTCCGACGCGCCCCTGATCCTCAGCGGCAGCGGCCTGAGAGCCGGCCTGATGCTCGACCGATTCGGCGATGGCCGCTGACAGCGGGTTGCCACCAGCCTGCGGTTGTTCTAACCTCGGCGGATTCGGCGGCGACCTGCTGCCGCCCGTTTGATCACGCCCGAGCGTTCAAGAGGTCAACATGCAGCAACGAGGTCAATGGAGCGGTCGACTGGGGTTCATTCTCGCCGCCGCCGGCAGCGCCATCGGTCTGGGAAACCTCTGGAAGTTCCCCTACGTCACGCACCAGAACGAGGGCGGCGCGTTCGTCCTGATCTACATCGGCGCCGTGCTCCTCGTGGGCCTGCCCATCATGACCGCCGAGATCCTCGTCGGCCGTCGCACTCGGCGCGATCCGGTGGGCGCGTTCAAGCAGCTCGGCGAAGGTCGCCTCGGCGGCAAGGCCTGGGCCGGCCTGGGATTCCTGGGGGTGAGCGCCGGATTCATCATCCTCTCCTACTACAGCGTGGTCGCCGGCTGGACGGTGCATTACATCGTCCTCTCGTTGCAGGGTAAGCTGACCGCCCTCGCCTCGGACCCCGGCGCGCTGCAGACCCACTTCGTGGACGGATTCCTGGCCGACGGCAAGCAGCAGGTAGGCTATCACGTCTTCTTCATGGCGGCTACCGTGTCGGCGGTCTACTTCGGCGTGAAGGAGGGCATCGAACGCGTGGCCAAGATCCTCATGCCGCTCCTGTTCGCCATCCTGATCTTCCTGGTGATCTACTCCGCGACCACACCCGGATTCGCACCGGCCATGAAGTTCCTCTTCCGTCCGAACTTCAGCGAGCTCGAGCCGTCGGCCATCCTGGAGGCCGTGGGGCAGGCGTTCTTCTCTCTCAGTCTGGGCATGGGCGCCATGCTCACGTACGGCAGCTACATGCGGCGCGAGAGCAGCGTGCCGCGCTCGGCCGTGGAGATCTGCTTCCTCGACTCCATGATGGGCATCCTGGCCTGCGTGATCATGTTCTCCATCATCTTCACCTTCGACCTCGAGGTGTCGCAGAGTGCCACAATCCTCTTCACCACCCTGCCCACCGTCCTGGTTCAACTACCCGCCGGCGGACTGGTGCTGGGTCTCTTCTTCGTGCTGGTGGGCTTCGCGGCCCTGACCTCCACGGTGAGCCTGCTGGAGGTGGTCTCGAGCTACGCCATCGACGAACTGCGCTGGTCGCGGCAGCGGGCGACCCTGACCATGGGCGTGGCGATCGGCATCTTCGGCGTGCTCAGTGCTCTCAGCCTGGGCGCCAATAGCGCGCTCTCCCAGCTCAACCTGTTCGGCAAGGGCAGCACGGAGGGCGTGTTCTCGTCGCTCGACTATCTCGCGGCCAACTGGTTGTTGCCCGTGGGCGGTCTCATGATCGCGCTGTTCGTGGGCTGGATCCTGAATCCGCAGGAAGTCAAGACGGAGCTCGAGGACGGGCACAAGCCCATGCAGGCCAGCTTCGGATTCCTCCACTTCGCCCTCCGCTTCGCGGCCCCCATCGCCGTGGGCGCCATCCTGTTCTCGGTCATCTTCCTCGGTGCGGAGTACCAGTAGGTGGGACGCGGCGTCGACAGATCCCCGGAAGAAGCCCTGCAATACGCGTTGCGGGGTTTCTTTCTGTCGGCGGCGGCCATGGACGGCGGGTTCTTCCTCATCCTGGTGGCCATGCCGTTCAAGGTGCTCGACCTCGGCGGCGGCGCTCTGGAACTGGGTCTCGTCGCCGCCGTCGGTGCCGTCAGCTACATCCTGTGCGCACCGCTGGCCGGACGTCGCAGCGACCGGGGAGGACGCACTCTGCTGTGCCTGGTGGGCGGCATCCTGCTCATCATCGCGGCGGTCCTGGCCTGGCTGGTGCGCCGGCTCGATCTGCTGCTGGCCCTGCAGGCGCTCATGGGTGTCGGCAAGGCGCTGTACTGGCCTGCCGTCCAGGCCACGCTCGCGGACCTGAGTCCGGCGGCGAGACGATTGCCCACGCTCGGTCGCTTCAACCTGGCGTGGTCCGGCGGCAAGACCCTCGGTTTCCTGCTCGGTGGCATGCTCCTCGGTTGCTGCGGATTCCGCGCGGTCTATCTGGCGGGCGCGGTGGCCGTGGCAATCGCGTTCGTGGTCTTGCCGAGGGGCGAGCGGGTAGCGCGAGCACGGCGCCTGGCAGCAGCGACGTCAGG
>PIVY01000501.1 GCA_003353795.1 bacterium
GGCGACAGGCTCTGGAAGCCCTGCGTTCGCTCCCGAAGCCACGGCCCAGCGCCGAGGCTCGTGAGCGTGCCCGTGCAGCCTTCCTGACAGCCGAGCCGCCCGTGTCGGCCCCTGTCCGTCGTCCATCCCGCAGCTTCTGGATTCCCCTGGCCGCCGCCGCCGTCCTGCTCGTGGCCGCCCTCGGCGCCTGGAACTACATCGACACGCCCCGCGGCACCTGGACCGTCACCGACGTGGTCAACGCCGACAGCGTGACCGGCGAGCCCGCCATGGGCGACATGATCCCCTCCGGTTCCTTCACCACCGGCCCCGAGAGCGAACTCGAGATGCAGTTGGGCCGCGAACTGCGGTTCCGCATGCTGGGCGGCGCCAGCATCGAGGTCCCCGAGGCCCCGCGCCGGATCTGGCCCGGCGAGATCGTCATCGCCGTCCATGAGGGCGAAGTCTTCGGCACCACCGGTGGCCAGAAGCTCGACGTCCCGGTGCGCATCATCGCCGCCGAGGCCGAGGCCGTGATCACCGGCACCACCTTCGCCGTCTTCCAGGACTCCACCGGCACCTGCGTCTGCATGTGGACCGGCTCGGTGGTCGTCACCTCACGCCACGACGGCAACACCTTCACCCTGGTGCCCGAGACCAAGTTCTACATCTACCCCGACGGCTCCACGAGTGGCGCCCTGCCCCTCGAAGACATGGAGCGCATGAAGCTGTCGATGATGGAAGAAGCAGGCATCCTCGAGCTGGGTGACTAGTCAGCGACTGGGAGCTTCCGGCGTTCCAGCAATCTCCGACTCAGCACTTCTTCAGCCAGTTGGTGACCGATCACATCATGGGCGGCATGGTTCCAGTGGCCATGCTTACGTGTCACCGCCCAGTACGTCGGGTCTTCTCCCC
>PIVY01000502.1 GCA_003353795.1 bacterium
TGTGGCTGCGTCGCAGGCGACCAGGTCGCCCGGAGGCCCCTCCTTTGCCAGCCACGCGGCGATCTGCTTGCCGGTGCTCTCGTCCAGATTCGATGCCGGCGCGGCCTGCCGGTCGGCGCAAAGCACCACGTTTCCGGAGACGACCACCGTGGGCGAGGACCATCCGGGCCGCTTCATCGCGACCGTCCGCTTGGCGAGCCAGAGTTCCTTGCCGGTCTTGGCGTCCAGCGCGACCAGCCCGCGGTTGTCAACGTAGAATGCCCGCCCGTCCCCCACGGCCAGGGAACTGCGAAGCGGCCGGACGTCGTCGCGCCGCCAGAGAATCTTGCCCCCTGCCGCGTCCACCGCGAGCAGCGTCTTGCCGGGCCCGTCCGGCGAGGCCTTCGCGCCGGCAGTCACGAGATAGAGCACCCCGCCGGTGTGGAGGATCTCTTCCGTGCCGTCGGTGCCTTTGTAGGTGGCGAGCGTTTTGCCGGTGGCGGCGTCAATGGCCGCGACGGGCTTGCCCAGGCCGAGCGTTACGTAGATGCGATCCGACGTGGCGACCAGGCGGCGGGCCAGTTCGGGTGGGCCCTGCCTGAACGGCTGCAGGTGCGTGTGCCACACCGCGATCCGCCGCCGCCACAGTACCACGCCGCTGAACGCGTCGCGCGCGATGAGCGACCAGGCGGGCGGGAGCAGGATCGACGCGGTCGGGGCCTCGTCGACGATGTAGAACAGTCGCCCGCCCGCCGAGACCACGACCGTCACGCTCGCCAGCCGCTCGTGGTGGCGGGCATTGCGCGGGAGCCCGATCCACTGCACCCGGTGCGGCGGGGCCACGACCCGGTCGGCGGCGACGGCGTTGTTCGTCGCGTCGTGCAGCGCGTGACGCCAGTCATCAATCTCGGCGG
>PIVY01000503.1 GCA_003353795.1 bacterium
CACCACCGCGTTTGCCGCCGCCCCCGCCACCCTCGTCTCAGGCCCTGTCGACGGTCCGCTGGTGGTCACCCACGGCGGTGTGGGTTCTCCGGCCGAGTGGTCCGACGACTGTCAGGCCGCGGCTGAAGCCGGCGTCGCCCAGCTGGGTTCGGCCCGCGAGGCCGCCAGCGCCGCCACGGTCCACCTCGAGAACATCTGTCGCTTCAATGCCGGCACCGGCGCCAACGTCCGCCTCGACGGCCAGACCGTGCAGATGGACGCCGCGGTCATGACCAGCGACGGCAACTTCGCCGCCGTGGCCGCCCTCGAACGGGTCCTGAATCCGATCCTCGGACTCTTCTCCAACGACCTCGCGATCGATCTCGGAACCGCCAACACGCTGGTGTACGTCAAGGGCCGCGGAATCGTGGTGTCCGAGCCGAGCGTGGTGGCGGTGACCAAGGATGGTCGCGGTCCGGACCGCGTGCGCGCGGTGGGACGCGAGGCCAAGGAGATGCTGGGCCGCACGCCCGGCAACATCGTCGCCATCCGTCCCATGAAGGACGGCGTGATCGCCGACTTCGAAGTGACCGAGGCGATGCTCCGCTACTTCATCGAGCGCGTGCACCACCGCAGCAAGCTGGTGCGGCCGCGCATCGTCATCGCCGTGCCCTCGGGCATCACTTCGGTGGAGCAGCGCGCCGTGCGCGAGTCCGCCATGTCGGCGGGCGCGCGCGAGGTCTACCTGATCGAGGAGCCGATGGCGGCGGCGCTGGGCGCGGGGCTTCCGGTGACCGAGCCGTCGGGGAACATGATCATCGACATCGGAGGCGGCACCACCGAGGTGGCCGTCATCTCCCTGTCCGGAATCGTCTACCCCAACTCGGCGCGCGTGGGCGGCGACAAGATGCAC
>PIVY01000281.1 GCA_003353795.1 bacterium
GGCTGGGGCCCCGCAACTCCTTGGTCCGGGGAGGCGACAGGCTGCTCCAGGGGCCATCCATGGGAGCCCGAGCCGAACGGAGAAGGGCCCGGCCAAGGCGCTACCTGCTGTTGCCACACCATCACCACCAGCGTTCGGCATAGAAACCCCGGACAGTCTCGCCCGAGGTGACGCCGTCGCGAAAGAGGTCCGTGATGGTATTCAAGAAGAGCAAGCACCAGAGCTACACGCCGGAGCAGAAAGCAAAGGCGACGGAGATGGCGCTGGAGGTGGGCGCGACGGCGGCCAGCGTGAAGTTCGGTATCCCGAAGGGAACGCTGCGGTCGTGGGCTCACAAGGCGAGACGGAAAGCCGAAGACACGGAGCCTGAGGTTCGACCCAGCGCGTCCGACACGACAGAGTCCAGCCCCAAGGTGGCCAAGCGGTACACGCCGTCCCAGAAGGCCGAGATCCTCGAGCACGCAGCAAAGCACGGGCCCGCAAAGACGGCCGAGAAGTTCGGGGTGAGCCGCTGGTCCATCCGGGAGTGGCAGCGCAAGGTTCGCCTGGCCGCCGAGGGCAAGGGCTCGTCGCCAACATCGGGCCCCGACCCGTCGGACATCGAGGCCCAGCGCGACCGGGAGATCCTGAACGAATGGCACCGTCAGCCCGGCCTCGGTCCCAGCCAGATCAAGAACCAGCTGCGACGCAAGGGGATCAAGACATCGACCAGCACGGTGCGCCGGGTGATGGAGGCGGCCGGCTATCGGCCGCCGAAGCGTCGCTCACGGCCTCACGACCAACGTTTCGAGGCGGTCCGGCCCAACCACCGGTGGGCACTGGACTTTGTTCAGCGGTACATCAACCGGACCTCGACGTTCACGCTGATCCTGCTCGATGACCACTCCCGGTTCGTGGTCGGCCACGGGGTCGACGACGCCGAGCGCGCCGACATGGTCATCGAGACCTTCATGGACGCTGTGACACGGCACGGCAAGCCCGAGATGGTCATCCACGACAAGGGCGGGGCCTTCTGGTCATGGCGGGGGATCAGCCGGTTCACGGAGTTGCTGACGGAGCTGGACATCGAGCAGATCCCGGCCGAACACAAGGAGTGGAACGGCAAAGTTGAAGTTTTCAACGCCAATATCCAGAAGGAACTCTTCGATGCCCACCGCTTCTACGACCTGGCCGAGATGAAGCGTCGGCTGGCCAGCCATCTGTACTGGTACAACCATCGACGCACGCACCATGCATTGGGCGGGCTGCTGGTCCCGGCCGACCGTTTCTACGGCCGGGTCGAGGAGGTGATGGCGCGCATCGAAGCTGGCGCCGGCGCCGACATCCAGACCGACCTGCTCGATCTACGAGATCGGGTCCTGGAGCTGTTCAAGGTCATCAGCGTCAACGGGCGCCCAGAGGTCTGGCTCATGGGACAGCGGGTGCTGCCGGCGGCAAAGTAGGGGCGGTCCAGCGGCGGGACCGGATAGAGGCTGGATTCTCTACTCCCAACCAAACCAATTCCACCGCTGAACCATGCCCCACCTATCCTGCGGGGGCCCCGCCGTCCCACCCTCCTTCGCGGCCGGGCTTCTTCTCGCCAGCCTCCCCCTGCTGGCCTTCCTCGATCTTCCCCATCCCACCGCCACTGCCGTCATCGACGCCGTGGGCGTCTCTCGCTCTCGCGCCTACGAGGTCAAGGCCAGCGTCGAAGTTGCCATGACCGATCTGGTTCGGCCACCCGGCCGGCCACCGGCACCTGCCATCGAGTCGTCGCCCGATGCGGGTGCCGCACTCAGCCGCGAGCTCCTTCGCTACGTGATGAGCCAACCAGGCAGTGTCCATGGAGGCACGGATCGTCGGCGATACAGCGATGGTTTCCGTCTCTTCGTTCTGGATCTATGGGAGCAGTACAAGGCGCTCGACCTGGCTTCGTTCGCCGAGGCTGCCGAGATCCCGCCCGGCACCCTGCGAGACTGGCTGCGCGGTGGCCGCGATGCTGTCGCCAACCTCGAACGCGTCAACGGCGCCGCGCTGCCGACAGACAAGGCGAAGGGGCCTCGCATCGAGTCCATCCTGGCTGCCTTCAAGACCTGGAAGGGCGCCTTCAAGGACTTCTGCGACCATGTCCAGCTCCACCTCCGCATCCCCTGGGGACGGACCACCATCGGTCGCCTGCTCGATGTCCACGGCCTCCGGAAGCAGAATCGTCGCAGAGGCCGTCGTCCCGACGAGAAGGCGCTGAGGGACAGCTTCGACACCTTCTTCGCTGGCGCCCAGTGGTCGGCCGACGGCTCCTCCTTGTCCGTCACCATCGACGGTCAGACCTTCATCTTCAACCTGGAGCTGAACGTCGACACCCACACCGGCGCCCTGGTGGGCATGTCGCTCCGTGACTCCGAAGACGGTGCCGCCGTCGCCGAGGCCTTCGCCGACAGCGTCGCCACGACCGGCGCTTCGCCCATCGCCCAGCTCCTGGACAACCGATTCAGCAACCACACCGACGAGGTCATCGAGGCTCTCGGTGACACCATCAAGATACGCCGCACCCAGGGGCGACCCCAGAACGGCGCCCATGTCGAGGGCGCATTCGGCCTCTTTCACCAGATGGCACCCGATATCGTGCTCGACACGAGTGATGAGCGCGAGCTCGCACGACAGGCCCTCCTCCTGGTTGTGCTGAGCTGGGCACGCACCCTGAACCACCGCCCCCAGGTCGACAAGGACGGTCGGTCCAGGGTTCGCCGTTACACCGAAGACAGCCCCACTCCCGAGGAGATCGAGGCGGCCAGAGCGCACCTCGAGGAGCTCCATCGGAAGCAGGAGAAGGCCCGTCTCACCCGCCAAGCGCGCCTCGATCCCGTGAGACGAGAGATCCTCGACCAGTTCTTCGAGCGCCTCGACCTGCTCGATCCCGACGGCAACATCCGGGACGCCATCGCGGGCTTTCCGCTCGACTCCATTCTCGCCGGCCTCGCTATCTTCGAGGCGAAGCTCGAACGCGGAACGCTTCCTGATGGCGTCGATGCCCGCTACCTACTCGGCATCGTCCGACGAATCGCCAACGAGGACGAGGGCATACTCTTCGCCGAGAAGCTGTGGCAGGCCAGACGGACCGCCGGTGATCTGGTGCTCCTGCGACTCGACGAGCAGCGAGAAGAGCACGAGGAAGACGCCCTCGATCCCATGGACCTCGTCCGACGCTTCATCGATCTCGCCATGGCCACCGACCGTACCCTCGACCGCGCATTCTGGCTCCGTGCCGTGGCCGACACCATCGAGCCTGAACCAACTGAGCAGCACCGCGCCATGTTCCTCGTCGCCGCACGACGCATCCACGCCACCCACCGCGTCCCAACCAAGCAAAGAAACGCCGCCACGCGCCGTCTCGTTGCCATGATCCGGCCAATCGCGTAGGGTAGCATCGCGATCAGCGGGAGGCGGGAGGCAACCCGCGCTGGCCTCTCACCCTACGAAGGGAGCCCATCGAATGGTTGGCGCCTTCCGGCGAGGTGGGAGGCTACCGGCGAAGACCTCCCACCTACCGAGGCGGCACGCGGAGCGGGGACAGGTGTCCGGAGTTTTTCGCGGTAGGCGGTTGACATGCGCACATAGCGTCCAGCCGCTGGGGGACGACCGCCTGCTGGTGTTCAACCGGCGCTTCGTCAAGCAACCCGGCAACTGC
>PIVY01000504.1 GCA_003353795.1 bacterium
ACCGCATGGACGCCACCGCGGACATGCCCTGGCTCCGCAAGCGCACCAACGAGTTCACGTCCTGGGTGGTGAGCAAGCTGGCCGGCGTCCGTATTCCCGACTCGCAGAACGGCTATCGACTGTTCCGCGTCGCCTGCCTCGAGGGACTCCAGCTGAGGACCACCCGCTACGACACCGAGTCGGAGATCCTGGTCAGGCTGGCCCGACGTGGCTATCGTATCGGCGCGGTGCCGGTGAGCACCATCTACGGCGACGAGAAGAGCTCCATCAATCCGTTCGTCGACACGGGCCGGTTCTTCCGGCTGGTCACCATCCTGCTGGCGAGTCGCCGCGATGAACGCCGCGCCTAGCTGAGGTTCCGACGCATGTCCGAGACCCACATCCTGCTCTCCAACGACGACGGCATCGACGCCTTCGGCCTGCAGGTCATGGAGGACGCCCTGGCCACCGTGCCTGGCGTGCGCACCACCACGGTCGCACCGGCCACCCAGCAGAGCGCCACCAGCCGCTGCATGACCCTGCACGAGCCGCTGCGCATCAAGGGCCACGGACCGAACCGCTGGTCGGTCAGCGGTACGCCCACCGACACGGTGCTCGTGGCCCTGGGCAAGATCCTCGTCGACGACCCGCCCCAGTTCGTACTCGCAGGCATCAACCACGGTCCCAACCTGGGCGAGGACGTGCACTACTCCGGCACCGTGGCGGCCGCCATGGAGGGCTGCGTCCAGGGCCTGCCCGCGGCCGCCATGAGCCTGGCCGACTGGCGCCCCAGCGACTTCGGCGCCGCCGCTGCATTCCTGCGTCGCATGCTTCCGGAGATCATCGCGCGACCGCTGCCCGCCGGCACCATGTGGAACATCAACGTGCCCGACGGACCCGAGTCGTCCCTGC
>PIVY01000123.1 GCA_003353795.1 bacterium
ACCAACTGGCGACCACCACACCGATGCACAAAGATCGCATCTGCTGCATGTGGATGGCGAGGATGGCGGGGTCGTTGCTGCTGTAGCAGCCCGGCGCCGGATAGAAGTCGGCGCCGATGTCCTGACCACCGGGGAACCGGCCACGGTCGTCCACGCCCAGAACCTCGTGGTTCCAGTGAGCCTGGTGACCATCTACCGCCTCGGTGGCGTACCACCCGTAGTAGAAAGTGTGGACGCGGGGGTCGGCGTGGAGGGACGTGGCGACCGCCAGCATCAGGACGGCGAAGGCGAGGCGGTGCCCCATGAGCCTACCGCATCACATTTGCCGAGATCACCATCCGCATCGCCTCGCTCGTCCCCTCGTAGATCTCCGTGATCCGCTGGTCCCGATACAGCCGTTCGATCTCGTATTCCTTGACGTAGCCGTAGCCGCCGTGGATCTGCAACGCCTGGTGGCACACGCGGTGCGACGCCTCCGAGCAGAACAGCTTCGCCATGGCCGCCGCCTTCGAGTGCCGCAGCTTCTGGTCCTTCTCCCACGCGGCCTGCATCAGCAGCAGCCGCGACGCCTCCACGTCGGTGGCCATGTCCGCGATCTTGAACTGCACGTTCTGGAACTTGGCCAGCGGCCGGTCGAACTGCTCGCGTTCCTTCGAGTACTTGATCGCCAGATCGAGGGCGCGCTTCGCGATACCGTGGGCCTGCGCCGCGATGCCGATGCGACCATTGTCCAGGGTCTTCATGGCCACCTTGAATCCCTGACCCCACTCGCCGAGCAGATTCTCCTTAGGCAGTCGGCAGTCCTCGAATACCAGCTCCGTGGTGGACGAGGCTCGGATGCCCAGCTTGTCTTCCTTCTTGCCGATGGAGAAGCCGGGCGTGCCCTTCTCGACGATGAAGGCCGAGATGCCGGCGTGCTTGTCCGCGGTGTCGCCGCGCACGAAGACCACGAAGGTCTCGGCGAAGCCGCCGTTGGTGATGAAGTTCTTGGTACCGTTGACCAGGTACTCGTCGCCGTCGAGCACGGCGGTGGTGCGGGTGCCCGCCGAGTCGGTGCCGGCCGAGGGCTCGGTCAGCGCGAAACCGCCCCAGACCTCGCCGCGGGCCAACGGCGGCAGGTATTTTTCTTTCTGCTCGTCGGTGCCGAACATGATGATCGGGTCGGCGGTGAGGCTGTTGGTCACCGACACCGTCACGCCTACCGACGCGTCGCCGTAGGACAGCTCGCTGATCATCAACGCGTAGGAGACGGCGTCCAGGCCCGAGCCGCCGTACTGCTCTGGCGTGCCGATGCCGCAGTAGCCCATGGCGGCCAGCTCCTGCAGCAGAGCCGCGGGGACCTCTTCGGCGTGTTCGTGGGCCTCGGAATTTGGAATGAGCTTCTTCTCGGCGAAGTCGCGGGTGGCGTCGCGGAGCATCTGCTGGGTCTCGTTGAGCTTGAGGTCCATGCCCATTCCTCCTGAAGGTCGGTTCCGGCGGCGGTTGCTAGACTCTGATCACCGCGGATCACCATACCCGATGCCACGATCCGATGCCACGATCTTGCTGGCCCGCGTGATGACTTTCGATGCCAATTGAACTAGTATGTCGGCGCCAACGAATCGACCCGTCACAGGTGGAACCCATGCTCGAAACCGACCTCGACCGAACCCTGGAGGCCTTCTTCACCGGCCAGCGCCGCGCCGCCGCGCGCCTGATCAGCGTGGTGGAGAATGGCGGCCCCCGGGCGGAGGACGTCCTGCACCAGCTCTACCCCCGGCTCACCGGCGCGCCCCGTCTGGGGATCACCGGTCCGCCGGGCGTGGGCAAGAGCACCCTCGTGGACGCGCTCGTGCGGTACCACCGCAAGCACGACCGCCGCGTGGGCGTCGTCGCCGTCGATCCCACCAGCCCGTTCACCGGCGGCGCCGTCCTCGGCGACCGGGTGCGCATGGGCGACCTCACCACCGATCCCGGCGTGTTCATCCGCAGCATGGCGACGCGCGGCAGCCTGGGCGGACTCGCCCGGGCCACCAAGGAAGTCGTGGATGTGCTCGAGGCCTTCGGCCAGCAGATGCTCATCGTCGAGACCGTGGGCGTGGGCCAGACCGAGATGGACGTGGCCCAGGCCACCGACTCGGTGGTCGTGGTCCTGTCGCCCGAATCCGGCGACGCCATCCAGGCCATGAAGGCCGGCCTCATGGAGGTGGCCGACATCCTGGTGGTGAACAAGGCCGACCGCCCCGGCGCCGGTCAGATGGTGCGTACTCTCGAGGCCGACCTGGCCATGCGCCCGCACTCCGAATGGTCGGTGCCCGTGCTGGTGACCGTGGCCTCGAAGGGTGAGGGCATCGCCGAACTCTGCGCCGCCGTGGACGAGCATCGCGTGCACCTCGAACAGAGCGGCGACCTCGCCGACCGCCGCCGCCGCCGCGCGCAGACCGAGATCACCGCCGTCCTGCGCGACCGCCTCTGGCAGCGCGCCCATGCCCGCCTCGCCGACGAGATCCCCGCCTGGGCCGAGCGCGTGGCCGCCGGGCAAGAGACGCCTTACACCGCCGCCCGCTCCCTGATGGCGGCGTTCCTGGAGGATAGTGAATGAGCGACCGCTCCGACGACACCACACGTGCCCTCTTGGGGAGCCTGCACCAGCGCCCGTCCAACGACGATCCCCACGTCACCGTCTCCGGCCGCGAGATCCGGCCCCTCGTGGGCCCCGACGACGTCGACATCGACCATGCGCGCGACCTCGGCGAGCCCGGCGAGTACCCCTACACCCGCGGCGTCCACGCCAGCATGTACCGCGGCAAGATGTGGACCATGCGCCAGTTCGCCGGCTTCGGCACCGCCCAGCAGACCAACGAACGCTACCGCTTCCTGCTGAGTCGCGGTCAGACCGGCCTCTCGGTGGCCTTCGACCTGCCCACGCTCATGGGTCGCGATTCGGACGATCCCTGGTGCATGGGCGAAGTCGGCAAGTGCGGCGTGGCGATCTCGAGCCTCGAGGACATGGAGACCCTCTTCGACGGCATCCCGCTCGCCGACATCTCCACCTCCATGACCATCAATTCGCCCGCGGCCATCATCTGGGCCATGTACATCGCCGCTGCGGAGAAGCAGGGCGCCGACATCACCAAGCTGCGCGGCACCCTGCAGAACGACATCCTCAAGGAATTCATCGCCCAGAAGGAATTCATCTTCCCGCCCCTGCCATCCATGAAACTCGTGGTCGACACCATCGAGTACGGCACCAACGAGATGCCCCAGTTCAACACCATCAGCATCTCGGGCTACCACATCCGCGAGGCGGGCAGCACCTCGGTGCAGGAGCTGGCCTTCACCCTGGCCGACGGCTTCGCCTACGTCGATGCGGCGATCGAAGCCGGCCTCGACGTGGACGACTTCGCCCCGCGCCTCTCCTTCTTCTTCAATAGCCACCTCGACTTCTTCGAGGAGATCGCCAAGTTCCGCGCCGCCCGCCGGATCTGGGCGCGCCACATGAAGGACCGTTACAAGGCCAAGAATCCGCGCTCCTGGCTGCTGCGCTTCCACACCCAGACCGCCGGCTGCAGCCTCACCGCCCAGCAGCCCATGCTCAACGTGGTGCGCACGGCCTACGAGGCGCTGGCCGGCGTGCTCGGCGGCACCCAGAGCCTGCACACCAACAGCCTGGACGAGGCGCTGGCGTTGCCCAGCGAGGAGTCGGTAGAGATCGCGCTGAGGACCCAGCAGATCCTCGCCCACGAGACCGGTGTCGCCAGCACGGTCGATCCGCTGGCGGGGTCGTACTTCGTGGAGAAGCTGACCAACGACATGGAAGCAGGTGCCGAGGCCTACTTCGCGCGGATCAACGAGCTGGGCGGCGTGGTGCCGGCCCTCGAGGAAGGATTCTTCCAGCGCGAGATCGCCGACGCGGCCCACTGGTACCAGGAGGCCCTCGAGCGCAAGCAGCGCGTGGTGGTGGGCGTGAACGAGTACGTCAATCCCGACGAGAAGCAGCAGATTCCCCTGCTGCGCATCGACAAGGAAGTGGCGCAGACGCAGAATGCGAAGCTGGCCGCCTTGAAGACCCGGCGCGACCCGGCCGCCTGCGCCGCTGCCCTGAAGCGCGTGGAGCAGACGGCCCAGGACGGCGGCAACCTCATGCCTCCGTTCATCGAGGCGGTGAAGGCGTATGCCAGCCTGGGCGAGATCATCGAGACCCTCAAGGGAGTCTACGGTGAGTACACCGAACCGATCATCATCTGACGGGAGAGTGGGTACCATGGGACGTGCAATCAGAGTGCTCGTGGCCAAGGCCGGCCTCGACGGCCACGACCGGGGCGCCAAGGTGGTGGCCCGGGCCCTGCGCGACGCGGGCATGGAGGTCATCTACACCGGCATCCGCCAGACACCCGAGATGATCGCCGAGGCGGCCGTGCAGGAAGATGTCGACGCCGTGGGCCTGTCGCTGCTGTCGGGCGCCCACATGCACATCTTTCCCGAGGTGCAGCGGCTGCTGAACGACAAGGGCGGCGATGACATCCTGCTCACCGGCGGCGGCACCATCAGCGACGAGGACATGGCCGAACTGCGCGCAAGCGGCGTGGGACAGCTCTTCGGACCCGGCGCCAGCACCCGCGACATCGTCGAGTACATCCAGACGGAGATCGGCGGGCGCCGCGCCGGCGAACCGTCATGAACGGATACCAGGATCTGTCGCGCGAGCAGTTGCTCGAGGCGGTCGGCATGTTCGCCAAGAACTGGCTCGCCCACGACGGTTGCTGGTTCCTGGCCGTGGAGGCCGAGCAGGGCATGGATGGCGCCCTCGAACTCGACCGGCAGGCCTGGGAGAAGTTCGCCGCGGTGGAGGCCCGCCGCATCAAGCAGTTCGCCCGCCTCGGTGACGACGGCGGTCTCGAGGCGCTGGAGAAGGCCCTGTCCCTGCGCATGTACGCCCTCTTGAACGAGCAGCACACCGAGTGGGGACCCGAGCGCCGCGTCCTCCGATTCACCATGGACAGCTGCCGCGTGCACGACGCGCGCGAGCGTAAGGGTCTACCGCCCTTTCCCTGCAAGGCCATCGGCGAGACCGAGTTTCCCACCTTCGCCGCCACCATCGATCCGCGCATCAAGACCCGCTGCTTGAGATGTCCTCCCGATGCGCCAGCCGGCAAGTACTGTGGCTGGGAGTTCTATCTGGAGGAGTAGGTCCGTCGCGCCCGGTCGGCGACCGCTGCCTCGAGTCACGATTCGACCCTCGAGGAGATCATGCGCTACCCGACCACGCTCCAGTTCGCGTCGATCGTCCTGCTCCTGGCGAGCCTGGCGCCGGCAGTCCGGGCCCAGGACACCGATCCGCCCCTCCTTGCCGCCGTCCAGGTGGACGTGGATCCGTACCGCAACGGCGACCCGATCATGGTCACCGTGGCGGCGGCCGCCAACGAGCCTTCCCGCTTCGAGGTCACCTGCACCTACGCCAGTTCGTATCCGCTCTACGGTGAGCTGGCTTTCGGCTTCTTCGCTCACAAGACCGCCGCCGTGGGCGACCACACCGGCGCGTCCCTCCAGCCCGCCACCTCGGTGGCCGACCTCGAGGTCCTCGTGGGGCCGCGCTGTTTCCATTCCGACACGCTGACCGTGTCGGTGGTGGCCGTGGATACCGTGGGCAACCGCTCCGAACCCGCCGTGGCGTTCCAGGCGGCCATCGACATGCCGTTCCCGACGCCAGCGCCCATGCCGGACGGCGACACCTATGCCGTCTCCACCCACTGGAACGGCAGCACCAAGCCCAGCGACCACAACCTGGCCACCCTGGCCGAGTGGGCGCAACCGGACGTGATCCTCTGCACCAGCGCCTTCATCTTCGAGGGGCCCCAGACCGATCCCGGCTGGGACCACTGGGTCGAGCGCGTTCGCGGCGTGCCCGAAAGCAACAATTCCGCGGTGGTTGGGTTCGCCAGCCTTTCGGCCATGGACAACGACGACTATCCCGTCTGGCAACGCATGTACGAGTTCCTGTGGAGCGTGCACGACGAGGTCGACGAGAACGTCCTGGTGCACCTCACCGACGGCACCCTGCCCGCCATGGTCGACGGCGACGAGGGCAAGATCCTGCTCAACGTCTTCAACGAGACCGCCCGCGACACCTTCGCCTGGTTCCTGGCCCAGGAATGGAACCACTGCGAGAACCGGGCGCCGCGCGTGGGCCTGCTGTTCGACGTCTACGAGTACTGGACCGACTATCCCATCGGCGATGACTACGCGGGCTGGCTCATCGACCGCGACCGCGACGGCATCGCCCTGCTCAACGACCCCGACGAGCTCGAAGGCACCCGCCTCGGCCGCATCGACATGCTCCGGACCCTGCGCCGCCACATCGCCGCCACCTCCAGCGATCCCAACGTCGGCCGGTACTTCCTCACCGGCGCCAACACCGTCTCCGGTCGCAGCGACGCCGAACTGCTGGCCGAGCTGGACTTCGTCATGCTCGAGGATTTCCAGTGCCCGCCCGGCGCCAGCACCGAGTTCGATTACTACGACGGCGAGGGCTGCCGTGGCGAGCACGTGGTGACCTACCCCTTCCACGGCGCCGCGTCGGAGCACTTCACGCGGTATTTCTGCCCCACCATCTACTACTACAACCACCTGTTCTCCGCGGGAATCCTGCCCAACCCCAGCGACCTCTCCCAGGCCTGGGAAGACCTGCCCTCCCGCATGCGCAGCGAGGCCGGCGGTCCGTTCCTGGCGCCCGAATCGCGCGGGGGGCTGAGCCACTCCATCCATCCCGGCTACCTCGAGGTGTTCTGCCTGCTCTTCGACGACTTCTATCCCATCTATCACCTCCACGGCGACCTCTCGTGGAATCGGCAGCTCTGGCATCCCGAGCGCGAGGGCCTGCCGGACCTGCACGGGCTCGGCGCCGCCACCTCGCCGCTCATACGCGACGGCCTGGACGAGAACGTTCTCTACCTGAGACGCCAGTACGCGGCCGGCTCGGTGGAAGTGGTGATGGCCGACACCAACTGGTTCGATTGCGAGGCCAACGACCTCTTCGACTACCGTGTCACGGTCAACGGGCAGGTGCGACGGCAGAGCGATTCGTGGGGAGCCCCGGGACTCGAGACCTTTTTCGTGGCCGACTGGGACTCCGGCGGCATCGGCGGCACCATCCGCATCGGCGTCACGGCGCTGGCCAGCGAGCCCGTGCTCTGGGAGCGCAGCTACCGCCTGGGCAACACCGGCGACTGGAGCCTACCGGTGACCGGCGTCGACCGATCGACGAGCCTGGGTGGCAGCTTCGACACCGGTCTGCAGCCCCAGGCAGGATCGCTCTGGGTGCGGGTGCGGGGCCGCGATCAAACCGGGCTGAACACCGATTGGGCCAAACGCGAGGTGATCCTGACCCGATTCGGCGGCTTCGGCGTGGTCATCGCCGACACCGTGCTGCACGGCACGTCGTACGGCCTGCCCGATGCGCAGGGCGGCTACGAGATCGTGGGCCGGGGGACCTCGGCGCCCGACTTCGCCCCGCCGCACTTCCTGGAGATCACCGGCTCGGCCCCCGACGGCTTCCTGCCGGTGGAGGTGCGCTGGCACAATAGCCTGGGCGGCCAGGGCGTGGCCGAGGGCACGGTCTCATGGCGGATCCCGGGTGTTCCGTTGCAGCGCGGCACCAACGTGATCACCATCTCGTGCATCAACGCCGCCGGCACTGCGCGGGTGGGCACGGTCACCAAGGTCTGGGACTTCCCGGGCAAGCCTGGCCGCCGGTGAGCGCCTCAGGCGGGGCGTGGACGATCGAGGAGTTGCCGGATCCGTGACAGGAGAGTGGTCGCGTCGAATGGCTTGAGGAGGAACTCCTCGCCTCGGGTCCAGTCTTCGCCGGCCTCCGACTCTTCCGGCGCGTAGCCCGAGACGAACAGGATGCGCGTGTCGGCGTCGCGGGCCCGGATCTGCCGGGCGGCCTCGCGACCGTCCATGCGGGGCATGATCACGTCGAGCACGATGAGGTCGATGTCCGGTTCCACGGCGTGGCGCATAACGGCGTCCTGACCGTCGCCGGCAGTGAGGACCCTGTAGCCGGCGCGCTCGAGCACCCGGCGGGCGAGGCTCCGGACCGACGCCTCGTCCTCGACCACGAGAACCGTTTCGCGACCACCGCCGGAGGCCACGGCTTGTGGCACCTCCTCTGATTCGGTCGGTGCGCCGGAAGTGGGCAGCAGGATGGTGAACCGGGATCCGCGTCCCACGTCGCTGTCCACGTCGATGACACCGCCGTGCTGGCGGACGATTCCGTAGACCGTCGCCAGGCCCAGGCCGGTGCCCGCACCCACGTCCTTGGTGGTGAAGAACGGTTCGAAGATGCGGCCGATCATCTCGGGCGGGATGCCGGCGCCGGTGTCAGCCACGTCCAGGACCACGAACGACCCCGGCTCGAGCGACGGGTGCTCCCGGCAGAATTCGGCATCCAGGTCGCGTGTGCTCGTGGCGATGGCGATGACTCCGGAGCCGGCCATGGCGTCGCGAGCGTTGAGACACAGGTTCATGAGAACCTGCTCGATCTGGCCGCGGTCGGCGTGGACCCAGAGGCCGGGATCGTCGCTGGTGAACTGCAGCTCGACGGTGCCGCCCAGGAGCCGACGCAACAGGGGCAGGAGCTCCTCCACGGTCTCGTGGAGGTCGAGCACCGCGGGCGCCAGGACCTGCTGGCGACTGAAGGCAAGCAGCTGGCGGGTGAGGTCGCGGGCCCGGTGCACGCTCCGCTGCACGGCTTGCAGGTCGTCGTGAACGTCGGGCTGATCGACGAGGTCTTCCATCAGGAATTCCACGTAGCCCTGCATGGCCTGCAGGATGTTGTTGAAATCGTGAGCGATGCCGCCGGCGAGCTGACCGATGGCCTGCAGCTTCTGCGACTGGAGTAGCTGTTCTTCCAGTTCCCGCCGCAGGGTGATGTCGCGGCCTACGCCCACGACCGCCACCACTTCGCCGGCGTCGTCGAGCACCGCGGTGTCGGACCATGCGAGCCAGCGCCAGCCTTCACCGGTGTGAGCGCGCTGCTCGAGGTATGCGTGGTGGGGCGGTCGGTAGAGGGACTGCATGGCCTCGGCGGTAGAGGCACGATCGTCCTCGTGCACGAGGGGCATGAATTCGCCGCCCAGAAGTTCCTGTTCGGTCTTGCCGAAGGTCTTGCAGTAGGAGGGGCTGACGTAGAGGAATCGGCCGTCGAGATCGATCTTCACCACGAGGTCGGTGATGTTCTCCACCAGTAGCTGGTAGCGGGCCCGACTCACCAGCAGGGCGTCCTGGCGCAGCAGCATCATGTAGATGAGCGCCGCGACGCCGGCGACCAGCAAAAGGCCGGCACCGGCGAGGATCTCGTCGGCCAGGGTCTCGCCGTGCGCCGCATGGTCGGCCGTGGGAGCCAGCCGGAGGGTCCAGGGCCGGTCGACGACGCGCACGGGCAACGACACCATGAGCGGCGACTGCCCCGGGTCGCCGGCCGTGGTGTGGGTGTAGGCGGTGCTCCCGTTCTCGCCGGTGAGGTCGAAATCGAAGTTGCGGCGAAGCTCATTCTCGGCCAGGCAAGCGTCCACCATGGTGTCGATGCGGAAGACGACGTTCAGGTAGCCGAGCGGCCGGCGGTCCCGGTCCCAGAGCTTCTGGTAGGCAGCCACGCCGCGGCCGCCCTGCAGCAGCTCGATCACGGGCGTGCGGATCATCCGACCGGTGACGCCGGCGGCGGCAAGGGCCTCGCGGACGCCGGGCGATGGATGCTCGTTGAGGTTCTTGTCCAGGGCGTCGAGATTGCTGTCGTGCGGCACGACGAGACGGATGATCCCGTCGGTGTCGATGAAGTTCAGGGCCTGGAACCCGGGGTTGACCCGCAGCGCGACCAGGGCGTCTTCGCGGAAGTGGCGCTCGATGTCGGCGCGGTCGGCGAAATGGCCTTCGGCCAGGTATTCGAGCATGGCCAGGCGAGCGTCGATCCAAGACTCGAGGCGCAGGCGCACCTGCGCCGCGGTGATCGCGGTCTCCTGGGCTACCCCGCGTCGACCCGCCGACTCCACGTCCCGCCAGAGCATCACGATGGCCACGGCGCCGATGGCCAGCAGCAGCGCCGGCAACAGCGCCGCCCGAAGGCGTCCGCTGTGGCGGCGTGTGTCGAGCGGATCTCGGACTCGCGTCATCGTCGGCGGGCTCCAGGTTCACTACCGGGGGTCGTTCTTGTCTGGCAGCATCCTACGGGCGGGCGGGTTGGCCGTCAAACCAACCATCTCCTCGTGCCTTCGGCGGGCGCGGGCCGGCACAGTGTGGTGGATCGGCACGGTGGTTTCGACCGCGGCCTGGTGCCGCCTGGAGTTCGGTAAGAGATTGTATATAGGCGAGTTACATGGCCTGTTCAGCCGCGGACGGCAACAGGTACGACCCATGCGATGGTACCGGCGAACGCTCGACAGTGAATCCGGTCGGGATCGACATCCGGGCCCCCGCAAGGAGATCGCCATGTTTCGCAAGCAGTACGTCGCCCTGAAGATCCTCGTTCTCGTGGCCTTGATCGTGGCGGTGACCCAGGCCGCCGAGGCCGGCACCGGCAACCATGTTCGCAAGGGCTTCTTCCTGGGCGCCGACCTCGGTGTCGGCGGCGCCGGAGTGTCCTACGAGATCGACGGCCAAAAGTACGAGAGCCACGACGACTTCAAGGACGTCCTCGGCGGCGGCATGACCCTCCGCATGGGTTACCAGTTCGCACCCTGGTTCGGCCTTTCCATCGACGCCCGCGGCGTGGGTCAGGGTGGCGAGGACGACCACGTCATCGCCGTGGCGAGTTCCGTGATCATGGGCACCTTCTATCCGGGCAACGGCGGCTTCTTCATCCGGCTCGGTTTCGGCGGCGCCCGGGTCCACGTCGAGGTTCCCGACGACTACGTGCTCGAGGACGGTCTGGCGCGGGAATTCGAGAAGGACACCAACGTCACCGCCTTCGGCCTGGGCTACGAGTGGATGGTCAACAGCCACTACTCGCTGGGCTTCGCCGTCGACGCCCGCGGCGGCGAGATCGACGACTTCGACGAACTCGGCGACATCAACTTCGGCGAGACGACCGTGGGCGTGTCGATGAACTACTTCTTCTAGACGCTCGGTTCGATTCCTCAGCGCGGCCTCCGCCCATGCATCCGGGCGGGGGCCGCGACCGTTTCGGATGTGGTACCATGAAGCGGTCGTCGCCGCTCGTCTCTCGCCCGAGGTGCCGCACCATGATTGCTCGTCGCATCGTTCTGGTCTCCCTGCTCGCCTGCGCTCTCGCTCCCGTCGCCGCCGCCTGGCCCGGCGATCCCGTGGTCAACGTTCCGGTCAGCCGCGCGGTGGGCGAGAAGTACGACGTCTTCGCCGTCACCGACGGAGCCGGCGGCGTGATCATCGCCTGGGAAGACGAGCGGGACGGCGACAGCAACATCTACGTGCAGCGCGTCTCGGCCGATGGCGAGGTGCTCTGGCAGGCCGACGGCGAACCGGTGTGCACGGCCGCCGGCGACCAGGGCCTCTACCACTCGTCCACCGGCACCACCGGCTTCACGCCCCTGGTGGCCGACGGACACGGCGGCGCCTGGATCGTGTGGCAGGACGAGCGGGCCTTCGGCTCGCGGCTACGCGACGTCCATGCCCAGCGCGTCGACGCGCTGGGCCAGATGCTGCTCGTGGGCGACGGCGTGGCCGTGGCGTCCGGGTCGGGCATGGAGGACCAGCCCACCGCCTGCAGCGACGGTGCCGGCGGCATCATCGTGGCCTGGCAGGACAAGAACGCCGATCCCGTCTTCTACGATATTCACGCCCAGCGTCTCGATGCCGGCGGTCGTCCGCTCTGGAACGACGGCGCCTCGGTGTCGGTCGTCGTGTGGGACTGGGACCAGAGCGGCCCAACCATCTGCACCGACGGTGCGGGCGGAGCGGTCATCGCCTGGAACGACTCACGCGACGACGTGGGCGACGTCTATGCCCAGCGCCTCGATCTCGTCGGCACCGCGCTCTGGACCGCGAACGGCGTGGCGGTGTGCGTGCAGAGCGGCGACCAGGACGCCATCACCGCACGCCCCGCCAGCGACGGCGACCCGTTGCTCGCCTGGGTCGACCGCCGCACCGGTTCGCCCGACATCTACGGCCAGAAGCTGGACCTCACGGACGGCGCCTCGCGCTGGTCGACCGGTGGCGCGCCCATCTGCACCGCGACGGAATCGCAGTATCGCCCCGCCCTTTGCAGCGATGGCGACCGCGGCGCCATCGTGGCCTGGTACGACTTCCGCAACGCACCCAGCGGACCGCCCTGGAACCTCGACATTTATGCCCAGCGTCTCGACGCGGCCGGCCTGCCGGTGTGGCCGTTGAACGGCGTGAGCGTTTGCGGCGCTCCCGACGCCCAGCGCGACGTGGATCTGGCCGCCGACGGCATCGGCGGCGCGTTCTTCGCCTGGGAAGACAATCGCGGCGGCACCGGTCGCGAGGACATCTACGCCCAGCATTTCGACGCGGCCGGCGGGCGCAGTTGGGATGCCGACGGCGTCGCCGTGTGCACCGCGTCCGGCAACCAGAATCGCCCCGACGTGGTGGTCGGCGCCGGCGGCATGATCGCCGCCTGGCCCGACGACCGTGACGTGCTCTACGAGAACGACGTGTACTGCGATCGCGTGGCGGACGATCCGCTGGCGGTGCCGCTCGTGTGGCCGGAATCGTTCACCGTGACGGTGAGGGGCGACCCCGAGCAGGGCCGCTCGCTGGTGGCGTTCGAACTGGTTCGCGACGCCCGGGTGCGGGTCGAGGTATTCGACGTGCGGGGGCGGCGGGTGGCGATGCCCCAGCCGGATGCGGCGCGGCCGGCCGGCCGGCATGTGCTGGCGTGGTCGCATCGCGACGCGTCTGGGCAGCCGGTGCAGAGCGGCGTGTACCTCATCTGCGTGCGGGCGGGCGTCGAGCAGGCGGTGGGTCGCACGGTCGTCGTACGATAGGCGAAAGGGCCCCCCGGGGGGCCCTTCTCACCATCGATTCGAGTTTCTAGTCGTCCGTCAATCCAGCAGGTCGCTCTGCTCCAGATCCAGGTTGAGGAGCTCCACCAGATCGGACCGCGCGCCGCCGTCGAGGTCCAGGACCTGACAGGCCTGGTCGAGGCGTTCGTCGAGCCGTCCTCCGGCGCCGCTGCCGCCGCCGAGGCTGTGGCTCAGGAGGTCGCCGCAGGCCACGACCTGCACCAGCGGGGTCTGGTCGGCCGCGCCTTCGGGCTCGTGATGCCAGCGGGCCACGGCGCGCAGGTTGCCCGGCATGCCCCAGCTCTCGAGTAGGCGGTCGCCCACCAGGCAATGATCGAATCCCAGCAGTTCCCGCTCCACGTACACGCTGTCCGCGGCGCCGGCCTCGAGGCGCTTGTGGGCCTCGGCGTACTTGTCGGGCTCGTTCAGCAGGATGATCACCTTGCCGATGTCGTGCAGCACGCCGGCGGCGAAGGCCTCGTCGGCGTCGGCGCGGCGGGTGAACTCGGCCACGCGGCGGGCGGCCAGTCCGGTGCGCACGGCGTGCTCCCAGAGCGAGCGGCCGAGCAGACCGTTGCGAGAGCTGTCCATGGGGAAGAGCGACCGGGTCGATGCCGCCACCACCACGCTGCGGGTGGTTCGCGTGCCCAGGCGCACGATGGCCTGGTTGACGCTGCCGGTCTCCTGGTAGCCGCCGTAGAGCGACGAGTTGCTCACCTTGATGAGGCGTGCGACGAGGGCCGGGTCGTGGGACAGAGCCTCGGTGACCTCGTTCATGTCGCATTCGGCGTTGGCCAGGAGGCCCAGGATCTTGGCCACCACGTTGGGCATGGGCGGCAGATCCTTGATGCTGGACACGAGGCGGTCGGCGGCGTCGCCATCGCTGTCGAGCCGCTCGCCGTCACTGGACTCGCCCACGGCGTCATCGTGGTCGGTCTCGCCCGGCTGGCCGAGTTGCGGCGTGTGGATCTGCCACGACAGCAGTTCGAGGCAGGCAAGGGGACCGGTGGGGCCGCTGGGTTCGGCGGTGACCGCGAAGAGCAGCAGGTCGTAGCCGCCCATGGCGCCCAGGGGAAGCAGGGCGCAGTCGGCGGCGTCGATCTCCGCTTCCAGGGCCTCGATGACCGGCGACGGGAACGCGCTGCCCACGAAGGGCCGGCCGGCGGCCAGGGCCTGCTGGAAGACCATATCGCTGGCGAGGTCCACGTCGGGGTCGCGATGATCGCTGGCGGTGAGGCGGCCGTTGAGGTCGCGGCAATAGACGGTGGCGCGCTTGAGGTGATCGCCGCTGACGGCCAGGAGGATCGACTGGGTGCAGTGGGTCTGGGCGAAGTTCAGGAGCTCGCGGATGTGGGTGCGGCAGTCGGGCGCCTGGAGCAGGCGGCGCAGGGCCAGGCGGTAGGCACCGAATGCGCCGGCGGTGTCAGGAGAGTTGTCGGTTTCGGTGTCACAGTCGGCGGGCGCGGCGGTGAGTTCGAGCCAGCCGCGATCCACGGCGGTGGCCATGGCCCAGGCGGCGGTGAGGCGCGGGAAGGGCGCCGTGTTCAGCAGGTCGGCCATGGTGGATGCCTCGCCGGCGTGGGCAAGCACATAGTGCTCCTCGGCGGTGGCCTCGGCGGGTGTGCTGGCGGTGCGGGCGTGCCGATCGAGGGAGCCCAGTCCGCGCAGGAGTTCGCGGTACTCGTCGACCTCGCGGGTGAGGTCCATCACCAGACTCTGGGCGTCCATGGGCGTGAGGTTCGGGTTGTCGTCCACGGCGATCTCGGTGAACTGGAAGGCGCCGCGGTCCCAGAGCAGCAGGCGGAACACTGTCTCGCGCAGACCGGCGGCCATGGCCTTGTCGGCGCCGTCCACCGAGAGCCACTCCACGTCCTCGAGGATGCGGGTGAGCGGCAAGCCGGTTTCTTCGCGGGCCTGACGCAGGTAGTCGAGCGTGTCGCGGCCGGCGGCCTCGTGCTGGACGAGCATCTCGAGGATCAGTTCCTCGGCGGCCTCGCAGCCGGCATCGACGATGAGGTTGCGCCGGAAGGAGAGGCTGAGCGACGCGTCGTCCTGGCGGACGGTCAGCACGCCTTCCTTGTTCATGTGACTGAGGAACAGCAGAAGGTCCGCGGGTGCGAACTGGGCGATGTCTCCCTGGAACATGGGCGGGGCCTCCCCGGCGAGTCCGTGGTTCGGATGCGATTCGTGATACCGGGTCTAGAATCGGCCGTGAGCGCGGGAACTTGAGAATTCGAGTCGATTCTGTCCGCCCGTCGACCTGTTTTTACAGGGTCAACCGATCTGGCCTCGCGTCGGTTTCAATAAGCGCATATGAACACAATAATTAAGATCAAAAATACAACGAACATCGACATCCATTTCTCGGTCCAACTTATTAGACGACAACGGTCAAGAATACTTACCCACCAACATTCCCCACCCAAATCGATTCTCAATTCTCGACCGTGCATTTCCTTGGCTCAGCGCCCTCAAGCACTATCTTAGAATCTCCGATACGGACAATGAATACTGGTCCGTCCTGGTCCCGTACCGAACCACTTCTCGCGGAGTGACGACAATGGAAGCAACCGCCAGTAACCTCGTCGAACTCATCCGCCCGTTCCAGGGCAAGGTCGG
>PIVY01000505.1 GCA_003353795.1 bacterium
AGGCGCGAGGCGGCCGCCGGAGGGAGCCACCCGTCCTCGGGCAGGGGCAGGGTCGTCTCCTGCGTCTTGTCTCCCTGCGTGCTGGTGAGGCGGACGTCGCTATCACCGAAAACGTAGGTTGCTTCGATGGGTGTGTCGCCGAGCTTCTGGGTGATGGTGACCTCGATGGGCTCGCCACTGGCCGACTCGATGAACTCGCTGGTGCTGCGGATGGAGACAGCCTGATCCGCCCTGCCAACTGACATCTGCATCTCGTTGCGGGTGGTGATGCGGTCGTCCTCGGCGGTGACGACTTCGTGCGACCAGCCCGAGCGTGAGCCGGCCATCCAGATCTCGTACCAACGGTCGGTATCTTGGGCGCTGGCGCTCGACGCGATCGTGGGGAGGATCAGAAGGGCACACACGAGAAGGGAGCGGATCTTCATAGGGACATCCTATCGCACGATGGACAGACCCTGGGTGTCACTGGTCGAAGACCAGTGCGGATTGTCGGGTGCCCTTGCACGACCCCTCACTGGACTTTGTCCAGTGGCACCCTGGCAGATATCGCGGCGCGGCCTCACCGCTCGACCTCGTCGAGCCAGTCGAGCAGGGCGCGGGTCTTGATCGGCAGGAAGCCCAGGAAGAGCACCTCGTGCCCGCCAGGGGCGGTCCAGCGTTCGGGCTCGCCGAGGCGGTTCCAGAGCAAGTCACCCAGGCTCGCCGGGACCGCCTTGTCACGCTTGCCGTGGAGCATCAGGATGGGGATGTCGGCCATGAGCGGCGCGGTGTTGTAGCTGTCGAGCGGGGCTGCCTCGCGGTAGGAGAGGGCAAACACCGTGCGGTCAAGATCACTCGGCTCCGCGGCCCACCGGATGCGGACCGCGTCTATCCAGTCGGCGTAGTTGCTC
>PIVY01000282.1 GCA_003353795.1 bacterium
CCGGTCGGGGTAGCGGGCGCGCAGGAAGGCGGAGAAATCGCGCCAGGCGGCGTGGGTCTCGGGGGTGTCGTTCTGCTGCTCGCCGGGACCCGCTTCCACCAGATGGCGAGCCGCGTCCAGGCGGAAACCGTCCACGCCGCGATCGAACCAGAAGTCGGCGATCTCCTGCGCCTCGGCCATGACGGCGGGATTGCGGAAGTTGAAGTCGGGCATGCCGCTCCAGAAGATTCCGTAGTGGTAGGCGCCGTTCTTCTCGTGCCAAACCGGGCCGCTACCCCAGGGCTGGGTCCAGCCGGGATCGTCCTGGCGCCACACGAACCAGTCGCGCCGCTCGCTGTCGGGGCCGCGCGCGCTGTCGACGAACCACGGATGCTGCGAGCTGCAGTGGTTGAGCATCAGGTCGAGGACGACCTCGATGCCGCGGCGATGGCACTCCTGGAGCAGCAGGTCGAAGTCCGCGTCGGTTCCGTACTGGGGGTTGAGGCGGTAGTAGTCGATGGTGTCGTAGCCATGGTAGCTGGGTGAGGCGAAGACGGGCATGAGCCAGAGGGCCTCGACGCCCAGATCCTGATCGGTTTTGGGGTCGCCGTCATTGAGGTAGTCGAGCTTCTCCGTGAGGCCGCGGAAGTCACCGATGCCGTCGCCGTCCGAATCCTTGAAGCTGCGGACGAAGACCTCGTAGCAGACCTTGCCCTGCCACGACTGCAAGGCCCAGCGGGGCTGACTGGCCATGGCGGCTGCGCCGGCCGCGGCGAGGGCGGCCTCGGAGGGAACGACCATGGGCAGCACCGCCGGGCGATAGTCGCGACTCGAGTAGTCGGCCAGCAAGGTCTCCTGCACCTGGCCCTCGGGCACGAAGATATCGACGATGGGCGGCTGCAGTGCCTCGCCGGGCTGGCCGCCGCCGAAGCGATCGGTCCATTCCTCGCCCGGCGAGATGGGCAACGTGCCCAGGCGGGCCGAGGTACCCTCGCGAATGCCGATGCCCGAGAGGAGCTCGAGGCTCACCTCGAGACTGGCGCCGGTGACGAAGACCAGGTAGCCCCAGGTGTCGCTGGCCGGACCGCCGAGGATCGCGTGGGGCACGGAGAATGTGATCTTCTTGCCGCGCACCTTGTAGGAGGTCGGAAAGTAGGCGTGCCGATGGATGGTGGCCGCAGCCTGGCGCGCCACGTCGTCCCGGGAGCCACGTTCCTCGGGCGCCAGCTGGCGCTGCTGCTGCTCGGTGAGTTCACGCTGCAGCACGTCGTTCAGCTGGTTCTGGATCACGTCGGGCCGCGGCGCGGCGATCACGGCCAGGTCCCACGCCTGGTCCTGGGCCACCGTGGCCATGCGGCCGGGTAGCAGCCGCGTGTAGCCCGAACCATGCCGACGATCGGTGTCGATGTAGATGTCGAGGTTGAACTGCCAGAAGCCGTGACGCGCGATCTTCGTGAAGTCGGTGCCCAGCTCGTCGGCGGCTCCGCGCTGGGGCTGGTTGATGTTGCGATCGAACTCGACGGTGAACTCGGCGCGGTCCTTCTTGTTCTCCACCTTGAATCCCACCATGTCCAGGTCGCCGTCGCGAAACTTCAGCGACGGGTACACGAACCGGCCGTCGCCGTGGTCGTCGCCATGGGGATCGTCGAGTTCGACGACCGTATCGGCGGCGGCGACGGCGGCGAGAGCCAGGATGGCGAACCCGACGAGGATGAGACGCTGCAACATGGGTGCACTCCCTGGCGCCGCACGGGGCGCGAATCGCCGGCGAAAGACGGAACCCCGGGGCACGTAGCCCCGGGGTCCCTTCTCGCCGGTGCGCCTCTAGAAGAGGAGCTTCATGAAGGCCTTCATGCGGCCATGGGTGAACTTACGCTTCTCGAGGCTCTGGAACCGATTGGAGCTGTCCACGAATCCGAGTTCGCCGTCGGCACTGGTCTGCGGCACGTAACCGTCGCCGAAGTTGGGCGCCCACTCGCCGAACGCCCACTGGTAGACGAGACCGAACTCGGCACCGCCCACCATGTAGCTGGCGTCGGCGATGATGTTGTTCTTCTTGTGCACGCCACTGGCCATCATGTGGGCGCGGTTGGCCTGGAAACCAGTGTTACCGTCGAGCAGGTCGACGTCGTAGAACTGGTAGGTCACGTCCAGGTACAGCTCGCTCGACAGCTGGTAGCCGGCGCCAAGCTCCCAGAGCATCATCTCCAGCTTCTTGTCGTCGTCGTCGAGGCTGTCGAAAGACGCCCACTGACCCTCGATACCGGGATCGCTGAAGTAGGCCATGACGCTGGCGTCGCTGAGGTACTTGGCCTCGTTGATGCGCAGGTCCTGCTCGTCGATGTACTTCCACTTGCCGTGCACGTCGATGCCGGCGCCCACGTCCAGGAACCAGTCCGCCTTCAGCATATAGATGTAGGTGGTCTTGTCCTGGAACGGCATGTAGGCGTTGCGGAAGCTGCCGAAGCCGGCATCCAGTTCGGCCGTGACGTAGGGTGACTGGGTGAACGTGTACTGGGTGTCGTCACCCCACATCTGCCAGTTGGTGTTGTAGTCGATGTAGGAGAACTCGCCGCCGAAATCGAAGTCGCCGACGGACCACTCGGGCACCGCGGTGATGCCCTTCCAGCCGATGACAGTCTCGGCCATGGGCTCGTCGAAGTCCGTGAACTCGTTATCGACGTTGGTGGTGGCCACCTGCTGGGCGTGGCCGTTGAATCCGCCGTAGCCCAGGACCGAAGTTCCGCGGTTGGAGGCGTTGTCGGCCTCGGGATAGTAGAACGCACCCTCGTTGCCCTCGGTGAGCAACACATCGCTCTCGCGGCGCGCGGCCATGACCGAGACGTAGTCGGAGCCGATCGAGAATCCCTGCAGGCCGAGCGAGAAGTTCGACCCGCCGATGTCGTTGAATTCGATGTCGGCGATGACCGTGTGATCTTCGCGGTCACCCAGCGGGTAGGCCGTGTAGCTCGGGAAGCCCTGGCTCGGGAACACGTTCTCGACCCCGTCGATGTTCGTGGTCGTGGTCGGGAACGCGTCGTAGAGACGGTACAGCGAGTAGTACCACTGGGCGTCGATCCTGCTGTCGCCGCCGAGGAAACCGAAGCTCCAGTCCACCTCGGCGCCGTAGACGATGTTCCGCTGGCGATCCGAGAGGTTGAGGCCGTTGTCGAGGTTGTCGTCCGTGGTGTCGTGCTCGAGGTCCTCGAGATAGTTCACGAGGCCCCGGATGCCGAGGTTGCGCCGCGGCCGCCAGCGGAGCTGGGCCGTCCAGGTGGCGTCCATGGAGGTATAGGGATTGCCGCCGGTGTAGTCGCCATATCCCTGCACCGGGAAGGTGCGGTAGTACGGACCGCTCCAGAGGCGGGACAGGCTGATCCGCGACGCATCGTAGACGAGCTTGCCCTCGCTGAAGCTACCGTTGAGGAAGATGCCCTTGCCGTTGTCGCGGTCGATGTAGCGGATCTTGCCAACCGTGAACGGATCGAACATGCCGAAATCGCTCGACCCGATGGTTAATCGCGTCAGCCACGAATAGCCCGGCGTGATGTTCACGGTGAGGCCGCGCAGCTTGACGTACTCGTTGCTGCGAGGATCGTACTCGCCACCACCGAACAAATCACTCAAGGATTCGCCACTCGCCTCCTCCAAAACAGAACAGGCATGCGCCAAGGCATC
>PIVY01000506.1 GCA_003353795.1 bacterium
CATCACTCAGGGAATCGGTTACGCCACGATCCAGGCGGCCATCGACGTGGCCAACGCCGACGATGTCATCCAGCTGGATGCCGGCACGTATCCTGATCCGGTGACCATGAAGGCTGCCACGCCGCTCACCCTGGTGGGCGCCGGCATGGACCAGTCCTTCCTGACCAGCGGCCTGGTGCTGTCCGACGGAGTGGAAGGGCTAACGCTCCAGCACTTCGCCATCTCCGGACTGGGCACTGCCGGTGCGGTGATCCGCGCCGGTCACCCAAACCACAACTTCACCATGGATCATGTCCTGATCGATGGTGAGGGCGCCGATAACCCGAGTAGAAGCTCCTATGCGGGCGGTCGCCTGACCGGCGACGTGACGATCACCAACTGCGAGTTCAAAAATATTGCGGGGTGGTCCCTCTTCGACTCGGCCTCCTCAGGCTGGGATACGAGCATGGGCATCGTCACGTTCGCGTACAACTATATCCACGACAGTGATGGAGCGGTGGCCTTCCGCGGTGATGACACCGACCGGATCGGCCTGGTCTCCGTCCATGACAACATCTGGGAAAACATCAACGACAACTGGAATGCCGCCGGCACCGTCGAGAACGCCTGGGCCTGTTTCGAGGTCCACGGTGCCGAAATGCTCGAGTTCTACAACAACACCATCACCAACGTGAACGCCAGCCGCTGGGGCGAGGGTCAGTGCCTGCAGGCTTACCGGCTCGGCGCGTTGGATGTCTACAACAACGAATTCATCGACTCCTGGCAAGGCATCTGGTTGCCCGGCCTGGGCACCGAGCCTGCACCCACCGGTGCGATCCACCACAACAGTTTCGCCGGTATCGAGGACATGGCCGTCTTCACCACTCATAATGGTGGTGGCTTTACGAGT
>PIVY01000507.1 GCA_003353795.1 bacterium
ACCAGCGTCGCGCGCTACCTCGACCAGCTGGACAGCGCCGATCGGCAGGAGCCCTCGGAAGCTCTCTCCAGCAAGGTCACCCGCCTGACCGAGAAGATCGCCAAGCTGCGCGAAGAGATGAAACGCCCGGAGTCGCTTGAAGTCCGGCGGCAGGCGTCACCCGACGGCCAGATCTCGCTGACCGACCCGGATTCCCGCTCGATGGCGACGAGCGGCCGGGGCTCGGGCGTTGTCGGCTACAACGTCCAGGCCGCGGTGGACACCGAACACCACCTGATCATCGCCCATGAGGTGATCAATGTCGGCAACGACCGCGCCCAACTGGCCGAGATGTCGCAGAAGGCCAAGGTGGTGCTGGGAGCCGAGAAACTCGATGTGGTCGCTGATCGCGGCTACTTCGACAGCGCGGAGATCCTGGCCTGCGACCGGGCCGGGATCACCGTGACCCTGCCCAAGCCGATGACCTCATACGCCAAGGCGCAGGGCCGCTTCGGCAAGCAGGACTTCCGCTACCTGGCTGACGAGGACGTCTATGTCTGCCCTGCGGACCAGCGTCTCACCTATCGCTACACCAACGAGGAGAACGGGCTCGCCCGGCGCCATTACTGGACCAACGTCTGCCAGAGCTGCCCGATCAAGGAGCGATGCACCACCGGCAAGGAGCGCCGGATCAGCAGGTGGGAGCACGAGCATGTGCTGGAGGCAGTGCAGCGCCGGCTCGACGAGAACCCGCAAGCCATGCGCCAGCGGCGCGAGACCGTCGAGCACCCGTTTGGCACCCTTAAGTCGTGGATGTGCGCCACCCACTTTCTGATGAAGCGGCTGAAGAATGTCCGCACCGAGATGGCGCTGAGCGTGCTCGCCTACAATCTGACCCGGGTGATGAAC
>PIVY01000508.1 GCA_003353795.1 bacterium
CATCGAACAGGTCCGCAGCCTCCACTACGGCCAGCAGGGCAAGGACTACTTCTGGATCAACGACACCACTCCCCGCATGATCGTCCACCCCTACCGCCCCGACCTCGAGGGCGCCGACCTCTCCGACTTCGCCGACCCACACGGCAAGCTCATCTTCGTGGAGATGGCGCGCGTGGTGGCCGAGGATGACGCCGGCTACGTCAGCTACATGTGGCAGTGGAAGGACGACCCCGAGCGCATCGTGCCCAAGCTTTCGTACGTGAAGGGCTTCGCGCCTTGGGGCTGGATCATCGGCACCGGCGTCTACACCGAGGACGTCGACGCCGAGGTGGCCGGCGTCACCAGCCGCCTGCAAGGCGCGGCGCTGCTGATCCTCGCGATCGTCTCCCTGCTGCTGGTGATCCTGCTGCGCGCGAGCTTCCAGGCCGAACGCGGACGCATGCGCGCGGCGGCGGCGCTCAAGGGCTCCGAAGAGAAATACCGTTCGCTGGTGGAATCGGCCGGCGAGTCCATCGTCATGTCCATCGGCGGCGAGGAGCTGTTCGCCAACGCCAGCATGCTGCGGCTGCTGGGCTACGACCGCACCGAGTTCGCCACCCTCGACGTCGCCGACATCGTGCGCCCCACGGCCATCGAGCAGGAGAGCGGCCGACGCCACTGGCAGGCCGTCATGGACGGCATCACCGCCCCCACGCGCTACGAGGCCGAACTGGCCGACCGCGACGGCAAGCCTATCCGGGTCATGCTCACCCTGTCGCGCGTCGTGGTCCATGGCCGGGTGGGCTTCATGGCCGTGGCCTCGCGCCTGGCCCAACCCCGCGAGCTCGACCTCTTGACCTCCGAGACCGCCGACGACCTCGCCGCCGCCAACCGCCGCATGGCCACCAT
>PIVY01000509.1 GCA_003353795.1 bacterium
CGTCGTTGTCGAGGTGGATGAGGTTGTTGTAGTAGTCGATGGCGAAGAGGTCCCCGTCGCTGCCGACGAGATCCTCATCGGGGAAGGCGCCCTCGACGCGGACGATGTCCTCGGCGATCAGGTCCCATTCGTTCCAGGTCAGGCGCATGAACAGGCTGCCGCCGCCGACGGCGAAGATCGTGTTGCTGGCCGGGCCGCCAATGGCGGCTGTGGCGAGATCCTGGATGGTCCACCAGCTGCCGTCGTAGACCTGGCGCAGGGAGCAGTTGTAGATGCCCGAGACGTTGGAGCCGTCGGCGATAACCGGCTGTTTGGAGGCCACGATCGCGTCGCCCAGGCCGAGATTGGCCGGACAGACGCGCTCGAGATTCCCGTCGGGTTCGACGCGGTAGAGCTCGCGGCCGTCGATCCCCGACAGGACGAGGTCGCCGTCGACGTCGTACACCCACACCGACGGTTCGGCGTGGCGAAATTCGCCCTCGACCAGGCGGTAGACCTGCGACGTGGTCGTGGCCATGAGCGGATGATTCTCGCTCGGGCGCCAGACGTTGGTGATGAGGCTTTCCGGCGTCGTCATGAAAGGCACCTCGTGCCAGGCAGCACCGTCGAAGCGACGGACGGCGCCCCGAATTCCGGTCTGAGCATTGACCCGGCCGCCGACATAGACATCGCCGGATCCGTCGCACCAAACTGTTTCGAGATCGGTCAGATCCTCCGTCGAGACGCGGTCCCAGCGGAGGCCATCCCAGTGCAGGATCGTCTTGTCGCCCACGGCCCAGACGTCGTCGCGGTCGGCGCCGCAGACATCCTGGAGATGATCGTGGGTCAGGCGCTCGTGCAGGACGACTTCCTGGCCATCCCAGTGCAGAACAGCGCCCCAGCGGCCC
>PIVY01000510.1 GCA_003353795.1 bacterium
CCAGGGATTCGAATCCGTGGGCTTCGGGGTCGGTGGGTCACTCCAACGCGTGGGGGTGCCGCTTACGCGTTGGCCTTGGCGCAGGCGACGGCGTTCGCCAGCAGCATCGCGACGGTCATCGTGCCCACCCCGCCGGGCACGGGCGTGACGGCGGCGGCCTTCTCGCACGCGGCGGCGAAGTCCACGTCGCCGACCGTCTGCATGGCCGTCTTGCCCTTGTCGTTCTTGAACGTCTCGCCGTTTTCGTCGAACCCTTTGGGGATGCGGTTCATCGCGACGTCGATCACGATCGCGCCCTCGGCGATCATGTCGCCGGTGATCAGCGGCGAGAGGTTCGGCAGGGGCGGGTTCTCGCCGGCCTTCTTCTTGCGGTTGTACCCGCGCCACCGCGCCTGCGACACGCCCGTGGCAACGATCAGCACCTCGGCCCGCCGGGTGTGGGCGGCCAGGTCCTTCGTGGCCACGTGACAGACCGTGACGGTCGGCGACTCGCGGAGCGACTGCAGCAGGATCGCCGCGATCGGCTTGCCGACGATCTCGCTGTGTCCGACGATCACCGTCTCCTTGCCCGCCAAGTCGGGGCAGGTGCGTTTGAGCAGTTCCACCGCGGCCACCGCCGTGCAAGGCGCGACCACGCCCCCGCCGTAGAACAGCCGGCCCATATTCACCGGGCCCATGCCCTCGACGTCCTTGGCCGGTGCGATCCGGACCTGCACTTGCCTGGCGTCGATCTGCGGCGGCAGGGGCATTTGCAGGATCAACCCGCTGACGGCCGGGTCGGCGTTCAGTTCGTCGATCTTCACCAGCAGGTCGTCCTGCGAGATGTCCTCGGGGATGTCCAGCAGGTCGTATTCGATGCCGACCGACTCGCAGCTCTTCCGCTGCA
>PIVY01000511.1 GCA_003353795.1 bacterium
GAAGGTCGCCTCGGGCCGTCGGCTCGAGCTCCACATGCCGTGGTTGATCGCCAGACCCATGGTCTGCGAGCTGTCGGAGTCGTAGGTGTGGGTCTGGCCGGAGCCGACGTTCACGACGCCATCGTAGATCTGGACGCCCAGAGTAGCGAGGTTGGCGTCTGTCGGGCCGTTGACCATGCCGGGGGCGCGGATCGTGCCGTTGTCGAGGGAGACGTTAGGGCTGCCGCCCGTATAGACCGCGCCGGTCCAATCGCCGACCATCGTCGAGTTGTTGGTTAGGGTGACCGAGGACGGGAAAGCCGCCTGGGGGACCTGGATCTCGATCGTCGAGTAACTGTCGGCCGTGACGACGGCCGTGGCGCCACCGAGGGCGCCGCCGTGGTTGGCGTCGTAGTGGCTGGCGAGACCGATCTCGATATCCGTGGGATAGGTGCCGGTGGTCAGCGCCAGCGCGCCGGAGACCTGCATGTAGCCGGTGCCTAGCATGCCCTTGAGCGTGCTCCCGTTGGCCTGCTGCCGGCCGATGAGCCGGAGCCGATTGGCGGTGACGGCGCCGTTGAGAATGATGCCGCAGGAGCCGCCGTTGTTGCCGGACGACACCAAGGCGGTTTCCGAGTTGTTCTGGGTGCCGCCGTTCTCGATCGTGTCCGCCGAAACGTCGCCGCCGAGGGTCAGGATGTTGCCGGACTCGGGGCTGATCCGCAGGTACGTGGCGGCCGTCATCGGCGCGGCAGTGGTCTGGGTCGTGGCGCCTTCCACGGGCGCCCACCAGATGCCGCCTGTGGTGGCGGTGATCTGCGCGTCGGCGTTGTACAGGTGGCTGTTGTAGAGATCGATGTACGTCCCGGCCGTGATGGGGGTGCTCGCCTGGATGCCGCCACGCC
>PIVY01000512.1 GCA_003353795.1 bacterium
GGCGCGCCGCACCCGGTGGTTGTCGCGCGTCCCGTCCGGATGCACGTCCCACAAGTGCTGCTCGCCTTCGAGCACCAGAATGGACGTCACCGCGGTATGCCGGTGCAGCGGGCAGTGTCCTCCCTCACCGTCCCAACGCACGACCATGTTCAGCGTCCCCGCGTCCCGGTCGTGGTCAAGGATCGTGTACTCGTGATCGACCTTGTAAGAGCCGTCGGTCTCGGCCGTGACCCTTCTCCAGCGGTAGCGGGTGGAATCGAACGATTTCGTTGCCATCTTGTTGCTCCGTTCCTTACGAGTCTATGCGGGATCGACCGAGCCGACGCCACGCGGGATCGACAACCCCGGCATCGCGCCGTCGGCGCACCATGCCTCGGTCAACGTACGGCCCGAGCCAACAGCCGTTCGATGGCCTCGAAGTAGCGTCGTCCTGCACGGAACTGGATGTCGTTGTGGCCGGCCTGATCCACCGCCAGGAACTCGTTGCCGGGGTCGCCGCAGGCACGGTGCAGTTGCTCGCCGGCTGCGAACGGGATGATCTCGTCTTGGCGGGCGTGCATGACCAGGGTGGGCAGCGTGACCCGCTCCATCTTGGCCAGGTTGCCCGGGCCGACGTCCTCGGTCAGCCCCAGCTCTCGGGCCGGCAGCCCGAGCAGTTCGAGTAGCGGAACCACCAGAGCGAACCCGCTTTCGACGATGAGCCCGCCGAGTTCGCCCGGCCGGTTCGCCGCCAGTTCGATGGCCGGCGCCGACCCCAGCGAGCGGCCCATGACCACAGGCTTGCCGGATGCGCCCGCCGCCTCCATCAACCGCTGCACCTCGTCGAGGGTGCGGTGGGCGTCGTCGAGGAACGACGTGAATGCGGGGCTGCCGCGGCTGCCGCC
>PIVY01000513.1 GCA_003353795.1 bacterium
TGATCGTCGGCCTCGACGCGACCTACGGTGAACAGGCCGTGGAGGCGGCGCGACGCCTGAAGGCTTCCGGCATGGATACCGTCCTGCTCGCCGGCATGCCCGGCGACCAGGCGGACGACCTGCGTGCCGCCGGTGTCAACGAGTTCATCAACGTACGTTCCGACGCCCACGCGGTGCTGAGCGAACTGGCCACGAGCAAGGGGGTCGTCCTGTGAGCCGGATTCCCGATTACACCAAGGTCGCCCTCGATCTCGACGCCGGTGTTGGCGACAAGACCGCCCGGTCTGCGGACTCGCCGGTGGCCGAGCCCTGGCGCACCAACGAGCAGATCGACGTGCACCCGCTCTACACCCGCGACGACTACGAGGGGCTCGAGCACCTCGACTACGTGGCCGGCATCCCGCCCTTCCTGCGCGGTCCCTATGCCACCATGTACGCGCTGCGACCGTGGACGGTCCGGCAGTACGCCGGCTTCTCCACGGCTGAGGAGTCGAACGCCTTTTACCGCCGTAACCTCGCGGCCGGCCAGAAGGGCCTCTCGGTGGCCTTCGATCTGGCGACCCACCGCGGCTACGACAGCGATCACGAGCGTGTGGTCGGCGACGTGGGCAAGGCCGGCGTTGCCATCGACTCGATCCTCGACATGAAGACCCTCTTCGACGGCATCCCGCTCGACAAGATGTCGGTGTCGATGACCATGAACGGCGCGGTGCTCCCGGTGATGGCCTTCTACATCGTGGCGGCGCTGGAGCAGGGGGCGACCCTGGACCAGCTCGCGGGCACGATCCAGAACGACATCCTCAAGGAGTACATGGTCCGCAACACGTACATCTATCCACCCGAATTCTCCATGAAGATCATCGGCGACATCTTCGAGTAC
>PIVY01000514.1 GCA_003353795.1 bacterium
CCAGCCTCAAGGTCCTCGGCACCGTCGGCGAACCGATCAACCCCGAGGCATGGATGTGGTACCACCGCAATGTCGGCGGCGAGAGGTGCCCCATCGTCGACACCTGGTGGCAGACCGAAACCGGCGGCCACATGATCACCCCGCTCCCCGGCGTCACGCCTACCAAGCCCGGCTCGTGCACGCTCCCCTTCTTCGGCGTTGATGCCGCCGTCCTTGATGAGCAAGGCAACGAGATGCCCGCGAACACCGGCGGCCTGCTTGCCATCCGAAAGCCCTGGCCCGGCATGCTCCGCGGCATCTACGGCGACCGCGACCGATTCATTGACACTTACTGGTCGGCCTTCAAATTGGACACCGATGCTGAGCCCGTCTCGGGCAAAGCTTCGGATCGCAACTGCCCGAGCCCCTACTACCTCGCAGGTGACAGCTCTCGCCGCGATGAGGATGGCTACTTCTGGATCATGGGCCGCATCGACGACGTCATCAACGTCTCCGGCCACCGCCTCGGGACGATGGAGGTCGAGAGTTCCCTCGTCGCCCACGACACCGTCGTCGAGGCCGCCGTCGTCGGCATGCCCCACGAAATCAAAGGCACCGGCATCGCCGCCTTCGTCACCCTCGCACCCGATCACGCGCCCGCAGACAAAGCCGCGGCCGATGAACTCAAGAAGACCCTCCGCGCCCACGTCGGCAACGAGATCGGCGCCATCGCCAAGCCCGACATGATCCGCTTCACCGACGCCCTCCCAAAGACCCGCTCCGGCAAAATCATGCGCCGCCTCCTCCGCTCCGTGGCTGCCGGCGACACCGACACCAACCAGGACACCACCACCCTTGAAGATTTCTCGGTGCTTGCGAAGCTCAAGGAAGGCGAGGAAA
>PIVY01000515.1 GCA_003353795.1 bacterium
CGTCACCGTTAACGACTACCTCGCCAAACGCGACGCCGAGTGGATGAGCAAGGTCTACCGATTCTGCGGACTGACCGTCGCCCACATCGACCAGGAAATGGACCCCCCCGACCGCCGCGCCGGCTACCATGCCGACATCACTTACCTGACCAACAAGGAGGTCGCCGCCGACTTCCTTCGCGACCGCCTGGCCCTGGGCAGGCTCCAGGGGCTGACCGCCGCCCTGCTGGCCAAAATCACTCAAGGCTCCGGCCGCGGCACGGATCGGCTGGTCCAACGAGGGCTCCAGTACGCCATCGTCGACGAGGCCGACTCCATGCTCATCGGCGAGGCCGTCACGCCGCTGATTATCTCCGGCGACGCCCCCAACGCCGAGCAGGTCGAGGCGTTCAATCAGGCCGTCGTGCTCGGCCAGCACCTCGAGCAGCGCCGCGACTACCGCGTCACGCCGCGGTACCGCGAGATCGACCTGAACAAGTCCGGCAAGAACAAGCTCGCCGAACTCGCCGACGAGATGGGCGGCATCTGGTTCGGCGCCCGGCGGCGAGAAGAGCTCGTCACGCAGGCCCTGACCGCGAAACACTTCTACACGGTCAACAAGCAGTACGTCGTGCTCGACGGCAAGGTCGTTATCGTCGACGAGTTTACCGGACGGCTCATGCCCGACCGGACCTGGCGAGACGGGCTGCACCAGGCCATCGAGGCCAAAGAGGCCCTCGAGGTCAACCCGCCCAAGGACACCTACGCGCGGATCTCGTTCCAGCGGTTCTTCCGCCAGTACCGTCACCTCTCGGGCATGACCGGCACGGCCGCCGAGGCGTGGAAGGAGTTCTGGCAGATCTACAACCTGCCCACCGTGGTGATTCCGACCAACCGCCC
>PIVY01000516.1 GCA_003353795.1 bacterium
CAACGGCAAGACCACCACGGCCTTCCTGGTGCAGTCGCTGCTGAAGCGCCTCGGCCGGCCCTGCGGTCTGCTGGGGACGATCCGCTACGACGACGGTCGAGAACAGATACCTGCACCGCTGACCACGCCGGGCGGTCCGGTCCTCTTCGGCTGGCTCGGGCGCATGCGGAGCGCCGACTGCCAGGCGGTGGCCATGGAGATCTCGAGCCACGCCCTCGACCAGGAGCGCCCGGGCGACCTCGCCCTCGACGTCGCCGTGCTGACCAACCTCGGCCGCGACCATCTCGACTACCACGGCGACATGGCGACGTACCTGGCGGCGAAGGCCCGGATCCTTGACCTGCTACGGCCGTCGCCCCATCGCGCCAAGGCCGTCGGGACGGTCGTCGTGAACGCCGCCGATCCGGCCCTGGACGGGCTCGACCTCGGCGAGTTGCCGGCCATCCGCTACACGGTCGATCCGGCCGTCGTCGGCGCCGACCTCGCCATCCGTTCGGCGGACCTCTCGCTGCGCGGTACCTTTCTGGAACTGGATTGGCGCGGCCGGTCCCTGGCCCTGCAGGGCCCCCTCGTCGGCCGGTTCAACGTTGAAAATCTGATGGCGGCGCTCGGGGTGGGGTTGGCGCTCGGGCATGCTCCCGAGGACTGCGTGGCGGCCCTGGCCGAGCTGGACCAGGTACCCGGTCGGCTGGAGCGCTTCGAGCTCCCGAACGGCGCTCTGGCCGTGGTCGACTACGCCCATACCCACGATGCGCTGGCCGCGGTGTTGACCGCTTGCCGGGAGTTGACCAGCGAGGACCTCATCGTCGTCTTCGGTTGCGGCCGCGACCGCGACCGCGGTAAGCCACCGCTCGTGGGTGAGGTGGCCCCGACCTTGG
>PIVY01000124.1 GCA_003353795.1 bacterium
CGGCACGGTGCGGAAGCCTACGGGAATCTTCGTCGGGAAGCGGATCTGGAGGGCATGTGCCAGGCGATCCTGGATTTCGTTCTCGTGCGACTCGAGGGCTATCTGGCCGAGGGCGAGGGCGCCGACCCGGCTCTGGTCCGGGCCGTCTTACCCGTCCGCGGCCACGATCCCACCGACGCCGCGGCCTGGATCCGGGCTCTGGACCAGTTTCGCGGGCGGGACGATTTTTTACTTTTGGCTACGGGGTTCAAGCGCTGCACGAACATCCTGAAGGGCGATATCCTTCCCCGGGAGGGTCGCGACGAGGCCTGTGCGCGGTGGAGTGAGGGTGGAATCGGCGCCGCCGGAGAGGACTTCGCTCAACTGGTCGAAGCCGCCGAAACGGACCTGCGCGAGGCGGTGGTCGCCGCCATGCCTGGCGTTCTTTCGGCCGAAGCCGAAGGTGACTATGTCGCCGTATTCCAGACACTTTCGGGCTTTGGTCCGCAGATCGACCGTTTCTTCGAAGAGGTGCGAGTCAACGCCGAGGACCCGGAACTGCGTGCGGTGAGGCATGCGTTCCTGCGGGAGATTCACGCCCTCTTCCTGCGCTTCGCGGACTTTTCGAAGGTCCTGCCCGACGACGAGTAGCTGCCAGCCGACGAGGAACCCCCGGCCATGGGTCGGGGGTTTTTCGTTTTGGGGAACCCCGTACTCTTTTTTGCACAAAGACTATTGACGCTGATGAGGTGCTCCTGTAAGGTAATGCAGCGACTCATGGGCAAATGAGTTCCCAATCCCCTGTGACGCGCTGTCCTGACCTTTCCGCTCGTTAGTTAGCATCACTTGACACGATCACGAGTCACCAAAGGTCTGCGAATCAACAGAGGAGGACTCTCTTGCGACGTGCGCGACCCTGTTCAGGGGTTGTGTGATAAGACGGCCGCTAGAGGGAACGACTTGTCTGCTCCGAATAGGGCGCCGGGAAATAACTTTGCCGGCGCGAGGAGATTGTTCGCCAATCCATGTGTTGACATTTGGTCAACGATGGGGGGAAAAGCATGAAGCGATTTGTTCTGTTCGCCACCCTGTCCTTGGCTCTGATCATCGCTGGCAGTGCTCTTGCCGATAACGGTACCCGGCTCCATATGGTCCGCGGTAACGTCGGTACGATGCACGGCCAAGCGGTGAATACGGCCAAGGCTCTCGGTGATACCACCTACATGTTGGGTAATCCGCGTAACCCCGATCAGGTCGACGGCAACGGGCTTCCGCCCCAGGCCAACGGCACGTTCGAGGATCAGTTCGGCAACCCCGGCTGGTATGGCTGGACCAGCGAGGATCTGACGTACTCCGCGGACCTCTACTGGGCGGTCAGCGATTTCAATGCGGTTGCGGGTGTTTACTCGATGTGGTGCGGTACCTATTTCAATGGGGACCCCGGCTACGGTAACGCCTGGAACCAGAACCTGGTCTTTACCTACGCTGTTGCCAACAACGCTGTTGCCAACACGGTGAATCTCGTGGCTACGCTCCAGGTCGACTCGGAGCCTGCCTACGACTTCTCCTACGTCGAGTACAATCTCGGCGGCGTCTGGACCATCTGGAATGCCGGTGGCTACGACGGCAACCGGACGTTCAACTTCAACGACAGCGTCACCTACAACCCCGGCGAGTACGTGGGTTCGGGCGGCGATGAGATCTGGCTGCGGATCCGGTTCAACTCGGATGGCGCCTGGTCGGACGAGGACGGCCTCTGGGACACGAACGGTGCCGTCCAGGTTGACGACATCACCGTGACCGTCGGCGGCGTCATCGTCGATTCCGAGGACTTCGAGGATCAGGTCAGCGACAACTGGTTCCCCGTGCAGGATCCCGGCGTGGGCGACTACGCTGCCCTGTTCACGAACCTCCAGGAAGTCGATCCCTGCCGGTCCAACCTGAGCCCTCAGGTCGCGTTCATCGATGACGGCGTCATCGTGAACGGTACCGGTGGCTCCACCTGTACCACCTGGTGCTACGGTCCCAACGGCTGGATCGTGAACAACACCGGTGGTCTGATGGGCCCCGATTTCTACATCAACAACACCATCATCAGCCCCGCTCTGCCTTGGCCGAGCAATGCTGAAGCCGGTTATGTCGAGTTCTCCGTGTATCGTCACGAGGAACTGGGCTCGGTCAGCGTTTGGCCCGGAATGTTCTACCAGTGGCACGTGCGCTCGACGGCGTCCGGCGATCCGGCCGACCTCGAGACCTCTGCCTGGCAGAACCGTAACTTCGTGCAGTACGGTGGTCCTGACTACCTGAACCAGAACGAGATCGTCACCGATCTGCTCGAGCCCGGCCGCACCCACGTGCAGCTTGGTCTGCGAGTGATCGAGTACGGTTACGTCTGGGGCTGGGTCGGTACCGATGGTACTCCTGGGCCGTACTTCGACAACGCGAAGTTCGTCGCTTACCCGTTCGAGGGCCCCGGCGTTGCCGGTCGCGCCATCGACTGGTTCAACGACAGCTTCCCCGCGTCGGGTGACATCGACTACGGTAATCTCGCCGCCAACGCTGTTCGGCTCGACGCCGCGCAGAACGTTGCGCAGCAGGATGACCTGGTCAACTACCCCGGTGACTCGATCTGGTTTGACATCGCTGCCGTGCGCGCGGGCTCCGTCCTCAACGACATGCCCAAGCTGCACGTGTTGATGGATGCCAACCCGTTGTTCGATGGCGTGCGTGTGCTGCCCGCGAACTTCACCCAGACCGGGAACATCGTCGAGGGTTGGGTGTACGGTGACTCCACCTACAACGTCAATGGCGGACTGGTGGCGGATCGGTACAACTTCGACCTTCCCGATGACAACTTCTTCTTCCCCGGTGACATGTTCCACTACTACATCGAGGCCGAGGACTTTGTCGGTGGTAGCGTCGGTACGACGACACTGCCCGCTGACCTTGCCGGCTATGGTGACTTCGCGAACCAGCTGCAGTACGCGCAGGACTTCCAGGTCCGTGCGCTGCCGTCGCTGGAGACCGCTACCCCCGGTGATCAGCCTTCGATCCTCTTCTGGAACGACGGCATCGATCGCGGTGGGCAGAATGAGTGGTTCTTCGCGCTGGGCCAGCTGGGCTTCCATCTGGGTACTGACTACGACATGTACGCCACCAACGGCCCGAGCTCGGGCGTGGGTAACGGAATCGGCGGCCGCGCGACCAGCGCGCAGCTGACCGGCTACACCACCCTGCTCTACACGGCGTCGTACCTCGGCACGAACCTGCTGTCCAACGGTGACTTCGAGAATGATCCGGGGAACGATCTCCAGGTCATCACGAACTGGTTCGGCCAGGGTGGCAAGAACGCGTTCATGACCGGTGATGAAATTGTGACCGGCCATCTCGACGCTGGCGCCCAGGGCTCCGCGTTCGTGAACGCCTACTTCAACGTGAACTACATCGACAAGAGTGTCGAGGCGCTGATCGGCGCGCAGACCGCCCCCGTGGTGGCTGCGATTCCCGGTAACGGTGTCATCGCTCGCGTCGACGAGTGGATCGCTTACGGTGGCTGCTTGCTCATCAACACGTTTGATGCAGTCGAGGTCAGCGCCGGGACGACCCGTTTGGCCGAGTTCACCGATCCGAACGGCAACACTGGCGTGTATCCGTACTCGGCGGGTTCGTACTACTACAACTCGACCGATGATGCGAACGTCGTCATGATGCCGTACGACTTCATGTACCTGTACAACGCTCCGGGCTGGGTCCCGCCTGCGGGTTACGCTGGCATCCCGGCTCGCGCCGTGATTCTCGAGGACATCCTCGACTTCTTCGGTGAGAGCGCTGGCGGCGCGCCCATTGGGGTTACCCCCGATGCGGTTATGGCCGTGTCCAACTACCCGAACCCGTTCAACCCGACGACCACCATCAAGCTGACCCTCCCGCGTGCGGGCGACGTTAGCCTGAAGGTGTTCAACGTCCGGGGCGAGCTGGTCCGGACGCTGGTCAACGGTTCCATGGACGCCGGCGTCCACTCCATCGAGTGGGACGGCCGGTCGGACCAGGGTGGCCAGGCCGCCTCCGGTGTCTACTTCTACGAGACACGGGCGAACGGTGAGGTCAAGGTCAACAAGATGGCTCTGGTGAAGTAGCTTCTGAAGCTCTTCGGGAGCCGCTTCCGAGCGGCTTTCCAGACTCATCTGGCCGACTGGCGGCGGTCCCTTCGGGGGCCGCCGCCCCCTTTTGCCCGCGAGGGGCCGTCACGAGTCCGGCGGACGCCGCGGTCAGGAAACCCGAAGTTGACACTGGCGAGACGTAATCCCTATATTTCACACGCATTCATGAGGGATCCGAGGCGGCGGCTACGCCCCAGTCGCTGCGCGTAGTCCGAGTGGTTCGCATCCCCAACGAACCGGCTCGCGATCCCGGCTCGATAGCCCCAACTGCCCGAGGGAGTGCTGACCGTATGTGGAGCCCGAGACACGTCCTCGTCATTCTCTTCCTTTGCTTGCTCGCCGGCTCACTGCTTTTCGGGTGCCGTGCTTGGGAGCCGGAGGCGATCATCGTCAACCGGGCGCCGGAGACTTACATCATCGGCTCGCCGGCTGAGACTTCGGGCGCCTACTTCCATTTCCACGTTTACTGGTACGGCACCGACGCCGACGGTTTCGTGGAGCGGTTCGTCTGGGCGCTCACCGACACGTCGATCCAGGACATCGAGACCGATGACGATGAGGAGGATCTGAACTTCAATCCTGCCCTCAACGTCACCACCCTCGATATCGGCACCTACACGTCGCGGACCGACACGGTGTTCGACTTCCAGATCGACCAGGGCGCCAACCTGACCTACGACATGACGCTGCACATGGTGGCCCAGGACGACCGCGGCCAGTACGACCGCACGCCGGCCCGCCTGCATTTCTTCTCCAATGCCCTGGGCAATCCGAGCGTGCAGTACTATCGCGATGCCGAGATGGCGGGCAACGAGTTCACCGATTTCGACACCGTGGCATTCGGCGAGCCGCTGTTCCTGAAGTGGGCTGGAACCACGCCGAACATCGACGCCTACGATCCGACCCTGCTGGCCGAACGCGACACGGTGCCGACGCCGCCGTTGCCGCCGGGCATCGAACCCGACGGCCTGCTGGGATTCCAGTGGTCCATCCCCTCCGAGGGTATCGACTGGCAGCCGCGAGCCTTCGATGAGGCCACGGGCGACAGTTTCGCCTTCTTCGGCAACGTCACCGAGCTCACGTTCCTCAATGACGGTTCCGGCACCGGTATCTTCGGCCGCGTGCTGGATGCCGGGCTGATCCAGTTGCTGGTCAACACCATCGACGTGGCGGGCGTCCAGGTGCCGCCCCTCGATCAGGGGCTGCGGATCGTGGTGAACTACGATCCGGACACCTACATCCTGAGGAACGAGGCCGGCCCGCCCGAGCACAACGATCCGCAGGAGTATCCCTACTACGTGCCTCTTCACGGGGAAGACGCGGGTCAGCGGTTCACGTTTTCCGAGGGCGATACCGTTCCCGACGGCGCCCACGTGGTCTTCAAGGCCCTGGGCTGGGACGATCCTCGTGACAGCCAGGAGAGCTCCACCAATCGGCTGACCTTCCAGGGGCAGTTCATCGCGGGGCAGAATATCCGCGTCGACGGCATCTACTTCACGTTCTCGACCACCTACAGCGACACCCACCAGACGCCCGAATGGACGGCCGAGCTGCCCACGGAACAGTCGGCGGACACGCTCCGCTTCGAGGTGGGACCCTTCGACTACTCGGTGGTCATGCGCGCGGTCGACGAACAGGGGACTCGTGACGGAAGGCCCGACACGTTCAAGTTCGTCGGCAACTATCCGCCCTGTGTCCAGTGTGTCGAGGTGACCAACATTCTCACGGATCCCACCTACCAGTACGAAGATCCGTGCTACAACCAGACATGCATGGAGGAGAGGCCGCGGCTACAGGTCTACAATCATCAGACCGACCCGCGGTACCTCGGCACCGGTTCCGACATCCTCAAATACCTGGTGGACGGGACCATCTATGTCAGGTCCGGTTCCGGGCAGGTTTCGTTCGAGGAACCCGTGGACCCCGGGTCCTGGAAGTGGATTCCCGGACGGTTCTACACGTATCTGATCTACCTGCATGGAAAAGAACACCCTCAGGAGCACTGGCCCGAGACCGGAGACAAGGTCCACGAACGCATCAAGGCCTGGCGTTACCAGGTGGACTACGACCAGGATGCCGGCAACTCCCTCATCGATGGCGGGGGCGCCGACAACATCAACTTCCTGTCGGGCTTCAACGTGGATCAAAACCAACCGGACCCGATCCTGAGCGACATCTACATCGAGACCAGTCCCGCACTCGGCGGCGCGGCGGGTGCCTGGGTCCTTCGCGTCACCGTGGGCGTGCCGTCCCAGCTCATGCAGGCCGGTCGGGATTCCTACTGGAATCTGCTGCGGATCTTCTACCAATGCAGCCCGATGCCCCCGGCTGGGTCGCCCGACGAGGTTTTCCTCGCCTGGCAGTCCGAGCCGAACACGCAGTCGGCGTATCGTGGCTGGCAGCTCACGACCATGCAGTTCTCGCCGGGCACCATCCAGGCCATCGCCGCGGACAATTCGACCTGTGATTGGCGTCGCGAGACCAACGCGTATCACTACTACAAGAAGACGAAGATTCCCCACCCCAACGGCCGCCGTTGCGAGGATCGGGCCTACGACCAGCAGGGTGTCATCGAGGAGCTCGGAAACATCGATCTCGAGGACTTCATCACCTACAGCGACAATCGACGCCCTGTGGTGAAGGAATTCGACCTCGAACTCTATCCGGCCGGCGATGCGGACCCCTTCACCCCGGGCGAGGATCCTCCGGGCTGGGTGGTTCGGTAGCTAGATGGTTTTTGGGATCTGCCGGACGAGGGACCGGCGAAAGGACGACCACATGGTGAAGCGAATCACGGTCACGAGCGTGCTGGTAAGCCTGGCGGCGCTGGCCTTGGTGCTGGGGGTCGGTTGCGGACCTTCCACCGAACTGACGGGAACGCCGATCCCGAACTCGCTGCCGGACACGCGCGTCACGGCCCGCCCGCCCGACGTTCTCGAGGCCGGATTCGTGGTGCAATTCTACTGGTCGGGCAACGATCCTGACGGGCGCGTGGAACGCTACCAGTGGAAGATCAGCAACAACGGCACCGACGGCATCAGCGTGCAGGACACCGTGACCTTCGACCCGGTGACCGGCGACACCCTCAATCCGTGGTTCAACATCGTTTCCAGCGACTCGACCTTCCTGGTGACGGCCGATATTCCCGACTTCCCCAACGATCCTCCGGGCTACGATCGCAGCTACCAGACCCACACTTTCTGGGTGCGGTCCGTGGACGAGGACGGCGGCGTTGATCCGTCGCCCGCCATGGTGAGTTTCACCTCGACGACCTTGTTGCCTTCGGTGAAGTTCACCGCGCCCACGGCGGTCATCGACCAGCGTGAAGCGGCTCAGTTGCCGTCCACGGTGACTTTCCTGTACGAGGGCACCGATCCGGACTTCTCCAGCGGTCTGCCTACCAAGGTGCGTTACCTGTGGAAGAGGGCGTTGTTGCCGGATGGCAACTACGCCGACACGCGGAACGACTTCAACAACAATCTCGAGTACCTCGTATCCTTCGAGGATTCGCTCTGGACCGACTGGTTCTTCTACGACACCAACGACGAGACCCGGCGCATCTTGCTGCCGAACCAGCCCCAACGCGAGGCCGATCCCGACAACCCGGGGGAGTTGCGCAACATCTTCTACGCCTTCGCCATCCAGGTACAGGACACGGCCGGCGCGGTCAGCGTGACGCGTGGTTACGGGACCCAGGTGGCCAACGTGCGGATCACCGAGGGTCTGGCGCCGTCGCTGCGGATCCTCGAGCAGTACCTCGGCGAGTACGTGGGCTCGGGCATCAATCAGCAGACCAACATCGACATCGCCGCCGGCCAGGAGCTGAACTTCTCCTGGAACGCAGACGCCAGCGATTATGCCGGCGAGATCACCTCCTACCGCTACGGTTGGGACGTCACCGACGTCAGTGATCCCAACGATCCCAACTGGGCCCTGCTGCCGGGAAACTCGGCGCAGCACCGCCGCTCGCCGCCCATCAGCTTCGCCAGTGGCGTGCATACCCTCACCGTGCAGGTGGAGGACAACTCGCAGCAGATGACGCGCCGGATCATCACCCTCAACGTGGTGCCCGTGCCCGATCCAGCCAGCCAGTTGCCGCTGCTGTACGTGGACGACGTGAAGGATCGCGACAGCAACCAGTGGAACGATGCCAACAATGTCCCGCGTGACCGTGACGAGTTCCGGGACCTGTTCTGGAATTCGGTGCTGGCCAAGGTCGCCGGCTACGATGCCGGGCGGCACGTGGTCGATACGGAGGTCGAGCAGATCGAGTATCGCGATGTGGTCCAGTACCGATCGATGATCTGGGCCGGCAAGTGGGTCTCGTTCCCCAATAGCGGGGTCGCGCGAATGTTCCGCCCGGTCGACAGCACGGTCACCGGCGATCGGGATCGCTACATCTGGCTCCAGCCGTACCAGGAGACGGTGGGCAACGTGCTGTATGCCAGCAACCGTGCCTTGAATGCTTTCCTGGCCGAGTCGCCTTACGAACTGCCCATCGTGTTCCAATCGCGTGAAGGCAGTCCGTCTGCCGGTTATGCCTTCGCCAACGACCTGGACGTGCGGCGCGGATTCGGTGAGCGCGAATTGCCCGACGGCACCACGGTGCAGGTGGGCCCGCTACGTTACCCCTACTTCACGGCCGGCGTGGCGACCATCGACATCATGTCGCCCAACGCCGCGTACTACGAGTACGGCATCGGCCTGCTCGCGCGTCTGCGCCGCCGCAACGCCTGCGCGTCCATGAAGGGGCTGCAGATCGATCAGAACTTCAAGGCCCGCTACATGCCGTCGGGTAACGTGTTCCCGGACACTATCTGGACCGAATCCGGCGACATCGACTGGCGCGACGTCTGGGGACCGCATTACACCGACCTGAACAATCCGGACTACATCGACCCGTTGGCCATCTCTTACGTCTGGCAGAACGACGAGTTCTACGACGCCGACGTCATTGGCCGCGGCACGAACTTCGACCTCCAGGAGTGCGACGGCGAGCGCTGTGTCGAGGCCATCTTCCGGTCGATCTCCCGATACGACTGGGTCCGGATGAACCAGTTCGAAGATGGAAATACGGACTGGCCCGACGGTTTCTACGGAGATCAGGGTCAGCTGGTCCTCGATCAGGTCTGTGGCAACAAGGCGTTGTCACTGGACCAGTCCCGGGCCATCACCGATAATCAGATCGTGGGGTTCATCGCCCGCAAGACCTCGCCGAACAAACCCAGTCAGGTGGGTGACGTGGTCTTCGGGTTCGACCCCTACCGGTTCGACAATACCGAGATGGAGAAGGTCGTGCACTGGGTGCTCGGCGAGCATTTCGGTCTCAGCATGAATCCCTAGCGAATGATCGGCTGCCGGCGGGTGCGTGCGCCCGCCCGCAGCCGGCGCTGAAGCAACGAGTCAAAGGTAGGCATGAGCATGTTTTTCGGGTTGACGGGTCGCCTGCGATCGACCGTTTTCCTCACCCTGCTGGCCCTCGTGATCCTGGTGCCGCTGCTGGTCGTGCCGACAGCCCGCGCCCAGGATGAGAGCTGCGAGTTGCCTCTGGCCGTGCCAGATGTCAGCGAGGTCGAGCTCTCCCTTCAGCCCAATTCGCGAGGACCCGGCATCCTGGTGACCTGGCCGGAGCCCGCGAACGACACCTCGACGTGCACGGCGCTCACCGACACGACCGGGCTCGGCATCGACGTGCGGGAAACCGGGTTCTTCTCCGACGCTTTCGATCGGACCATCCGCTTCACGTTCATCGATTCGGGTACGGTGTCGACGGCCGTCTCCGACCGCTTCGTTTGCGAGTGGAACAACGCCAACCAGTCCCGGACCGGCCGGATCGGCGGCGAGATCAATCTCAGCAACTCGGGCGGTCTCTGGGTCCGTGACGGCGGGGGAGGCTGGGCTCAGCGCAACGGTGGCCTGCCGGTCTATCTGCCCTATACCAACCTCGTCGACATGGCTGCTGCCGATGACGGCATCATGCTGATGGTGCTCTCGCGAGGCGCGCAGCCTCAGAACGACCCCGAGGGCGTGTTCCGCATCGCCGCTTCCGGTGACTGGACCGAAGTCGCGAGTGAACTGTTCGGACGCAACATCCGGCTGTCCACCATCGCCGTGCGCCCGTCCGATTCGCAGCGCTTCGCTGTGGGTTCGCAGACCGACGGACTGTTCGTCACCAGCGACGGCGGCGCCACGTTCACGCAGTGGACCAGCAACCTGGATCCGGATAACGAGTCCATTCCCAACGCCTTCGAGGTCACTGCCCTGACCTGGACCGAGGAGCGGATTCTGGTCAGCGTCCTGAACTACGGGACCTTCGAATCCACGGACAACGGCGCGACCTTCGCCTGGCTGGAGAACCTGGTGGTGCCCGACGGCGCCGGCGGTTCCGCCGCTGCACGCGTGCGCACCCTGGAGCAGGACTCCGCCAACAGCAATCGAATCCTGGCGGGCCTCCAGGCCCACGGGATCTACGAATCCACGGATGGTGGCGCGAACTGGACGCCGCTGGCCTATACCTTCCCCGGCCCGTCCATTCCGACCGTGCTCGCCATCGATGCGGTTCCCGGAGATGCCGATCACATCATCATCGGGACCCTGAACCAGGGGATCTGGTATACCAACGATCACGGCGCCACCTGGGTGGAGGCGCTCACGCCGTTCGCCGACGACGACGACTACCCGATCAAGCCCGAAATCTGGGATTTCGTCCGAAATGGCAGCGTGTTGCTCGGGCTGGCTGACGGTTTCGGCGTCCTCGAGACTCCGGATCAAGGCCAGACCTGGACCGAGATGGCGGGACAGCCTGCGAACCGCAAGGGGCGGCGCCTGCTGGTGACGGCCGCCGGTCTGCAGCGCCCGACCAACGGCGGCGGCATCTACATTCCCGGCACGCCGATCTCCATCACGGCCTCGCAGACCAGCGCCAAGACCGACCCGCAGTACCTGGGTCTGGAGTTCGGCGTGAGCATGGAATTCGGGGCCGGATCGGTGGAACTGCCGGATGTCGACAACGACGGCATCCTCGAACCGCGTAGCTTCTTCCTGGTCTGCCAGACTTATCAGGGCTGGATCGTCTGGAAGTCGGAGCGCGATGATCCGGACAACATGACCATGGCCGGACGGTTCGACAAGAACAACCCGGAGTCGTGCATCGAGGGTTATTGCGGTGACGACAGCTTCGTCCAGTTACCCAACTGTTTCTCTGAGCGTCGCGCGTCCTGCTTCACCTTCCACGACGACGGCACGGTCAGCTTCTTCGACGGCAACGTCTACAACGGCTTCACCTATTTCTACTCGGTAACGCCGTTCGACTATGGTGACGTCTCGCTGGTCACCGATCCCATCTCCCTGGCGTCGCCCATGATCTTCCCGGCCAGGTACGAGGATGATCCGGCAGCCGAGGGATCCGGAAACCGCCAGTCCTTCCAGGTGAACGCCGATGCCGCCCAGGGTCAGGATGGCGAGGAGATCTACGTCTATCCGAATCCGTTGCGTCGGCAGGCCGGAATCGCCGGCAGCGAGGGCGAAGAGGTCATCTGGACCAACCTGCCGCCGGAGAGCCAGATCCAGGTCTACACCCTGGCGGGCGATTGGGTCGCCGCCCTGCCGGACGAGGATAATCCCCAGGAGGGTGGAAACATCTACTGGATCACTCGCAACGATGACAATGAACTCCTCGCGTCTGGCGTCTACATGTGGCGAGTGCTCATGCCCGAACGCGGCGATTTCTGGGGCAAGCTGGTCATCATCCGCTGATTGACCACCCATCGGGAACCTCGCGGCGCCGGCTCAGGCCGGCGCCGCGTCCATTTGAGCGATGCGCGCTTGTTTCCCCCGATTCCGGGGCTATTATTGACCACATTGCGTGACGTTGCACACCCGCCATCGCGGGCACTCATCACGGTCGTTGCCATCGGCAAGACAGCAGATCCCTAGGAGGAGTCATGAGCGAGAAGAAGGTCTATTTCTTCGGTGATGGACGGGCCGACGGCCAGGCCGACATGAAGAATCTGCTGGGCGGCAAGGGCGCCAACCTGGCCGAGATGACGAAGATCGGCGTGCCGGTTCCTCCGGGCTTCACCATCACCACGGCCGAATGCACGGAGTACCAGCAGACCGGTCAACTCTCCGACGCCCTGAAGGACGAGATCCGCGAGGCCTTGAAGCAGGCCGAGAAGATCATGCGCAAGACCTTCGCCGACGCGGCGGACCCGCTGCTGTTCTCGGTGCGCTCGGGCGCCCGCGTGTCCATGCCCGGCATGATGGACACCGTGCTGAACCTGGGTCTCAATGATGATTCGGTAGCCGGCCTGGCGAAGAAGAGCGGCAACGAGCGATTCGCGTACGACAGCTACCGCCGTCTGATCCACATGTACGGCGACGTCGTGATGGGCGTGGACGCCGAGCATTACGAGGACGCCATCGACGCCATCAAGGCCAAGCGGGGCGTCAAGGTGGACAACGAGCTGTCCGCCGACGACCTGAAGGACCTCTGCGCCACGTACAAGGACATCGTCGCCAAGCACGCCGGGGCTCCGTTCCCCAGCGACCCGTGGGAGCAGCTCTGGGGCGGCGTCACCGCCGTGTTCAAGAGCTGGGGTGTCGCGCGCGCCAAGGAGTACCGGCGCATCCACCGCATCCCCGAGGAGTGGGGCACCGCGGTGAACGTGCAGACCATGGTCTACGGCAACCTGGGCGACACGAGCGCCACCGGTGTGGCCTTCACCCGTGATCCGTCCACCGGTGAGAATCGCTTCTACGGCGAATTCCTGGTCAACGCCCAGGGCGAGGACGTGGTCGCGGGCATCCGCACGCCGCAGCAGATCAACCAGGCGGGCCACGACACGTTGCCCGCGGGCCACGAGGCCAAGGATCTGCCGACCATGGAAGCGCTCATGCCCGAGCTCTACAACCAGCTCGCCGGCATCCGCGACGACCTCGAGAAGCACTACAAGAACATGCAGGACATCGAGTTCACCATCCAGGAAGGCCGCCTCTGGATGCTGCAGACCCGCGGTGGCAAGCGCACCGGTGCGGCCGCCATCCGCATCGCCGCCGAGATGAAGGGCGAGGGCCTCGTCGACGTCAAGCAGGCCATCATGATGGTGGAGCCCGATCATCTCGATCAGCTGCTCCACGACCAGATCGATCCCAAGGCCGAGCTCGAGGTGCTGGCCAGCGGCCTGCCCGCCTCACCGGGCGCGGCCCAGGGCATGCTCCGTTTCACGGCCGAGGACGCCGTGGCTGCCGCCGATGATGGGAAGAACGTGATCCTCGTCCGACGGGAGACCAGCCCCGAGGACATCGCCGGCATGAACAAGGCTCAGGGTATCCTCACCAGCCGCGGCGGCATGACCAGCCATGCGGCCGTGGTGGCCCGCGGCATGGGCAAGCCCTGCGTGGCCGGTTGCGGCGAGGCCGTCGTCGACGCCGCTGCCAAGACCCTGACCATCGATGGCCGCCTCTTCGGTGAAGGCGACGTCCTGACCCTCAACGGCACCACCGGCGCGGTGATCGCCGGCGCGCCGGCCCTGGTGCCGCCGCACATGGACGATCCCAACCTGGCCAAGGTCATGGGCTGGGCCGACGGCATCCGGCGCCTCAAGGTGCGCACCAATGCCGACACGCCCCACGACGCCCGTCAGGCGCGCGAGTTCGGCGCCCAGGGCATCGGCCTCTGCCGCACCGAGCACATGTTCTTCGGCGAGGACCGCATCCGGCGCATGCGCCAGATGATCCTGGCCGACGACGAGGCCGGCCGCCGCGCCGCGCTGGACCACATCCGGCCGCTGCAGCAGGAGGACTTCGAGGGCATCTTCGAGGCCATGAATGGGCTGCCGGTGACGGTCCGCCTGCTGGATCCGCCGCTGCACGAGTTCCTGCCCCAGGGTAAGAAGGAGATCGACCAGCTCGCCGGCGATCTGGACGTGTCGGTCGACCACATCGAGCGCAAGATCGAGGCGCTGCACGAACTGAATCCCATGCTCGGCCACCGCGGTTGCCGCCTGGGCTTGACCTACCCCGAGATCTACGAGGTCCAGGTGGAGGCCATCATCGGCGCCGCGCTGGTCGTCAAGGCCAAGGGCGTCGACGTGCATCCCGAGATCATGATCCCCCTGGTGGGCGCCACGCGCGAACTTGCGGATCTCCGGGTCCTCAGCGTTGCGACGGCCGAGCGGGTCATGAAGGAGCAGGGCGCCGAGGTCGACTATCTCGTGGGCACCATGATCGAGATCCCGCGGGCGGCGCTCACGGCCGACCTGGTGGCCGAGTACGCCGACTTCTTCAGCTTCGGCACCAACGACCTGACCCAGATGACCTACGGCTACAGCCGTGACGACATCAACACCTTCCTGCCCGTCTACCTCGGCCAGGGCATCCTGCCGACGGACCCGTTCCAGCAGCTGGATCAGACGGGCGTGGGGCAGCTGGTGGAGATGGCGGCCAAGAAGGGCCGCGCGGCGAACCCGAAGCTGCACCTGGGTATCTGCGGCGAGCACGGCGGCGATCCGTCGTCCAGCGCCTTCTGCCACAAGGTTGGCCTCGACTACGTGAGCTGCTCTCCCTTCCGGGTGCCGATCGCCCGGTTGGCTGCGGCGCAGGTCGTCATCGAGGAGGAACTCGAGGGTTGATCCGGACGTAGAGCATCGATGCCTCCTGCGGCGGCGGTCGCCGGCTCCGGTCGCGACCGCCGCTGCATATCCGTCACGGGCTGACAGGGAGCGGACGTGGACCTGCAATGGCTGATTCCGGGCTGGGCCTGGCCCCTGCTGCTGATCGCAGCGGTGGCTTGCTGGGCGTGGGCGCGGCGTACCTATGCCCGAACAGTCCCCGAGCCGCCTCCGACGGCCCGGCGCTGGCTCGTCGGTCTGCGGACGGCAGCCTATGTGCTGGCGCTCGTGGCCATTGCGCGGCCGCTCCTGATCCATCTCGAATCGGTGCAGGAGCCGGCCTTGGTGGCCGTGGTCGTCGAGGATTCCGGCAGCATGGCGCTCCGCGACCAGCCTGATCGCCCGGACCGCTGGCGACAGGCCTGGGCGGTGGCCGGCCGGATCGACTCGGTACTCGCCGGACGCGAGGGTGGCGTCCAGGTCGAGACTCTTCGGGGCAACGGGCACCTGCCCCTGATTGGGCA
>PIVY01000517.1 GCA_003353795.1 bacterium
AAGCAAGCCGAGGAATCCGGTGAGATGCTGGAGGTCGAGTTCCGGACCCAGTGGCCGGACGGGAGCATCCACTGGCTCGGTGGTGCCGGCCGCTACCATTACGGCGAAGACGGCCGGCCGATCAGCATGGCCGGCGTGACCATCGACCTCGATTCGCGCAAGCAAGCCGAGGTCGAACGCGACCGAGTCTTTGAGCATTCCGGCGATCTGCTCAGCGTCACGGACAACCACGGCACCTACTTGCAGGTCAATCCTGCCTGCGCAAGCGTGCTGGGGTGGACGCCGGAGGAAATGATCGGCAAGAACTGGTTCGACTTCGTGCATCCATCCGAGCGCGAGATCAACCTCGGGGCGGCGGCGCGACTCGACGCGGGGCAGACCCTGGAGAATTACGTCAATCGCTACCGCTGCCGGGATGGCTCCTATCGCTGGCTGTCCTGGAACACGATCCCGTTCCTGGAGGCCAGCGAGCTGTTCGCCACCGCCCGCGACGTTACCGAGCAGCGTCTGGCGGCGGCCGAGCTACGCTTGCGCAGCGATGCCATAGAGAGTTCGGCCTGCGGATTCGACATCATCGATTCGGCTGGTGACCTCATCTACGCCAACCAGGCCGCCCTCGAGATGTGGGGTCTCGAGGACCTCGAATCCGCCATTGGCACCAACATCCGCTCGCGACTGGCCGATACTGGCATGGGCGAGCGGATCCTCGCCAAGATGCGCAGCACCGGCCGGGTTTCGCAGGAATTCACCGCTCGGCGGCGGGACGGCTCGACGGTCGAGGTCTGGATGATCGCCCTGGCCACCAGGGATGCCGACGGCAACGAGGTCTTCGCCGGGACGTTCATCGACGTCACCGACCGGCACCAGCTCGAG
>PIVY01000518.1 GCA_003353795.1 bacterium
GTCAAAACCGCTGGTCGCCCAGTGGTGGCGAGCGCTACTCCAACTGCTGCAGAAAAAACAATGACCCGAGGATCCGATTGACCCAGCCGGCCAGCACAACTTGGCGAATGCTCGCACAGCGAACCGGAGGCCGCCAACTGCCCCGAGGTCTCGATGCTGCGTGGGACGCCGCCGCAGGCATGGCCCAGAAGCTGCTGCCGCGAACGGCGCGATTTCTGCGCCAGGCCGAAGTGGTCCTGGGCTACGAGAAGCTCTATTCCAAGCTGACCGCGGCGAAGCTGCGCGAGGCGGCCGGCGAGTTCCACGACATGTTCCGCCTGGGACGCAACACCCAGGCCGACCTGCTCAAATCGTTCGCGCTGGTGAGGGAGGTGGCGTTCAGGCAGATCGGGCTGAAGGCCTACAAGGTCCAGGTCGCAGGGGCACTGGCCCTGTACGCAGGATCGATCGTCGAGATGGCCACAGGCGAGGGCAAGACCTTGTCGGCGACAATGCCGGCGACAGTCGCCGGATGGTGCGGCAAGGGCTGCCACGTGATCACGGTCAACGATTACCTGGCCAAGCGAGACGCCGAGGAGATGGGCCCGATCTACAAATTCTGCGGGCTGAGGGTAAAGCCGATCGACCAGGAAACGCCCCCGCCGGATCGGCGAGACGCCTACAACTCCGACATCACGTACTGCACCAACAAGGAAGTGACCGCCGACTACCTGAGAGATCGCCTGGCGATGGGACGCCTCAAGGGCCTGTCGTCGGCGTTGCTGGCGCACATCGCCGAGGGTGACCAGAGCGGAACCGATCGAATCGTCCAGCGGGACCTTAACTACGCGATCATCGACGAGGCCGACTCGGTCCTCATCGACGAAGGCGTA
>PIVY01000519.1 GCA_003353795.1 bacterium
GTGACGAACCTCGACTTCGACGTCTGTGTGATTGGCAGTGGTGCAGGGGGTGGCCCGGTGGCCTGGACGCTGGCGCGCGCCGGCTATTCGGTGGTCGTGCTGGAGAAGGGACCCTGGCTGAAGGACGCTGATTTCTTCAAGGACGAAATCGCCTGTTGTCGCCGAAGCCAATACCGCCCCGACTTGCGCGAGGAGCCTCACGTGGTCGAGAGGGAGGCGGCCGATGGGGGATGGAGCGCTCGCTCGACCTATCGATCGGGCGTCAACCTGTGGAATGGCAACTGTGTGGGCGGCTCGAGCAACTTCATGAGTGGCTTCTTCCACCGGCAGCGGCCGGTGGACTTCCGGCTTCGCTCGACCTTCGGCCCAATTGCCGGCGCCAATATCGTCGACTGGCCAGTCACCTATGCCGACTCCGAGCCCTACTACGACAAGGTGGAAAGAGAGGTCGGCGTATCGGGTCTCGTGGTGCCGCATCCCCACCTCGAACCCCGCAGCCAACCAGGCTTCCCGCATCCTCCCACTCGAGAGCATGCACTCGCGGGATTGATCGATCGAGCCTGCGGCGCGCTCGGCCATCATGCCGTCCCGACACCGCGAGCCATCTTGCCCGCGCCGGCCATGGGACGCGGCGGCTGCAGCTACTCCGGCTACTGTGGCAGCTTCGGTTGCGCGACCGGCGCCAAGGGGAGTTCGCGGGCCGCACTGCTCGATCACGCCGTTGCGACAGGTCGCTGTGGGATTCGTCCTGATTCCATGGTCAGCCGCCTCGTGAGTGATGCCTCGGGCCGCGTCATTTTGGCCGAGTATTTCGACCGGGCCGGCAGACCTCAGCGAGTCGATGCCAAGATCTACGTCGTGGCGTGTCAGG
>PIVY01000520.1 GCA_003353795.1 bacterium
CGCGTCGGCATCGAGTTCGACAATCTCGGCGCTGAAGAGGGCTACATCATCGAGACGGTGCTGCAACGACTTCACCTCGTGGGTTGACCGCGGGCTTGCGATTGGACGAACAGATGAATGAGAACGGCGGCATCCTCCTCGAATCCGGCACCAATGAGGTCGAGGTCCTCGAGTTCGAGCTCGACGGCCAGGGCTTCGGCGTGAACGTGCTCAAGGTCCAGGCCATCGAGCAGTTCGCCACCGACCAGGTGACCGAGATCCAGCTGGCCCACCCCGCCGTGATCGGCACGTACAACTACCGCGACGGCGTCATCACGCTGGTGGATCTGGGCAAGGAACTGGAGATCCATCCCGCGGACACCGATGTCCTGTCGCGCCCCGAGAACGAAGCGGTCGAGACTGTCCTGGCGGCCGTGCCGCGCCCCGAGCTAGCGGCCGAAGCGGCCGCGGGTGAAGAATCGGACGTCGATGTGGCGGCCGCCCGAGAGCTCATCGAGACCCGGATCGTGCTGGTCCTCGAGTTCAACGAGGTCACGACCGGCTTCCTGGTCGACGGGGTCAACCGCATCCACCGGATAAACTGGGACTCGATCAGTCCGCTCAGCCCGTTCCTCGCCGAAGTGCACAGCAAGTTCACCGGTTCGCTGAACATCGAGGAGCGCGAGGTCCTGGTCGTGGACATGGAACGCATCCTGGCCGACATCCTGCCGTCAGCCAGCGGGGCCTACCAGATCCGCGAAGATCACGACACCACCGACGACGAGCGCCGGGCCGAGATTCCCATCTACCTGGCAGAGGACTCGGTCACCAGCCGTTCCGTGCTCGCCAACGAGTTTCAGATCGGCGGCTACAAGCAACTGCACGCTTT
>PIVY01000521.1 GCA_003353795.1 bacterium
AAAAAACAACATGTTGTTCACAAAAGTGGACTTTCCAGCAAATAGTTGTGAAGTAGCCACTTGGTTGTACTGAACCAAGTTTTCCATTTCCTCATGCTGGAGACACTTGTAGTAGGTGTCATCAACAATAGAAATATAGAGGGTAACCTGCATATTTCCTGACACGAACAGTGCGTGAATTAGGTCCAACCTAAAAATGTTGGTATTTTCAGATGAAATGTTTACTTTGAGGCCAATTTTCACCACGAAGCAGTGGTCAGATCGCTCTGAAATTGTCACTTTGAACGAGCCTACTTTTAATTACCTTTCCAAAAATCGAAACCGATTAATTTTTCACCAAGCGGTTCCTGAGAAAATGACCTTTTAATTTGGGACCCCCTATTCGGGGCTCTTTTTCCAGAATCTCTGGCAGACAAAGGGTTAAAGTTGGAAATGGAGGACACCCAAGGTACCATTTTTGGAGCATATTCAGAGTCCCAGTGCAGGTTTTGATGATTTCATGGCTTTATACACTATTTTTTAAATTACCCCCCCCCCTTTAACCCTTCCAGGGCCGCCAACGGCATATGCCGTTTTTAGGGGGTTAACCCTCTGTATGGGGTCCCAGTGGTACCACCAGTGTCCATGGATCAGTCACTTTTGATCTTATGCAAGGACTAATATAGCCTAACAATATGGTATGCTAGTAACGGGGCTGCAGTCTGCATATAATGCAGTGAGGAGGCAGGCAAGTCCACAGCAGGGTCTAAAAAAACAACATGTTGTTCACAAAAGTGGACTTTCCAGCAAATAGTTGTGAAGTAGCCACTTGGTTGTACTGAACCAAGTTTTCCATTTCCTCATGCTGGAGACACTTGTAGTAGGTGT
>PIVY01000522.1 GCA_003353795.1 bacterium
CCGGTTCGCCGACGGCCTGCAAGGCGCCGTTGTCGATGTCGGTCCAGGACAGCACGCGGCCAGCCTCGGCCGAGGCTCCGGTCTGGAAGACCATCATGCCGGTGCTGGACGGACCGAACACGGCGGCGGCCGCCCCGGTCAACATGAGCACGTTCTCCACCAGCGGGGTGCCGCCCTCGGTCACTCGGTCCTGGTCCGGCGCGAAGGGGGTCGCCATGAGGACACCCTCGCGGACGGTCAAGAGATGGCCATCGACGTAGTCGGCATTGGCCTGGGTCTCGGTGATGAGCCGCGGCGCGATGGTCGTGTCCAGCGACGCGACGAACACATCGTTGTTCTCGCCTCCGCCCGACGTCCGCGCGGTGAAGAGGAACGTCTTGCCGTCGGGCAGGAACCGTGGATGGCGGTGGGAGTCGTGGGCGTCGTCGATGGTGGTAATGGAGACGGGCTCGCCGCCGATGGCCGGCACCCGGTGGATCGTGTTGTCGTGCTCCGGAGCAAAGACGATGTCGCCGTCGGCGTTCCAGGATCCCCCCTTCCCGTTGGGCGCGGCGCACAGCGTGACCGGCGGCCCCCCCGCAACGGCCACTTTGCGGAGTTTCGAGCCGAGGATGTCGAAGAATCCGATGTACTTGCCGTCCGCCGACCAGAATGGATACGCGGCATTCTCGGTGCCGGACAGGCCCACCGATTCGCCCTTGTCCAGGTGGCGTAGGTAGAGCAGCGTCGTGCCGGCGCCGTCAACGGCGGTGAATGCCAGCATGGTGCCGTCGGGCGACAGCACCGCCGGACCGGGCGCCGTGCCCTTGAGATCGTAGTCGGTGTCGTGCGGCGGAGGGATCATGGTGTGCAGGACCGGCGCCGGTT
>PIVY01000523.1 GCA_003353795.1 bacterium
CGGCGCCGACGGTTCGACTGTCGACGTGGTGATCGAGACCGTGGCCACCGGCGTCGCCGTGCCGGGAGCCTACGCGCTCATGGGGAACTTCCCCAACCCGTTCAATCCGGCCACCACGATCCGTTTCTCGTTGCCCGAGGCGGCCACGGTGCGCCTGTCGATCTACGGGATCGACGGCCGACTGGTCACCACGCTGGTCGACGAGGTTCGTGCGGCCGGCGTGCACGACGTGGTCTGGCACGGCCGCAACGACAGCGGCAGCGGCGTATCCTCGGGTGCCTACTTCTACCGGTTCGAGGCCGGCGGGCATCAGGAGGTGCGCAAGATGGTGCTGCTGAAGTAGCGACCGATCGGCGAGAAGACGGGCCGCCTTCCTTCGTGGGGGCGGCCCGTTTCTGTTTCAGTCAGACTCTTCCGACATCCACGCGGCCAGATCCTCGGGCGTGTTGAGGTTGCCGAACGACCGCCCGTCGGGGTCGAACCCGCGCCATCGGTCCTCGTCCCAGACGTCGACCTTCACCGACGCGAAGATGCTGGCCACCGGTGCCGGTCCGCCGGTCAACTGCCGCTCGATGATCGGCAGGCAGCGACGGTGGTACAGGGCGTGGGCGGGCTCCCAGCCGTCGGCCGTCCGCGGGATCGATACGTCGCCAGCGGCGGCGGCAATCATGGCGGAGATGAGGGCGGGCGACAGCCACGGCATGTCCACCGCGGCGACGAAGATGCGTTCGGTCGTGCTGGCTGTGAGAGCGGCGTGGACGCCGACGAGGGGGCCGCGGCCCGCCACCACGTCGCCGACGATCTTGCAGCCCGCGGGGGCGAAGCTGCGCACCTCGTCGCACCGCTCGGGGCGCGTGACCACGATCA
>PIVY01000524.1 GCA_003353795.1 bacterium
CCAGTCGCCGCCGTAGTCGTCCAGGTCCAGCGTCTGGCCTGTGAGTTCAAGCGTGCCGTAGATCTGCACGATCCCGCCGGTTCGCTGGAAGTCGCCCAGATCGGCGGGCACGAAGCTGCCGTGGAGGTCCACGGTCGAGTCGGTCGTGGTGATCAGCCCCTCGTTGAGCCACGACTCGCCCTGCAGCACCAGCCGCCCGCCGTTGGTGGCGGTGATCGTCCCGCCGGCGGGGTTGACGTTGTTGCTCATCGTGAAGATGCCGCCGTCGACCGCCTCGATCGCGCCCTCGTTGATCCCGTAGAAGAACAGGCCGTACCGGGAGGAAGGGTTGCCGCGCAGCGTCCCGCGGTTGATCGTTGAAGCGCCCAGGACTCTGCCGGTGTGCCCGGCGGTCTCGATCGTGATCCCTCTCTCGATCAGCAGGGTCGCGCCCGAGCCCGGGGCGACAGTGGCGCTGTTCGCTTCGCCGTAGCCGGAGAATGTCACGCGGCCGTCCCCGCCGAGCACCTGCTGGCCCGAGCCATCGAACCGGAGCGTCGATGGAGCGTTGTGGCTGTACAGAGCCACGGTGGCCCCGTTGCCCAGCGTTAGGCCGTTGAGCACGCTCACCGTGACGCCGTCGCCTACATAGTTCAGGTCCGTCCACAACTCCACACCGTCCAGGGTCATACTGCCGGTGTACCAAAGCACCGCGTCGCTGGCGCTCTCGATGCGGCCGCCGTTGATCCGGCCGCCACTCCGTAGCGTCCAGTCGCCGCCGTAGTCGTCCAGGTCCAGCGTCTGGCCTGTGAGTTCAAGCGTGCCGTAGATCTGCACGATCCCGCCGGTTCGCTGGAAGTCGCCCAGATCGGCGGGCACGAAGCTGC
>PIVY01000525.1 GCA_003353795.1 bacterium
GCCTCGCGCTGCAACTTTGCCCACGTCACGGTGACCACGGTCGACGGCCCGGTCGAGAATACCGTGGTCGATCAGATCTACAGCCACGTCGAGAGCATCAAGGACCCCTTCTTGCGCAGGAACTTCGGAAGCGACACGGATCAGGGTCGCCTCTTCGAGGGCACGCTCTCGGATTTCTGGACGGGAGATTGGGAGAACACGATCGAGGTGAAGGAGCCCGGCGACCCGATCGCCAGGAACACGGTCGAGATCGCCGCCCTGACCGACGCCGTCGAGACCGCGGGCCTCTCGGATGCCGCCCGTCTCGCCGCCATCCAGGCGGTGGTGGACGTGGACGACTTCCTGACCTTCTGGGCCGGCGAGGGCATGATCGGCCACTGGGACGGCTACGCGGATGATCAGAACAACTTCTGGTTCTACATCGACCCGTCCGACGGCCTGATGCGCTTCATTCCCTGGGGCATCGACGACACCTTCGGTCGCGGCAACTTCCTGCGTGGCGGCGATGGGACCCACGCGGACGCCATCGTCCCACGCGCCGCGCTGCCGCGTCGCCTCTACGAGATCCCCAGCACCAAGAGCCAATACCTCGCGCGGCTGCAGCTGCTGATGGATACGGTCTACGACGAGACCGAGCTGCTGGCCGAGATCGACCGCATGGAAGCCCTCCTCCTGCCCTACACCGGAAGCCTCAGCTCGGAGTTGAATCCGATTCGCACCTGGGTCAACGCGCATCGGGCGTCTGTGCAGGCTGAAATCAGTGGCCCGCCACGCGGCTTTGGCTCGCAGCCAGCGCACTATTGCAACTTCATCCCCTTCTAGGGAGCCCCCACCCCAGGAGCCTCGACCCACAACACCGGCCCACC
>PIVY01000526.1 GCA_003353795.1 bacterium
CCCATGAGGCCAGGTTCACGTCCGGCAGCGCGGCGATGTGATCCGAGTGGAAGTGGGTGAGGAATACGCCGTTGATGCGCGCCATGGGTAGCCGGGCCTGGGCCATCCTGAGCGGTGAGCGCGCGCCGACGTCGAACAGAAAGAAGTGCTCGTTGGTGACCACGGCGATACAGGCCTGGGCACGGTCTAGATCCCTGCCGAGCGGCGACGCGCTCCCGCAGACGATGACGCGCATGCCGTCCAGAGGTTCGGGCGTCTGTCCCAGAACAGCGGTCGCAGCGCGCTTGAAGACCGCGTCCTGGGCGGCGGGCACGTTGAGTACCACAGCGGCGGCCGCGCCGATCAGCACGACCATGGCAGTGACGGCGTAGAAGAGCTTCTTCAAGACTTATGCTCCGACAAGTGAAGAGAATGTTCTCGCAGCCGGTGCCCGCCACCAGGCCGAGTTGCTCGGTAGCGTCGTACTCTAGTCAAACGACCCGCTCTTACCGGCGGTGTTCTCATGCTGCAACTCCACCGCGCCACCCGTCACGGAATCAAGCCAGCGGCCCGTTCGATGCACCAGTAGGCTGCCAGGCAGCCGATGCCGTAGGCGGGAAGGGCGCTGGACCAGCGCGGCAGCGGGACCTGAACGCGAGCCACGAGCCGCCACGCTGCAAGCACGAGTCCGATGAAGGCGAGCTGGCCCAGCTCGATGCCGACGTTGAACGCGAACAGCGCGAGGGGGATCTCGCCGTTCGGGAGGCCGACCTCGGCCAGCGCGCCCGCGAAGCCAAAGCCATGCAGCAGCCCGAACGCCCCGGCCATCGCCCACGGGAAGCGACGCAGCGTGCCTGGCGCCCGGCCCGGGGCCTGCGCCAGCTCC
>PIVY01000527.1 GCA_003353795.1 bacterium
AGGCCATGTTGGAAGACCTCGCGACGCTGACGGGCGGCACGGTGATCACGGCGGACCTGGGCCGCACGCTGGACTCGGTGACGCTGGAAGATCTGGGGCGCGCGGCCAAGGTCGTGAGCAACAAGAGCGAAACCACGATCATCGACGGCGCGGGCGACGAAGACGCCATCATGCAGCGTGTCGAGCAGGTCAATGTGGAAATCGAGAACTCGACCAGCGACTACGACCGTGAAAAGCTGCAAGAGCGTGTCGCGAAACTGAGCGGCGGCGTGGCAGTGATCGGCGTCGGCGCAGCAACCGAGACCGAACTGAAGGAAAAGAAGCACCGCGTGGAAGACGCCCTGAGCGCGACGCGTGCGGCAGTTGAAGAAGGTATCGTGCCCGGCGGCGGTGTGGCGCTGATCAACGCGATGGACGCGCTGGACAGCGTGAAGCTGGACTACGACGACGAGAACACAGGCGTGACCATCGTGCGTAAGGCGCTGGAAATGCCCCTGCGTGGCATCGTCGGCAACGCCGGTCTGGACGGTGGCGTGGTCCAGCAGCAAGTCGGCGCTGAGCAGAAAAAGAAGAAAAACACCAGCATCGGCTACGACGTGATGACGGGCAAGTTTGTCGACATGATCAAAGCTGGTATCATCGACCCGGCGAAGGTGACCAAGGGGGCGTTGGAGAACGCGGCGAGCATCGCGGCGATGATCCTGACCACCGAAGCACTGATTACCGACATCCCGCAGGACGACCCGGCGGCTGGCGGTATGCCCGGCGGTATGCCCGGCATGGGCATGATGTAAGCCTCACCCGGCTTACGCTAGACGCCAATCACACACGGGCGCGGGGACTCCTCCTCGCGCCTGTTTTAC
>PIVY01000528.1 GCA_003353795.1 bacterium
CTACTCCCTTGGTGGCGCCAATTTCGCCGACGAGTATCACGTCTACGCCGTCGAATGGGCACCCGAGGTGAACCGCTGGTATGTGGACGGGACGGTCTACTCCGTGAAGTACAGCTGGCAGTGGTATTCCAACGGTGCACCCGACAATCCCCTGGCGCCCTTCGACCAGGATTTCTACATCATCCTGAACGCTGCGATCGGCGGCGACTACACCGGCTGCACGTCCCCGAGTTGCATCACCGCCGACCTGCCCCAGGAGTTCCTCATCGACTACGTGCGGGTGTACCAGGAGACCTCCAATGAGGCGCCGACGGTAACGATCACCGCGCCCACCGCGGCGGATAACCCGCCGGCCGGTGACATCACGATCAACGCGACGGCTTCCGACCCCGACGGTGACGTCACGACCGTGGAATTCTACGCCGGATCGACCTATCTCGGCGAAGACACGACCGCGCCGTACACCTTCACCTGGGCCTCCGCCGCCGACGGCTGCTACACCATCTTGGCCAAGGCCATCGACGACGCCGGCGCCTTCGCCACCGATGCCGTCGAGATCACCGTCGGCGCCGGTTGCGGCCAGGCCCCTTTCTACGGCAGCCCACCAGTCTTCCCGGCCAGGATTGAGGCCGAGGACTTCGATATCGGCGGGCAAGGCATCGCCTACCACGACACCGACGCGGAGAATCTCGGCGCCCGTTACCGCCTCGACGAGGCCGTGGACATCCAGGACTGCTCGGACACCGGTGGCGGCTACAATCTGGGCTGGATCTACGATGTCGAGTGGCTCGAATACACGGTCGAGGTCCCGGTGGCCGGCGAGTATCCCATCGACGTACGCGTGGCCTCGCCCTAGGTCGGTG
>PIVY01000529.1 GCA_003353795.1 bacterium
GATGCGTCTCCAGATTGAAGGCCACCGAGAGGCCCATCTTACCGGCGGCCAGGTTGCGACCGTAGAACGCGTTGGCTTCCTCGGCCGTTGAGAAGCCGGCGTACTGCCGGACCGTCCACGGGCGCAGGGCGTACATGGTGGCGTAGGGACCGCGCAGGAACGGCGGGATGCCGGCCGTGTAGTCCACGTGCTCCAGACCCTCGATGTCGGCGGCGGTGTAGAGCGGCGCCACCTCGATCTGCTCGTTGGTGCGCCAGGCCGTGGCCGGGTCACCGCCCGAGGCCTTGGCGCTCTCGGCCCACGTCGCGGGATCCTGGCCGGCGCCCTGCAGGTTCAAGTCGACCTTGGTGTAATCAGGAATGCGGTTCACAGCGCAACCCCCTTGCTGGCGGCCAGTTCACTGAGCACCTGGTGGGCGTCGCAGCGAGCATGGATGAAGTCGTTCAAGCCGGCAGCCTTGAGCTCGTCGGCGATGGCCTTGGGCATGCCCGCCAGTAGGACGGTTTGCTTGCCCCGGGCCTTGATCTGTTTCACGGTCTCCACCGCCTGCTCGGCGTAGGTGTCGTCGAGACCCACCAGGACCACGGTCTTGGCGTTGCTCTGCCAGGCCGCCTCAGCCGCCTCGGTGGGCGACTTGAAGAAGCGGTCGGCGTCGACGGTGAAGCCGCCGGTCTGGAAGAAACCGCGGGTGAAGTCGAGGCGTGGCATGTACCGCGCCACGTTGCCGAGGTTGGCGCAGAAGACTGTGGTGGCATAGGCGGCGCCGTGAGTCTTGACCGCACCGCGCAGGCGTTCGAACATCTCACCGGCCCGCCAGGGCACGATGGTTTCCACGGACAGCTGAGGATCGGCGTCGTGGCG
>PIVY01000283.1 GCA_003353795.1 bacterium
GGCGTCGCCTGCGACGGACACCGCGCATTGCTGGCCGACGGTGCGGCCGGTCTGCAGATTCTCGACATCCTCGATCCTCATGACCCGACCGTGCTCGGCAGCTACGATACGCCAGGGTCGGCCTGGGGGGTGGTGGTCGACGGATCGGTGGCCTACGTGACCGACTACACGGGGTACCTGCAGGTCATCGACGTCGGTGACCCGGCCAATCCGGTTCTGCTTGGCAGCGCCATCGCCGATCAACCCCTCATGCGGGCCGCCATCGCCGGCGATCATCTCTACGCCGCCGCCCGTGAGGCCGGGCTCGCGGTCTTCGACGTGAGCGACCCCGCCAATCCGGTGGTCGTGGCCTACGGCGATACGCCCGGCACCGCGTTCGGGGTGGTCACGGCCGGCAATCACGCATTCCTCGCCGATGGTCAAGCAGGGCTGCAGGTCGTGGACATCTCCGACCCGCTGGCACCCGTCCTCGTCGGTGGCCTGGCCACGTCGAGCGTCGTCTACGGAGTTGCCGTTCAGGGCGACCTGGCCTGCATCACCGACCTCGTTGACGGTCTGGTGGTGATCGACGTCCTCGATCCGGCGAATCCCGTCCGGCTCGGTGAACTGGTCCTGCCGGCCACCGGCTGGAATGTCCAGCTCGACGGCGCCATCGCCTATGTCAGCTGCGCCGACGGGGTGCAGATCGTCGATGTCAGCGATCCCACGGCTCCCGTCCTTCTCGAAGCGGTCGACACGCCGGGCTCCACACGGGGCACCGTGCTGTTCGGGCAGCATCTGCTGGCCGCCGACTACGCGGGTGGCTTGCAGGTGCTCGAGGTGCGCGAGAGGCACGGCGCCCCCGTCCTGGCCTCGACGCTGCCGACACCGGGCAGCGCTCTGGCCCTCGATGTCGACGGCGCCCTGGCGTGCGTTGCCGATGCGGGTGCGGGGCTTCAGCTGGTCGATGTCGGCAATCCGTTGCAGCCTCAGATCCTGGCCTCGTTCGAGGATGAGATATTCGCGACTCGCGCGCTCATCGACGGTGATCACGTGTACGTCATCGACGCCAGCCAGCACCTGCGGGTCGTCGATATCGGCGAGCCGGCCAGCCCGTCGTCGGTGGGCGTCTGTACGCCGGGTGGCGAGAGCCGGGACCTAGCCCTGGCCGGAGACGTGCTGTACGTGGCGGCCTTGACGGGTGGCCTGGTGGCAGTGGACGTCACCGATCCGTCGGCGCCGGTGGTGGCGGGCGGCTTCACGACGCCGGGTTCGGCTCACGCCGTGGCCCTGGCCGGCGACCTGGCCTACGTGGCCGATGGGGCCGGCGGGCTGTCGGTGATCGACATCCGGGATCCGGCGGACCCGTTGCTCGTGGCCACGGCCACGGCGCCTGGTACGTCTCGGGCCGTGCTGGTGTGCGGAGACGTGGTCTATCTGGCTTCCGACGACGGATCGCTGCACGTCTTCGACGTGGTCGACCCCACCGCACCGGTTGTGGCTACCTCTCTGCCTCTGGTTGGCGAAGCTCACGGCCTGGCCAGGTCCGGCGATCTCCTGTTCGTGGCGGCAGGGAGCGGTGGCGTCCATGCTGTCGACCTGGAGACTCCGGACGCGCCCGTGCTGCTGGGCACCTATCCGGCCGACGGCGACGTGTGCCTCGACGTCGTCGTTCAGGGAGACCATCTCTACGCCGCATTCGAAGCGGCGGGGCTCGTTCTTTGCGAGGTGTTCACCAGGTCGTTCCAGGCCGATCAGAACCGGGCGCGATCACTGGCGCTCGGCGATCCGGAGTATCCGGTGCAGCGTGTCCGGCTGTCGGTCGCGCCGTCCGATTCGATCCTTTGGGAGGTGACCGCCTCGCCGGACGACATCACGTACGCCGAGATCCCGGCCGACGGAGCGTGGCATCGGGTCACGAGCGGCGTCCACCTCTCGTGGCAGGCGCATCTGTTCGCCATCGATCTCGGCGCCGGTCCTTCGTGTCAGGACGTGACGCTGGAGTGGCTCTACGATACCGCGGTGATCGATTCCATCGTCGACGCCCCGGATGACCAGGGTGGAGCGGTGCGGCTGCATTTCGTGCGATCCGGTTTCGACTTTGCCGACGAGCTGGACGGCCCGATCGAGAGCTACGGCGTGTGGCGGAAGATGGACGAGGATACCGTGCGAGCCGCGCGGGCCGAATTGCCGCCCGGCAGCTGGGAATTCGTGGCCTCGGTCGCCGCCGCGCAGCAGGACACCTATCAGGTGACCGTCGCCACGGTCCAGGACAGCGTCGTCTCGGTCTATTGCGTCACGTCGCTGACCGCGGACGAGTCGGTCTGGTACTGCAGCCCTCCGGACAGCGGCAGCTCGTTCGATGACCTGGCGCCAGTCGTGCCGACGGGCTTGCAGCTGGTCACTCCGGAGCTGCTGGTCTGGGACGATCCGGTGGACGAGGATTTCGCCCAGTTCTCGGTCTTCGGCTCGCCATCGTCGGAGATCGGCGACGCGGTCCTCATCGATCAGACCATCGAACCGCAGCTTGTGTTGCCGGGCGCCGACTACGACTTCTACCTGGTCACCGCCACGGACCAGGTGGGGAACGAGAGCGCGGCGGCCGTCCTGGACGTCCATCAGACGGCGAGTCCGGATGGTCCGCCGACGACACTCGCCATGGGTCCGGCCACGCCCAATCCGTTCAATCCGCGCACCACGCTTTCGTTCGCGACTCCCGTCCGGGGGCACGTGCGGCTGCAGGTCGTCGACCTCCGAGGCCGAATCGTGGCGACCCTCGTCGACCGGGTTCTTCCGGCCGGCCGGTACAGCGTGGCCTGGGATGGGCGGAACGCCGCCGGGAACGGGGTTGCCAGCGGTGTCTACCTGTCCCGCCTGGAACTGGGCGGCGAGGTGTCGCGCGGGAGAATGACGCTGGTCCGTTAGACTGGCGACCGATCGGTGCCTATCATTGGTCCCCGCGCATGGGAGCCATCCAACTCAATGACGGAGCGAGCCGTTGGCCAAGAAGTACTACGTCGTCTGGGAAGGTCGCCAGAAGGGCATCTTCACCGACTGGGATGTCTGCAAGCGCCACATCGACGGGTTTGCCGGCGCCCGGTACAAGTCGTACAAGACCCGGGAAGAAGCCGAGTCGGCGTTTCGCGGCGGCAGCAAGGCCGCGCTGAAGAAGACGAAAGCGGCCCCGAAGAAGAAGTCCGGCCGGGGCCCGAAAACTCACACTGCTGACGAGGTCGCGGCACTGGACGTGCAGACCAAGATCTTCACCGACGGCGGGTGCGAGCCCAATCCCGGCAAGGCAGCCTCGGGCCTGGCCGTCTATCGCGACGGCAAACTCGACGAGCTCTGGTACGGCCTCTACAACCCCAAGGGGACCAACAACTCCGCCGAGCTGAACGCCCTGCACCAGGCCCTGCTGATCGCCGCGGGGGAGATCGAGAAGAAGGCCACAGTCGTCATCCTTTGCGATTCCAAGTACTCGATCCAGTGCGTCACGCAATGGGCGTTCAACTGGCAGAAGAAGAACTGGACGAAGCCGGGCGGCGAGATCAAGAACCTCGAGC
>PIVY01000125.1 GCA_003353795.1 bacterium
AGTCGGCATGCATTGGCGACCGAGATGTCGGCCAGGGTGACCGACAGTTCGCCGCCGGCGTAGGTATTCTCTTCCAGGAGTTCGAGGGGTCCGTAGGTGCCGAAGCCGTTGTGGACGGTGACTCCCGGCTGAGCGTCCAGAACCTGGACCAACGACTGGTCGAGTCGGCCCGCTCCGAAGTTCTTGAGGTAGGGACGGATGACAAGACGTTCCCCGGACTCGGGAGTACCGTTGCCGTTTCCGTACGTGGCATCGTCGATGACCATACGATCCAGGCTCGGTTCCGGCGCCAGCACGCTGAAGCTCTCCTCGCTCACCCATTCCTGGCCGCCGTTGCCCGTGGCTGCCACGCGCAGGCTGGAAAGGTGGCCGTCGCGGGTGCTCTCGAGGTAGCGCACCACGAACGGCGCCGTCGTGGTGGTCGTGCCGCCGGGCGCCACGTCGGCCATGACCGCGCTGCCGTCGAGGATCACCACGTCCGTGTCCGTGGACGTGAGCGTGGCGGCGAGGCCGGTCGCTCCGGCGCCGCCGACGTCCTCGAAGGTGACGTGGAGCTCGAGGATCTCTCCGGCCTCGGGGGCGCCGTTGCCGTTGCCGCTGGCGTCGTCGAAGACGATGTCGGTCACGGTCAGGTAAGTGGCGCTGCCCATCACCGGAATGGTCGTGCTGGTGATGGTCAGATTGGCGCCGGACACGGTGACGTCGACGACGCCGCCGGTGGTCGGAATCACCGTCAGGTAGGCGGTGCCGGTTCCGTCGGTGACACCCCAGTCGTAGGTCTCGTCGTCCTTCATGACGCAGACGTCGGCGCCGACGACCGGCGACCCATCGTGGTTCACCTGGACGGCGAACTGTTCCTCGCCGACGGACAGGGTGATCGGGAGGGTCAATTCAGGCACGCGTGGCTGACCGTTCCAGATGCTGGTGGCCGGGTCGCCGATGACCACGGAGTTGAGCTGGGTCCAGCGATCCACCGTGTTGCGGTTGGTGTTGTTGACGTAGACGAGCTTGGCCGCGTTGAACGCCGACACGGCTCGCGCGTCGCCCTGGCAGGACATGAGGTCGTAGAAAACGCTCTGGTAGCCGAACGTGTTGGACGGGAATGCCTCGCGGGCCGCACCCACGGACATGATCGATCCACCGTCCGGGTTCTCGACGAACGCCTCCAGCAAGCAGGAGAAATCGAAGGCGCCCGAGGCGCAATTGAGCGCGAAGAGCAGGAAGAAGTTGGGGCCGTTGGTCAGGGCCGACGCGTCGGCGACGGTGAAGTTGGCATCACCGACGGACATGTTGAAGAAGTGCCCGTGACCGAACTGGTTGACCTGGCCGTAGTGGCCGGTGTTGAGGGAATCGATCAGCGTCGCCCGGGTCAGCGGAACGTCGTAGGGATAGGTGTCGGCGGTCTCGTACATGCGGAGGATGTCCATGTCCGTGCACGCGTCGATCACGTCCTCGACGAGCCTCTCGGCGTACTCGGCGCCGTCGAGCGTGATCGGATCGCCCTGATGCCACGGGTCGGGGAACAGGACCTCGGCCACGAACATGATCCGGTTGGTGTAGTCGTCGCCCGGCGTCGCGAGTTCGTAGGCCAGGATCTTGTCCACGAAGTTCTGCGCGGCCGCGACACTCCGGACCGGGGCTCGCGCCACGTCGACGTCGGGCGCGAAGTCGGCCGCATCGCCGGGATTGGCGAGGCTGACGTACGGTTCGCCCAGCCAGCCGTCGCCGTCGGCGGCCCAGTTGCCGTCGAGTCCCGCGAAGTAGAGGTCGGTGGGCACGTCGGTGTGGCCGCCGAACGGGAAGAAATGGCTGCGGATGGTGCGGGTGGGAATCACCTGGACGTCACCGCCGATGAGCACGTACTCGAGCCCCCATTTGGCGTAGGCTTCCTGGAGGAACATGCGCATGGTCTCCTGGAAGTCGATGCCCTGGCGATAATTGGCGTCGATCCATTCGCGGGTGACCACGGCGGCGGGTAGGCCGGTGGCCGTGCGGTGGTCGGCGAGGCGCTGGAACTCGCCGGCGAGCTCCGCACTGGTCACGATCAGGTAGCGCACGCCGGTGCCGTCGAGGCTCGGCATGGGAGTGGGCAGGTGCGGTGATCCGTCGCGCGGCATGATGTCGCCGTCGTGCCGCCCGTAGCCGCCGATGGCCGCGAGGTTGTCCACCACGGCGCGCAACGTCTTATCGAGGGTCGCGCGTTCGCCCAGCACTTTACGCTGACGCTGGAGCGGTTGATCCAGCTGCAGGGACGGGTCGACCACGGGGCGAATGCGGTACTGCTCGAGGATCTCGATCTCGTCGCCGACGGTCCGGAACGGGTGCACCGTGACCGCGAGCAAACGATACCCGCGCCAGGTGTGCAGGCCTCCGAACTCGCCCCACGTGGGAGGGAAGACCCCGTCCTGCGGTTCGAGATGACCCTGAGGCACCAGCTCGCCGTTGCCGGCGACCAGGGGCGCCGCCACCGTCAGCGGTCCGGGCAACGATTCTCGTCGTGTGCGAACTGCCTCAACCGTCACGCCGGACACCGGAAGGTCCACCGGGATCAGGAGCAACAGGTTGCGGACCGGCAGGTCGGCCTGGCCGGTGACATTCAGGGACTCGTGGTCGGCGAGGTCGATGCGGAAGGTCCCATCGGCCTGCTGGATCCAGGTGTAATCGTCGGAACCGACCTGACCCTGGAAGACCACGGGGCCTTCCGCGGCCTGGGCGGAGATCGTCAAGAGCATGGAGGAAATCAGGATCAGGAGCGCCGGTCGAACGAATCGTCGAGGCATCAGTGGGTCCTCCTCCAGGAAGTGGCGGGCGTATCCACGTATCGGCCGTCTCGACGCCGTGGCAGTCCGGAATGGGCCGGTCGCCAGCGCCGAGAGGAGAACGATTCTACCACGAATATAGCGAGGCGACAATTTACTGGAATGGTGGATCGCGGGCAATTTCCGGGTGAGAGACCGCCTTCGTGGCTGTCGGACGGGTCCGGCGCTTAATTGATCTGACTGGAGAATCGGGCCCTGAGAAGGGGGAGATATCACCTCGATGAGCCAACCAGACGACCTGACCACCCTGCTGATTCACCTGGAACAGGACGGTCGATCGCCCGAAACAGTCGCCCGCGTGTACGCCAGCGTCTACGACGAGCTGCGGGAGATCGCGCACAAGATGATGGACCCGGGACGGAAGGGGCACACCCTCCAGCCCACGGCCCTGGTGAACGAGGCCTACGTCAAGCTGGTGGGCGCCGCGCGGGTTCAGTGGCAGGGGCGCTCGCACTTCAAGCGCATCGCCGCCCGGGCCATGCGCCAGATCCTGGTCAACCATGCCCGCGACCGGCAGGCCGCCAAGCGCGGCGGGGGCCTGAGAAGAGTCACGATCCACGACGAGATCGACGGCGCGCCGGAACGGATCCTCGAGGTGTTGAGTCTCGATGACGCGCTGAACAAGCTCGCCGACCGCGATGCGCGCATGGCCGAGGTCGTGGAGCTGCGCGTGTTCGCGGGCATGACCGCCCGCGAGGTGGCGCATGCGCTCGGCGTGTCGAAGCGAACGGTGGACGGCGACCTGAAGGTGGCCAAGCTCTGGCTGTTGTCCGAGTTCGGAACACAGTCGAAGGAGGCGTCATGAACGACAAGCCGGTGCTGGTAATCGGCGCGACGGGTCATCTCGGGCGGGCCGTGGTCGCGAACCTGCTGCAGAGTGGCCATACCGTGCGCGCAGCGACCCGCGATCCCGAGCAGGCCGGTGACCTGGCCGACGGCGGTGTCGAGATCGTTCGCGCGGACCTCACCGACCGCGTCTCCATGGAGCGCGCCTGCCTGGGCGTCGGCTCGGTGATAGCGGCCGCGCACGCGCTCACCGGTCGCGGTAAGAACGGAACGCAGGCGGTCGACGACCAGGGGCACCGCCGCCTGATCGACGTGGTGCGCGAGGCCGGCGTGGAGCACCTCGTGTACGTCTCGACCAGCATCTCCACGCCGGATTACCCCGTCGATTTCTTCCGCATCAAGTACGCCACCGAGGAGCGCGTCCGGGCCAGCGGCCTGAGCTACACCGTGGTTCGCGGCGCCGCGTTCATGGAGTCCAACGTGACGTACGTGGGGCAGGGCCTGTTCTCCGGCGGCAAGGCCATGATCGCCGGTCGGGGTGACGTGCCTTCCAACTACGTGTCCGTGAGGGACGTGGCGCATTTCATCGCGCTCGCCCTGAGCGAACCGGGACTGAAGAACCGGACGGTCGAGGTGGGCGGGCCCGCCGAACTGACCCTCAACGATGTGATCGACGTGTACGAGGGCGTGATCGGCCGACCCATCAAGCGCACCCAGGTGCCCATTCCGGTGCTGCGGATCATGGCGGCCATGATCGGAATCGTGCACCCCGGACAGGGTCGCCTCCTGCGCCTTGTCGCGGAGTCGGGACGCCGGGGTTTCGCCGTCGACATGGCGCCCTTGCTGAGCGAGTACCCACACGATCTGACCACGTTCGAACAGGTCATCGCGGAGAGCTTCGCGCGGCAGTGACGGGGAATCGGATTCAGTCCCAGGATTCGGTGGAACCGGCTGCACGGGCGCGGTCGAGAAGATCCTGCGCCTCGCGGGCTCGACCCAGAGTTTGCGCCGCCCGCGCCAGTTCGAACAGCGTGTAGTTGTCTCCCGCGTAGCCGCCCCAGGCGAAGCTGTAGCCTTGCCGAGTTTCCATGAGTTCGCGCCCGGTCTCGTACGGCTCGGGCCCGGCGCCGCAGCGGGTCAGGCCGGCCAGGCATTGCACCAGGGCATGGCCGGACAGGGGAGGCGCAGGTTGTTCGCGGACCACTGTCGCGCCCTGATCGAAGGCGACCCGGGCCCCGTCCAGATCGTCCAGGTCGAGCAGCACGCGACCGAGAACGGCGAGGGTCAGGGGCCGGAACGGGCTCCGGTTGAATCCGTCGGTGGATTCGATGAAGTGGAGGGTGGATAGACTGGTTTCCCGGGATTCCTCGAGGCGCCCCGAGCGTCGCAGGACCTCGGCGTGGAAGATGCCGGCGCCGGACCAGGCGAAGCCGGCGGGGCCGCGCTCCACTTCGACGGCCCGGGTGGTCGACCACAGGGCCGACTGGACGTCGCCCACGGCTAGCAGAGCGTTGGCGATGCATCCGATCAACCACGGAGCATTCGGCTCGATGGCGAGTCCCTGCTGGAGGGCGTCGATGGCCTCGGGCCAGTCGCCGCGGTCACTGAGGCAGCAGCCGAGGAAATACCAGCCCAGATAGCAGGTCTCGTCGACCTCCACCGAACTCTTCAAGGCCGCTACGGCGGCGTCCAGATCCTCGAGCCGCCACAGCGCGTAGCCGCGATACATGTGCCCATCGCCCACCGTCGGGTCGGCGGCCACGGCGCGGTCGGCGAACTCCAGGGCAGTTCGCGCCGATCGAGCGTCTCCCGATATATGCCAGCGTCCTGGCGCATGATAACCCGCCATCCAGGCCAGGGCGGGGGCGTAGCGGGGGTCGAGATCCAGGGCGCGTTCGAGGTGCTCCAGGGCCTGCTCCATGCCGCCGCGTTCCCAGGTGAGGATGAGGCCGCGCGCGCGGACGTAGTGCTCGAACACGTCGAGATCGGGCACGGCGCGGCGCTCGATGTCCTCGGGCAGGATGGCGCTCAGGCTCTCGGCGATGAGCTTGGCCAGGCGATCGTGGATCGAGAACAGATCGTCCATGGACCCGTCGACCTTCTCGGACCAGAGGTCCTGCCCGGTGGAGACATCCACCAGCCGGACGGACAGGCGCAACGCATCGCCGGCTCGCTGGAATGAACCGGCGAGGACCCAGCGGCAACTCAGCGTCAGACCGAGGGCAACCGGGTCGACCTGGCGCTCGCCATCGTCGAGGTCACGCCGAGCCTTGACGACTCGATCGCGCGGCACGAGTTCGAGGCCGCGCGCGCGTCGGAGATCGACGTTCAGGCTCTCGGCCACGCCGGTGCCTATCCAGTCGTCGTCCGGCGCGCCCTGCAGGTTGGCGGGATCGAGAACGGCCAGGGTATTGGGGAGCAACGACACGGTCTGGTCGGTCATCAGGCGCCGCAACTCGGAGAGGAACGCGGCCGCGGTGGGGTAGCGCGCGTCGGGATCGCGAGCCAGCGCCCGGCTCAGGATCACCGAGATGTCGGCGGGCAGGTCGTCCCGGCCGATGGGCGAAATCTCACGCGTCCGGGTGGCTTCGAGACGGTCGCGCCAGGTGGCGCCGGGAAACGCGGGTTCGCCGGCCAGCATCTCGTGGAGGACGGCGCCCATGGCGAAGATGTCGGTGCGCGCGTCGAGCGGGCGTCCCTGGATCTGCTCCGGCGACATGTAGCCCGGGGTGCCGAGCAGGGTGCCGTGCATGGTCAGTTCGGGGGTGGCGGCGACGGTGGCGGCGCCCGGGTCGGCGGGGGTGCTGTTGGCGATCTTCTTGGCGATGCCGAAGTCCAGGAGCTTGGGCGTGCCGGCGACGGTCAGCACGACGTTCGCCGGCTTGATATCGCGGTGCAGGAAGCCCGCCTCGTGGGCGTGCACCAGGGCCTCGAGGATCGCCGCGGTGATGTCCAGGGCGTCGGCGGCTTCGAGGGGGCCGCGAGCGAGGCGGTCGTTCAGCGATTCCCCGTCCACCAGTTCCATGGCCAGGAATTCGATGCCCTCGCAGACGCCGGAGTCGAAGAACTGGGCGATGGCCGGGTGGGTGAGCCGGGCGACGGTACGCCCCTCGCGGACCAGGCGTTCGCGCTGGTCGGCGCCCACGTCCGGGCGCAGCAGCTTGACGGCCGCGCGTCGACCGAGAGCGAGATCGGTGGCCCGATAGACATGGCCCATGGCCCCGGCGCCGATGAAAGCCTCGAGGCGGTAGTGCGACACCAGTCGATTCAGGTTCTCGTCGGCAGCGGTGGAGTCGGCAACGGTGGCGGCGCCCGAGGCGGCCGCCAGCTGGAGTCCCCAGGTCGCGAGCAGCGACGGGTCGCGATCCGCGAGCGCCAGCTTGTCCTCGACGTCTCGGCGCAGTTCGACGTCGTTCCGACAGACCCGGGTCAGGAATCCGGCGCGTTCGTCGGGCGGGATCTCCAGGGCGCCCAGGAGAACCTTCTTCATGGCAGCGAAGCCATCCTGGACCATGCATCGACCTTCCGTCTGGGGCAAGGTCATGATATATGGCAGGTTACGTGAAGTCGCCAATCCTACGCCGATGCCGCGGCACGCATTCCGGACCGGACCCCAACGATGATCTCACCCTTGCCATCGGCGCGGTGACCGAGACATCGACGTCGATTCGTCCGACATCCAGGCGGCCAGATCCCCGGGCGTGTTGAGGTTGCCGAACGAGCGTCCGTCGGGGTCGAACGCGCGCCAGCGATCCTCGTCCCAGACGTCGACCTTCACCGACGCGAAGATGCTGGCCACCGGCGCCGGTCCGGCAATCAACTGCTGCTCGATGATCGCCCGGCAGCGACGGTGGTACAGCGCGTGGGCGGGTTCCCAGCCATTGGCCGTCCGCGGGATCGACACGTCGCCGGCGGCGTTGGCGATCATGGCGGAGACCAGGGCGGGCGTCAGCCACGGCATGTCCACCGCGGCGACGAAGATGCGCTCGGTCGTACTGGTCGCGAGAGCGGCGTGGATGCCGACGAGGGGGCCGCGGCCCGCCACCACGTCGCCGACGATCTTGCAGCCCGCGGGGGCGAAGTCGCGTACCTCGTCGCAACGCTCGGGGCGCGTGACCACGATCATCGCCGCGCACAGCGGCGCCAATCGCTGGTGAACGATCTCGAGCAGGAGGTGGACCTTGTCGCGGCCCATGCGGCGCGAGTCGCCGCCGGCGAGCACGACGCCCGTCACCGGAGGCAGGGGCGCACCCATGGCGTCACCCGCCCAGCTGCGACATGGACAGGGGATCGTCGTCGCGTCGGCCGCCGTCGCCTGCCAGGTCGTGCTGCTCGGGCTTGGTCCCCACGATGCCGCGCAACGCCGCGGCCAGGCCGTCGAGGTCGCCGGACCGTAGCCACCGTTTCAGGTCGACCGGCTCGCGGACGAAGAGGCAGCCGCGGGCCGTGCCGTCGGCGCCCACGCGGATGCGGTTGCACGAGGCGCAGAAGTGCTGGCTCACCGGCGATATGACGCCGACCATGCCCCGGGCGTCCGGCCAGCGGAAGTTGCGGGCCGGTCCGGAGAGGCGGCCGCCGGGCTCGTGAGGGACAGGGGTGAGGGGCCGGACGGTGCCGATGCGGGAGAGCAGTTCGTCCGACGGGACGGTGCGCGCGCCGTTGCGCGCCGGACCGGTGGGCATGAACTCGATGAAGCGGACGGTGAGCGGCAGGTCCTGGGCCAGCGCCGCGAAGTCGAGCACCTCGTCGTCGTTCACGCCACCCATTACCACCACGTTCAGTTTCACGTGGAATCCGGCGGCCAGCGCCGCATCGATGCCGGCGCGACAGCGGGTGAGATCGCCGCCGCGGGTGATGTCGCGGTAACGGTCGGGCTGCAAGGAATCGATGCTCACGTTCACGCCCTCCACGCCGGCTGCGCGCAGGGCCTCGGCATACGGCGCGAGGCGTACGCCGTTGGTGGTCAGGACCAGGCGCTCCAGCTCGGGCAGCCGGCGCAGGGCGCTCAGCAGTCCGACGGGGTCGGGGTGCACGAGGGGTTCGCCGCCGGTGACGCGGATCTTGCGGATTCCGAGTTCCACGGCCACCCGGGCCACGGCGAGCAACTCGTCGTCCGTGAGTCGATCCTCACGGGGGGCGGTGGGCGCGCCCTCGGCGGGCATGCAGTACTGGCAGCGCAGGTCGCAGCGGTCGGTGATGGACAGACGCAGGTAGTTGATGCGGCGGTGGTGGCCGTCGTTGAGCGTGGGCAGCGGGGAGGACGGCGGTGTCACGTTTGCAGGATCCTCTCGCGCAGGAAGGCGAAAACGGCCGCCGGATCGTCGAGATCGAGCACCGGCACGTCCACGTCCAGGGCGCCGTTGCTGGCCACGGCGATGAGGTGCGGGTCGTGCCGGCCAGGGGCACGGCAGATCAGCGGGCGGCCGAGTTCCGGCCGGTGGACCTCGATGCGGGGCAGCGCGCTATGGCGCCAGCCCTCCACCAGGACCAGTTCCAGATCTCCAAGATAGCGCTGGATGAGCTCCTCGACAGGCGGGCAATCGGTGTGGCGGCGCACGAACGCCAGCTTGTCGTCCGACGCCAGGAGCGTGGCCGCCGAACCGGCGGCGGTGAAGCGGTGACTGTCCTTGCCCGGCTGATCGATCTCGAAGCGATGAGCGTCGTGCTTCACCGCGCCAACGGCGATTCCGTCGGCCGCAGCCAGGGTGATCAGCGACTCGATGAGCGTGGTCTTGCCCGTGCCCGACCAGGCCACGAAGGCGACGGCGTTCACGAGCGCTCCAGTTCGAGATGCAGCACGGGGACGTCGGCGCCGGCGGAGAGGGCGGGGCCGTGTTCGTCGTCGGGCATGCGCACCAGCCCGTCGACCCGGCCGAAGTTGAGGAAGTGCGAGGCCAGGTGCGATCCCGGGCTGCGGGCGATCCAGGCGCCGTCCTCGAGATCGAGGCGCGCGCGGTGGAAGGAGCGGCAGTCGCCGCCGTAGCGCATGGTGTCGCCCAGGGTCGCATTCAACCAGCGGGTGTGGACGCGGCGGCGGCCGGCGAGCCGGCGCAGTACCGGCGCGAGGTAGATGTAGGCGTTGGTCAGCAGCGATGCCGGGTAGCCGGGCATGGCGAAGAGCAGCGTTTCGGCGGACAGGCGCGCCACGTGCAGCGGTCGGCCGGGTTTGACGAGGGTGCCGGCCAGGAGCAGGTCGTCGGGGCGGGCGCGGACGATCTTGCCGACGAAGTCGTAGCGCCCCACCGAGACGCCGCCGCTGGTGACGACCACGTCGCAGCGGTCGGCCAGATTCGCCATGGCGGCGTCGATGCCGGCCTCGTCGTCGGAAAGTCGGGGTGCGATCTCGACGTCGCAGCCTAGCCCGCGAGCCAGGGCCGCCACGGTGAAGCTGTTGGTGTCGAAGACCTGGCCCGCGGCGGCGCCCTCTTCCACGCCGCGGACCTCGTCGCCGGTCACGAGCATGCCGAGGCGCGGCCGGCGGTGGACCTGGACCTTGGCCACGCCGGCGCAGTGGAGGGCCGGGTACAGCGCTCCGCCCACGACGTCGCCGGCGGCCGCCAGCCGATCGCCGCATTTGGCCTCGCTGCCGATGTGGTTGATCAGGTCGCCGTCGCGAATCTCACCGTCGACGTGAACAACGGGCCCGTCACGCCGGCAACGTTCGACCATGACCACGGCGCAGGCGCCCTCGGGAATCACCGCCCCGGTCATGACGGCGGCTGCCTCGTCGCGGGCCACCGTGAACGACGGCAAGGCGCCGGCCGCCACCTCGCCGACGATCCGGAAGGCTTCGCGGTCGATGGCGCCCACGGCGAATCCGTCCATGGCGCTGCGGGGCAGATCAGGGGTGTCATGGGGCACGAGCACGTCCGCAGACAGGACCCGGCCGAGCGTCTCGCCCGCAGAAATGGTCTCCGTCGGCACGGGTGTGGCGGCGCCGAGCATGACCTCGAGGGCGTCTTCGTACCGCCGCGGATTCACGGGCGGGGTCCAGCCTCGTCGAGTTCGACCAGGTCGCCCGGCGCCAGACGGCCGCCCGCCACGACCCGGCAGAACACGCCCTCGCGCGGCATGATGCAGTCGCCGGTGATCGTCTGGATGGCGCAACCCTGATGGCACTCCTTGCCGATCTGGGTGACCTCGAGCCGGGCGTCGCCCATGCGCAGGGTTACGCCCACGCGGACGGCGGCGAAATCGAGTCCGCGGATGACGACGTTCTCGGCGAACGCGCCGTGGGCGAGGTCGGGAATCATCCGGCGCACCGTGGCGATGCTCTCTGCGGGCAGGAGCGAGACCTGGCGGTGGCCGGGGCCCGCATGGGCGTCACCCACGAGACCGTGATCGCGGCGCAACTCCACGGCGGCGACCGGGTGCTTGATCTCGCCTTTGCGTTCACTGATGCAGATGGCCTCGACCTGGGCGCTCATTCTTACCTGCCTGAATGGGAGCGGCGAATGCTCAGCGATGTCAGACGACAGTTATACCATGCTCGGGAACCGGAGGAAACCCGGGCTTGTTTCGACTCCTTTTCATGGGCCCGCCTATCCGGATGATAATGGGTGCCGATCTCAACACCAGTTCCCGCAACCCTCAGTTATCATTGATTTTCCAGCGTCGACGCGGTAAACTGCGCGTGCATTGAAAGAGGATCAGAAAAGCCTGATTTATCCGACCTGGGAGGTTGATCATCGACGCCAAGCGCAACAAACCTCGCCGTTCCATCTCACGTCGCATGTTCCTGAGCCAGCTGGCGGTCGCCGGCGCCGGAACCGTCGTCCTCGGTGAGAGCGCCGCCGCCGCCGTGGGGTTTCTGAAACCGGTCAAGGTCGACAATCCGCTGGACGGCTATCCCAATCGCGATTGGGAACGCGTCTATCGCGACCTCTACAAGTCGGATTCCTCGTTCGTGTTCCTCTGCGCCCCCAACGACACGCACAATTGCCTGCTGCGCGGCTTCGTGAAGAACGGCGTGGTTACCCGCATCGCGCCCACCTACGGCTATCACAAGGCCACCGACCTCGACGGCAACCGCGCCAGCCAGCGCTGGGATCCGCGTTGCTGCCAGAAGGGTCTGGCCCTGGTGCGGCGCTTCTATGGCGACCGCCGCTGCAAGCGACCGCTCATGCGTGAAGGATTCAAGCGCTGGGTCGACGAGGGCATGCCCCGCGATCCCGAGACGGCGGCCGTGGACCAGTCCTACCTCAAGCGCGGCGAGGATCCCTGGGTGCCCGTGACCTGGGACCAAGCGTTCGAGTACTCCGCCCGCGCCCAGGTGAACATCGCCGAGACCTACAGCGGCGAGGAAGGACAGCGCCGACTGCTGGCCCAGGGCTACGACCCGGCCATGGTGGAGGAGACCGGCGGCGCCGGCACTCAGGTCATGAAATTCCGCGGCGGCATGCCGCCCCTGGGCATGACCCGCGTCTTCGCCCAGTACCGCCTGGCCAACGCCATGGCCCTGCTGGACGACAGCGTCCGGGGCACCGGTCCTGACAAGTCCGTCGGCGGCCGCGGTTGGGACAATTATTCCTGGCACACCGACCTGCCGCCCGGCCACCCCATGGTCACCGGCCAGCAGACCGTGGATTTCGACCTCTGCAACGTCGAGCACGCGAATCTGGCCATCATCTGGGGCATGAACTGGATCACCACCAAGATGCCCGACGCCCACTGGATGACCGAGGCGCGCCTCAAGGGCACCAAGATCATCGTGATCGCGGCCGAGTACAGCGCCACCACTTGCAAGGCGGACGAGGCCATGGTTGTGCGCCCCGGCACCACGCCGGCCCTGGCGCTGGGTATCGCCCAGGTGATGATCGCCGAAAAACGATTCGACGCCGACTACGTCAAGGCCAACACCGACCTGCCATACCTCGTGCGCGAGGATACGGGCGAGATGCTGCGGGCCAGCGAGGTGTTCGCCGACTACCAACTCGCCACCCTCACCAACAACACCATCGTCACGGCCAAGGGAGAGAAGGGCCCGGCGATCCACAGGCAGCCCGGCCCGGTGATGACCGAGGCCCAGCGCGAGGACTGGGGCGACCACACGCTGTGGAACGACCGCACCGGCGCGCCGGCGGCCGTCAACCGCGACCAGATCGGCAAGCACTTCCCGAGCCGGTCCATCGACCCCGCGCTCGAGAAGGAAGTGGACGTCACGCTGAAGGACGGCAGCACCGTTCGCTGCACCACCGTGTTCACCGCCACGCGCAAGCTGCTCGACGCCACCTACACCCCCGACAAGGTGGAGAAGATCACCTGGATGCCCGCGAGTGCGGTGCGCGGCCTGGCCCGCCAGATCGGCGACAACATGGAGAAGACCCTCTTCGTCATGGGCATGGGTCCCAACCAGTTCTTCAACAGCGATCTCAAAGACCGCGCCTGCTTCCTGGTGGCGGCCCTGAGCAAGAACATCGGTCGCTTCGGGGGAAACATCGGCTCCTACGCCGGCAACTACCGCGCCAGTTTCTTCAATGGTCTGCCGCAGTACATCGGCGAGAACCCCTTCGACATGGAGCTCGACAAGAGCAAGCCGGCGCGCCCCCGCAAGTACTGGCAGGCCGAGTCGGTGCACTACTTCAACCACGGCGACACGATCCTGCGTCAGGGCAAGGAGATCCTCACCGGCAAGACCCACATGCCGACCCCGAGCAAGTGCATCCACGTCTCCAACTCCAACTCGCTCATCGGCAATGCCAAGGGTCATTACGACAGCATCGTGAACATCTTTCCCAAGGTGGAGTTCATCGCCATCAACGAGTGGTGGTGGACCGCGAGCTGCGAGTACTCGGACGTGGTCTTCCCGGTGGATAGCTGGGCGGAGATGAAGTACCCGGACATGACCATCTCGGTCACCAATCCGTTCCTCTACGTCTTCCCCGCCACGCCCTTGCCGCGCATCCACGACACCCGCAGCGACGTGGAAGTGGCCAAGGGCGTGTGCAAGGCCATGGGCGATCTCATCGGCGACAAGCGGCTCGAGGATTACTGGCACTTCCTCGACAACGGCGGCATGCGCCCCTACATCCAGCGCATCCTCGACCACAGCAACGCTTGCCGCGGTTACCAGATCGACGATCTCGAGAAGAAGGCCGCCGACGGCATCCCCGCCATTCTCCAGACCCGCACCTATCCCAAGTGCGGCGCCTGGGAGCAGGCCTACGAGGACAAGCCGTGGTACACCAAGACCGGCCGCCTCGAGTTCTATCGCGAGGAGCCCGAGTTCCAGCAGAGCGGCGAGAACCTCATCGTGCACCGCGAGCCCATCGACTCGACCTTCTTCGAGCCCAACGTCATCGTCGTCGACGGCAAGCACTCGCTGCTGCGGCCGCGGACACCGGCGGACTATGGCGTGGATCCCGACGACGTGAGCGGCGACGCGCGCCAGGCTCGTCACGTGGTGCTCACGGTGGACGCGTTGATGAAGTCGACCCATCCGCTCGGCAAAGAGGGCTACAACTTCATCTTCCACACCCCGAAGTACCGCCACGGCGCCCACACCACGGCCGTCGACACCGACGTGGTGGCCATCTGGTTCGGTCCCTTCGGCGACATGTACCGCGAGGACAAGCGCAAGCCGTTCATCAACGAGATGTTCCTGGACATCCATCCCCTCGACGGCAAGAAGCTCGGCGTCGAGGACGGTGACTACGTCTGGATCGACGCCGATCCCCACGACCGGCCATTCCGCGGCTGGCAGAAGAACAAGGCGTGGTACAAGGTGGCGCGGCTCATGGCGCGTGCCCGCTACTACCCGGGCACGCCGCGCGGCGTGACCCGCATGTGGCACAACATGTACGGCGCCACGGCCGGTTCGGTGCGCGGTGCCGAGACCAACGCCAACGGCATGGCCAAGACCCCGGAGACCGGCTACCAGTCGCTCTTCCGCACCGGCAGCCACCAGAGCTGCACCCGCGGCTGGCTCAAACCCACCTGGATGACCGACACCCTCTACGTCAAGGGCCTCCTCGGCCAGCAGATGGCCCAGGGTTTCGTGCCCGACGTGCACTGCCCCACCGGGGCCCCCCGCGAATCGCTGGTGAAGATCACCCTCGCCGAACGCGGTGGGGAGACGGGCAAGGGACTCTGGCGTCCGGCCCGGTTGGGTCTCCGGCCCACGTACGAATCGGATCTGTTGAAGCAATACATCGCCGGAACGTTCGCCGAGACCGTCTGACACGCGACCCAGTCCGTACGCCCAGAAAGGGACGACCATGCCCCAGCGCAACAACTGGCAGATCGACCGCCCCATGGAATATCCGTACGAGGCGCCGCCACCCAAGCGGCAGGTCGCGTACATCTTCGATACCAACAAGTGCATCGAGTGCCAGACCTGCACCGTGGCCTGCAAGACCTGCTGGACCAGCGGCAAGGGTCAGGAGATCAACTTCTGGAACAACGT
>PIVY01000530.1 GCA_003353795.1 bacterium
TCTCACGTCAACATACAGGAGCAGGCGATAGATGGCGTGAGCCGGCTGTGACAGCAAGAGCCCGAGGATCAGGTAGGGCGTGACATCCCCGTACCAGAGGGATCCAAAGGGCTCGCCCAGCTGGAGGATGAAGCCGACGATGGCCTGACCAGCCGCCTCGCCAACCAGGGCAAACCACACCACCAGACACCAGCGGGATGCGGCGCCCATCAGAGCGATGCCAACGTGTCCACCGGCCAGTCGCAGCGATCGCCGCAGTCCGCGACCCGGTCCTACGCGCTCCAGCAATGCCGTCTCGGTCAAGTACAGGAGTGCAGGTTGAACGAGGAAGACTCCGTAGCCACAGGTGGCGATCGTAATCGCCCAGCCGAGGAGCTCGGCGAGCCAGGCGGCGACGAGCTGGGGCGACGCCTTGAGGACATCGACGAGCGTGGAGCCGAGCGGCACTTCGTCGGCGAAGAGCAGACGACCGGCGAGCATCGTGAACGGCGCCTGCAGGAAGGGCGCGGCGATGATCGGAAGTGCGAGCAAGGCCGCGTTTCCGTCGAAGTACCAGCACAGAGGAATGCTGATTAAAAAGAGCGGCCCGACCGTGAGCAGGGTCATCTTCAGGAGGGGCCAGAGCCGCGCGTGCGCAAAGGCCATGCTGAGATCGAAGACCTCCAAGGGACCGCGCTGGCGGAGAGCTACCCGGCAGAGGTTCGGATTCAAGCCGGCCTCCCGCGTCCGCCGAAGAGCAGCCAGATCGACACGATCACCACCTGGCACAGCCCAAAGAGCACCTTGATGACGGTGGGCATCGTGGTGCCGCTCCAGAAACCCTCGATGCCGGCGGCGACGAGCAACAACACGATCACGCC
>PIVY01000531.1 GCA_003353795.1 bacterium
GTACCAGCGGCTGTTCAACTCGCCGATCTCCGAGGGCGCGATCGTCGGCACGGCAGTGGGCTACGCCCTGGAAGGCGGGCGGGCGATGGTGGAGCTGATGTACTGCGACTTCATGGGCCGAAGCGGTGACGAGCTGTTCAACCAACTGGCCAAGTGGCAGGCGATGTCGGGCGGGCTGCTGAAGATGCCGGTCGTGCTCCGCGTGTCGGTAGGCAGCAAGTACGGCGCACAGCACAGCCAGGACTGGACCGCCATGCCGGCGCACATTCCGGGGCTGAAAGTGGCCTTCCCCGTCACGCCGTACGACGCCAAGGGCATGATCGCGACCTGCCTGCTCGGCACGGACCCGGTCGTGTTCTTCGAGAGCCAGCGCGTCTACGACCAGCCGGAACTGTTCCACCCCGGCGGCGTGCCGGTCGAGCCGTACACCATCCCCGCCGGCGAGCCGGACGTGAAGGTCGAAGGCTCGGACGTGACGATCCTGACCATCGGGGCCGTGCTGTACCGGGCGATCGAGGCGGCCAAGACGCTCCAGGAAGACCACGGCCTGTCGGCCGAGATTATCGACGCCCGCTGGCTCGTGCCGTTCAACTACGAGAAGGTGATCGAGTCGGTCAAGAAGACGCGGAAGATCCTGATCCTCGGCGACGCCTGCGAGCGAGGCAGCATGATGCAGACGTTCGCGGCGAAGATCACGCAGTTGGCGTTCGACGAGCTCGACGGCCCGCCGGTCGTCGTGGGCGCCCGCAACTGGATCACACCCGCCGACGAGGTCGAAGACGCGTTCTTCCCCCAACCCGGCGACATCCTGGATGCGATCCACACCCACGTGATACCGCTGAAAGGCTACACCGCCGTGC
>PIVY01000126.1 GCA_003353795.1 bacterium
CGTGCCCGCCGGCGCCAGCACCTCCGGGTTGAGGAGGAGCAGCACCGTACCGGCCACCAGCACGAGGGCGGCGGCAACGGCGGGCCAGCGAATGCGTCGACGGGCCAAGCGAGGGCCTTTCGGTCTAGAAGATGTGTCCCAGCGAGAAGTGGATCCGATACTTGTCGTCCACCAGGATCGTGTCCAGGTTCTGGTAACGGGCGCGCTTGAGGGGAATACCGACATCCAGCCGGAACGGTCCGAAAGGAGTCTCGAGGCGGATGCCGGTTCCCACGCTGTAACGATAGTCCCAGATCTTCGTACTGCCCGGATCGGTGGGATCGCCGGGATAGGACGTCAGTCGGAATCCCTCGAGGCGTATGTCCTCCAGGTTCTCCCACACGTTGCCACCGTCAAAGAAGAGCACGCTGGCCAGTCGCCAACGGCTGAGATACGGAATGGGGAAGCGCCACTCCAGGTTGGTGATCAGCTGGTAGTTGCCGCCGCGGGCCGGGTTGTCGGGCAGCGGCGCGTCGGTTCCCCAGCCGATCTCATCCTGCTCGTCGGGATCGACGACCTGCGGTCCCAGCGAGTTGTGGCGATAGCCGCGGACACTGTAGGCGCCGCCGGCGAAGTAACGGTCGTCGTAGGGCACGCCGTCGCTGCCCAGCTCCCGCGACTCCGCGTAGGGCCGCACCGCACCCACGCGCACGCGGGCCGCCAGGACACCTCCCAGCAGCACGCGGTACTTCTGGTAGGAACCGCTCCATTTCAGGAAACTGTTGTCGCCTCCCATGAGCCCGCCGGCCAGCTCGAGCTGGCTGAAGAAATAGTGGCCCACGGTGGGATTGAAGACATCGTCGCGGGCCTCGTGGAACAGGGAGTAGATGAGCGAGCGGGTCTGCGTCGCGGTAATGTTGGCTTCCTCGAAGTCTTCCTTGACGTCCGGAGGCGCCAGCGGATGCACTTCGGGATCCACGATCCGGAAGTTGAAGTCGATACGATTGGTCCAGAGCAGGTCGTCGTTGCGCGACGTACCGACCAGGAATCCGGAGGTGGTCTGGATGAGCGCCGACTCGCCGCGTGTATCGCGCTTGCCGTAGATGTTCAGTTCGAAGGGATAGTCGCGACCGAACAGGTGCGGATTGCTGTAGAGGATGTCGGCGCGGTAGTTGAGGTCGCCCTCGCTGAATGAGCGCCTGCGGCCGAGGATATCCTCCACGTTCCAGGAGGGGCGCAGGCGCAGGATCAGGCGGCGACCCGTGCCCCAGAGGTTGTTGTGTCCCCAGGCGACGGTGGCCCGGATGCGTTCGCGGCTGCCGAACCCGATGCCCAGCTCGAAGAAGGCCGGCTTGCGCTCGGTGACCCGCACCTGCAGCACCGCCGAGTGGCCGGTGGTGTCCCAGTCGGTGGCGGTGAGGCTGACGTCCCGGAACAGCGCGGTCTTGAGCAGGCGTTGCCGGGTGAGTTCGGCCTCCTCCCACGCGAACGGATCGCCGGGCGCCAGGCGGATCTCGCGGGTGATCAGGTTCTCCCGGGTGGTGCGCTCGCCGACGATGACGACGTCGCGCACGGTGTACGCCGGCCCCGGTTCGATGTGGTAGGTGATCACCGCCGAACGCCGGTCGCCGGTGATGATCTCGGCCAGCTGCAATTCGGGCATCACGCCGGCGCCGAGGTGGGCGCTGTCCCAGTAGAGGCGCCGCATGCGGTAGACGTCCTCGCCGAAACCGCTGAGCGTCGCCGGCGCCGGCATCCCCTCGACGAGAGTGAGGACCTTGCGCAGGTCCTCCTCGGTCAAGGGCTCGGCGCCCAGAATGATCACGCGGTCGATGTAGGTGCGCGGCCCCTCTTCGATGGAGATGTAGAGGATGTCTCCGCGATCCTGCTGGTCCGAACCGATGGAGTCGAGCTGCGCGGACATGGTGTGGAATCCACGCTGGCGGTACCAGGTCTGCATCTTGCGCAGCTGGTTGTCGATGAGGTCAGGTCGGTAGGATGGGATGCTGAGGGGCCGCTTCCAGTCGCGCCCTTGCAGACGGACGGCGTCCATGATCTCCTGGTCGGAGAACGACGCGTTGCCGCTCAGTTCGATGCGGGAGAGCCGGAGCTGCTCCAGTCCGAAGTCCAGTTCCTCGTCGGCGCGCACGGTTCCGGCGACCGCCAGCAGGACCAGAAAGAGGCACGGCCATGCCTCCCAGGCACGGGAACCGCGTGTCCTCTGGCGCTGTTTGCTCGCTAGCTGACGCAATTTCCCGTTGCCGCCCGTGCCGCGGGCCTGTTTGATTGCCGCAGGGAGGTCCCGGATGACCACACGTCGAATCCTGATCCTGCTCTGCGGCGCCGTTGCGTTGGTCGCCGGCTGCCCGTTGGTCGCCGGCTGTCAGGGCGAACCCGATCACCTCGAACTCGCCGATCTCGACCCAGGCGAGCGGCAAGTCGTGGAGCGCTACATCGTCCTCGAACGGGCGCGGGCGATCGCCCTGGCCGACCCGGAAGGCGGCGTGGCCATTCTAGACAGCCTGTCCGAGGTGTGGGGAGACTCGGCGTCCTTCGAGGCCGAGGTCGCCCTCTCCACCCGGCCCGCGCGGGCATCCTTGCTCCACGATCTGCTGGGGCGGATGCTCGAGGCGGAGCAGGACTCGCTGGTCCATGCTCCGTACCCGCGCCGGCTCACTGCGCCCTTGCCCGAGCCCACGCCTGCGGACTAGCCGGCGAAGACCCGGACCCCATCCTGCACCAGAACCACCGTCATGAACAGCAATAGGATGATCAGTCCGAGCTGCGTGGCGATGCCCTGCACCCGTTCGTCCACCGGCTTGCCGCGCAGCACCTCCAGCACCAGGAACAGCACGTGACCGCCGTCGAGGACCGGGATGGGCAGCATGTTCAGCAGGAACAGGTTGACCGAGAAGAAGGCGATGAACAACAACAGCCGGTCGAAACCCCAGCGCGCCATTTCGCCGGCCACCTGGGCGATGCGGATGGGACCACCCACCGACTCCAGACCCATGCGCTCGCGCACCCAGCGCGCCAGTTCGCGCGCCGTGCTGCTGGTGGTGAACCAGGTCCGTTCATGACCGTACCGGAACGCCTCGATGAGCCCCAGCCGCTGGTTCTCCAGGTACTTCTCGTAGTGGATCCGGCCCACCAGCGAGTCGGGCATGATCTCGTAGGACTCCGGCGTGACGGTGCCCTCGAAGCGCACCCCGTCGCGCATCCACACGATGGGCAGTTCTTGTTCGGCCGAACTCGAGATGATGTCGATGAGCTGGTTGTGGGACCGGATATCCTCGTCGTTCAAGGCGACGATCCGATCGCCCCGCTCGAGTCCGAGCTGGTCGGCCGGACCGTTGCGCTGCACCCGGCCCACCAGATTGTCGTGGGGATCGCATCCGAACACGAACGGTGACGCGGTGTCGTCGCGCGTGAGCCGGATCGTCAGCGTCACCGGCATACCGTCGCGCTCCACGCCGATCTCCACCGGAATAGCCTCGGTGTCGGCGGTGGTCGCGCCGGATGCCTCGGCGAGCCCCAGGCGCACGGCATACCAGTCCTGCACCGGCTCGCCCGCCACGGTCAGGACGTGATCGCCCGCCTGCAGACCGGCAACCTCGGCCGCGCTGCCCACGGCCACGGTACCAACCTCGGTGACCGGATTGATCGGCAGCCCCTGCTGCAGGAACAGGCCGGTGTAGATGATGTACGCCAGGATGAGGTTGAACAGAGGCCCGGCCACGAACACCAGGAAGCGCTGCCAGGCCGGCTTGTTGAGAAACTTGCGATCGGCCGGAATATCGTCGTCCACGCCCTCGCGCTCCTGGTTGCCCGCCTCGGTTCCCAGCGGGTACTTGCGCTGGTCGAGGGTGCCGGTGTCCTGGATCTCCTCCATCATGCCCTCGCCAGCCATCTTGACGTAGCCGCCGAAGGGGATGAGCGACAGCGCATACTCGGTCTCGCCCCAGCGACGGGTCAGGATCTTGGGACCCATGCCCACCGAGAAGGTCTTGACGTAGACGCCGAAGAGCTTGCAGAACAGGAAATGCCCGAGCTCGTGGACGATGACCACCAGGCCCAGGGTGAAGATGCTCGCCAGGATCGTGATCGGAAGATCGCCGTTCAAAGGTTACCTCGCAGGGTCGGTGTACCGTCGTGGTCGGTCAGAAGTTCCAGGGTCACGCGCCGCGCCTCACCGTCGGCCGCCAGGGCGGCCTGGAGATCGGCCACCGGGGCGGCCGGCAATCGGTCCAGCGCAGAGGAGACAAGCCCGGGCAGATCCGCGTACAAGATCCGCCGGTCCAGCAGCGCCGCCACCGCCACCTCGTTGGCGGCGTTGAGCGTGATGGGTGCGGTGCCGCCCTTCTCGCCCGCCTCCCGGGCCAGGCGCAGGCAGGGGAACCGTTCCGTGTCTGGAGCCTCGAACTCCAGTCGGCCCACTTCCAGCAGGTCGAGCCGCTCGCCGGGCAGGGGCCACCGTTGCTCGCCGGTGATGGCGTACAGGAGCGGCAGGCGCATGTCCGGCATGCCCAGCTGGGCCAGCAGCGCGCCGTCGCGCAGCACCACCAGCGAGTGGACCCACGAGCCCGGATGCACCACCACGTCGATGTCCGCGTAGTCCAGCCCGAACAGGTGATGGGCCTCGATGATCTCCAGACCCTTGTTCATGAGCGTGGCGGAATCCACGGTGATCTTGGGCCCCATGTCCCAGGTGGGATGATTGAGGACCTCTTCCAGGGTCACGTTGGCCAGCTGGTGAGCAGGAGTCTCGCGGAACGGACCGCCCGAGGCCGTGAGCACCACGCGGTCGAGGTCTTCGCGGCGGCGTCCCCGGAGACACTGGGCCAGTGCCGAGTGCTCGGAGTCCACCGGCAGCATCTCGGCGCCGCCGGCGATGACCGCCGCGCTTACAAGGTTGCCGCCCACGACCAGCGACTCCTTGTTGGCCAGAGCGATGCGCCAGCCTCTGGCGGCGGCAGCCAGCGTGGGCGCCAGGCCGGCCGCTCCCACGATGCCGTTGACGAGCACGTCACCTTCCGCGGCGGCGGCCAGGGCGGTAGCATCGGCCCCGGGCAAGAGCCGATCGCCGAAGACGCCGGCGCCGGCCGCTGCGTCGCGGGCCGCCGGATCGCCGACCGAGACCAGCGGCTCGAGGTCTCCCAGCAGCCGGGCCAGATCTTCCCAGCGTTGGTTCACCGCCACCGCCGTGAGCTTCAGGCGATCCGGGAAGCGCCGCACCAGGTCGAGCGTCTGCTCGCCGATGCTGCCGGTGGCGCCCAACAACACGAGCCGGAGCGGCTCGGGAAGGGATCGCGGCTCCGCGAAGGGGTAGAGGGGAATGCTCATAGCACCACGAATCGGAACCAGTAGTATAGCAATGGTACGCTGAAGAGGAGCGAGTCGACCCTGTCGAGGATTCCACCGTGGCCGGGTATGAGCTGCGCCGAGTCCTTGATGCCCGCGTCGCGCTTGAGCAGGGACTCGACCAGGTCGCCCAGTTGTCCGAGGATCGCGCTGGCGAGGCCGAGCAGCGCACCGGCAAGCGGGGTGATGAACGGTAGGAACGCCTCGGCGCAACCCCAGCCTGCAAGGGTCCCACCGACGGCGCCACCCACGGCGCCGGCCCAGGTCTTGCCCGGGCTGATCCGCGGGATGAGCTTCTTGCGTCCGATGGTGATCCCCACCACGTAGGCCGCCGTATCGCAGACCCAGATCACCAGGGCGGCGAAGAACACCAAGCGCGCGCCGTACTCCGGATCGGCCCCCAGGCTGCCCGGCAACTCCCGCAGCATGATGAAGTGGCTGGCGAGCCAACCCACGTACATCACACCCAGGACCGTGACCGCGATGTTGGTCACCGCCTTGTCCACCTGGGGACGGAAGATCTCCCGGATCATGATCAACAGCAGGATGAGCGTGACGATCAGGGTCAGCGCCGGTCCGCCGCGGTAGACGTGCACGCTCACCGCGATGCCGGCCGCATAGCCGAGCATGCGCGTCGGCTGATAGCCCTTGGCCTCCATGAGGCGGAAGAACTCCGTCATGCCCACCAGGATGATCAGGTCCACCAGCAGCAGGAAGAAGATGCCACCGCGCAGGGTGATGACGTACAGGCACGGCACGCCGATGAGGATCACCGCCAGCCGCGGTACGATCCCGGCGCTCTGGAAACGCTGGACCAGGGAGGGGCGCGCGGCCGTCACGACCTGTTCCCCAGCAGCCGCTTCCAGCGGGCGGGGTCGAAGACCGAAGATTCGCGTTTCCTGCCGGCCTTGGCGGCCGCTTCGGGAAGGCCGCCGAACCGGCGCTCGCGCCCGAGGAAATCGGCGATGGCCAGCATGAGCTCCCGCTCGCGGAAGTCGGGCCAGAGAACGGGCGTGACCAGCAGTTCGGCGTAGGCCGCCTGCCAGATGAGGAAGTTGCTCAGGCGACTCTCGCCGCTGGTGCGGATGACGAGGTCGGGATCGGGGAGTTCGGGATGGTAGAGTTCGCGGCGAAGGGCGGCCTCGTCGATCTGGTCGGCGTCGAGTTCACCGGCCGCGGCCTGGCGCGCCAGTTTGCGCGCGGCTTGCACGACCTCCTGCCGGCCTCCATATGCCAGCGCCAGGTTCAGGATGAGGCCGTCACCCGTGGAGAGCTCTCTGACTGCCGTGTCGAGGGCCTCGCGGGCGCGCGCCGGCAGGAGATCCACCTCGCCGGAGATCGCCAGCCTCACACCGCGCTCGCGCAGTTCCGCCTGCTCGACCACCAGCGCCTCCTCGAGAAAGGTCCAGAGGGCCTGCACCTCGGCCTCGGGGCGGCTGAAATTCTCCTGGCTGAACGTGTAGAGGGTCAGCACGTCGATGCCGAGGCGACCGCACACGCTGACGGCCGCTCGTACCGAGTGTCGCCCGGCGCGGTGGCCGGCTGCCCGGGGCAGGAAACGCCGGCGGGCCCAGCGGCCGTTGCCGTCCATGATGATGGCCACGTGGCGCGGAAGGTCGGACTGACGGCCGAGGTGCTCGGCCAGCTGTTCCGTTGCGAGGTCGCGATAGGATTTCGCGCCCATCCTAGATCTCCATGATCTCCGCTTCCTTGGCCTTGACGATCTCGTCGACGCCGGCGCAGAAGCGGTCGGTGAGCTTCTGGATGCTGTCACGGTCGGCGTGCAGCTCGTCCTCGGTGATCTCGCCGTCCTTCTGTTCCTTCTTGATCTCGTCGTTTCCATCCTGGCGCGCCCGGCGAATGGCGACCTTGCCGTCCTCGCCGATGTCCTTGGCCATCTTGCCGAACTCGCGACGGCGCTCCTCGGTGAGCTCCGGAATCTGGATCCGGATCATCATGCCGTCGTTCGAGGGGTTCAGTCCGAGGTTCCCCGACTGGATGGCCTTCTCGATGGCGCCGATGGAACTGCGATCGAAGGGCTTGACCGTGAGCAGCCGGGCCTCCGGGGCGGCGACGGTGGCGAGCTGCTTCAGGGGCGTCGGCGAGCCGTAGTACTCCACCATCATTCCATCCAGCAGCACGGGCGACGCCTTGCCGGTGCGTAGCTTGCCAAGACGGCGCTTCACCGCGTCGAGGGCCTCGTCCATGATCATTTCTGCGTTTTCCAGCACATCCTTGCTCATCGCGGCGACTCCTTTGAGATCCTGGTTCCCAGCGACTCGCCCTTCAGGACCCTGAGCAGATTCTCCGGATCCGAGATGTCGAACACGGTCACCGACAGGTTCCCCTCGTCGCAGAGGGTGATGGCTGTCAGGTCCATGACGCGAAGCTTGCGAGCGAGCACCTCGTCGTAGGTGAGGTGGTCGAACCGTTCGGCATCAGGATACTTGTGCGGGTCCCGATCGTAAACCCCATCCACCTGGGTGCCCTTGAGGAGGCCGTCGGCGGAGATCTCCAGAGCCCTCAGCGCAGCGGCCGAGTCGGTGGTGAAATAGGGATTTCCGGTGCCGCCGGCCAGCAGCAGCACCTGTCCCGCCTTGAGCAACGACAGGGCTTTGTCCCGGGTGAAGGCCTCGGCCAGAGGCACCTGCTCGCGGGGCGCGAAGATTCTCGCCTGCTGGCCCTCGGCCCGCAGGTAATCCCGCAGCACCGCGGCGTTCATGATGGTGGCCAGCATGCCGACCTGATCGGCCGCCACGCGACCGAGCACGCCGAGATTGGCCTGCCGAGCACGAAAGATGTTGCCCGCACCGCAGACCACGGCCACCTGCACACCGGACTGCACGGCCTGGTGGATCACCTGGGCCAGATCGCTGAGTTTCTGGTGGGAAAATTGCTCGTCGCCGTCGGCGAGGGCCTCGCCGCTCAGCTTCAAGAGCACCCGGGAGTAACGCAGCATGGACACGAGTCAGCCTCCTGGGTACAGCAAAGCCCGGACCGCGATGCGGCCCGGGCTCACCATGATCTACGCTCCGATGGAGAACCGGGCGAAACGCTTCACCTGCATGTTCTCACCGAGCTTGCCGATGACGGACTTGAGGTAGTCCTCGATGGTCATGTCGGGATCCTTGACGTACTTCTGCTCCAGGAGCACGATTTCGGCGTAGAACTTGCCGACCTTGCCCTCGACGATCTTCTCGATCATCTGCTCGGGCTTGCCCTCCTCGCGCATCTGTGCGGCGTAGATCTCCTTCTCCTTCTCGACCAGAGTCGCATCGACCTCTTCGCGCGTCACGGCCACCGGGCTCGCGGCGGCGATGTGCATGGCCAGGTTGTGGACCATCTCCTGGAAGTCGTCGGTGCGCGCGACGAAGTCCGTCTCGCACGCCACTTCCACCAGCACACCAACCTTGCCACCCATGTGGATGTACGAACTGACGAGGCCCTGGCTCGTGGCACGGTCGGCCTTCTTGTCGGCCGAGGCGATGCCCTTCTTACGCAGATACTCGCTGGCCTTCTCGAGGTCGCCTTCGCACTCCTTGAGAGCCTTCTTGCAGTCCATCATCCCCGCGTTGGTGGCGTCACGCAGTTCCTTGACCATCTTGGCGGTGATTTCCATGTCCGTTGTCTCCTCTTAGGCCTCGGGCTTGACTTCGGGCGCTGCAATTTCGGCAGCGGCCGGGGTCGGTTCCGGCGCGGGCGCCGCATCGGTCGCAGGCTTACTCTCTTCCACCTTGCTCGCATCACCGTCGAGAGTGGCCGTGACCTGCGGCACGGCCGGAGCCGCCGCTGCCATATCGACCTTGTCGCGGCCACCCGAGTCGGACTTGTCGCGACCCTCGGCACGGGCCTGCTTGCCCTCCTCGATGGTCTGCGCGATGGTCCGGGCGAAGAGATTGATGCTGCGGATCGCGTCGTCGTTGCCGGGAATCGGGAACTGGACGTTGGTCGGATCGGCGTTGGTATCGACGATGCCGATCACGGGAATGCCCAGCTTGTTGGCCTCGCGCACGGCGGTCTCTTCCTCGGCAGCGCCGACGACGAAGACGGCCTGCGGGATCTTCTTCATGGTGCGGATACCGCCGAGATTCTTGTGCAGCTTCTCGTAGGAGCGGTTGACCTCGAGCTGCTCCTTCTTGGAGAGCTTCTCCATGCGGCCATCCTTCATCATGGCCTCGAAGTCTTCCATCTTCTCCACGCGCTGCGAGATGGTCTGCCAGTTGGTGAGCATGCCGCCGAGCCAGCGCTCGGTCACGAAGGGCATGCCGCACTTCTGGGCGTTCTCGCGCACGGCCACCTTGGCCTGCTTCTTGGTGCCCACGAAGAGCACGCTGCCGCCCTTGCTGGTAATGTCGCTCAGGAAATCGCAGGCGCGATTCAACAGGCGCAGGGTCTTCTGTAGATCGATGATGTAGATGCCGCCCCGAGCGATGAAGATGTAGGGCTTCATCTTGGGGTTCCACTTGCGGGTCTGATGACCGAAGTGGACGCCTGCTTCGAGCAGGTCACGCAGTCCGATGTTGGCCATTGTTCATGCCTCCGTAATCAGGTTGTACCTCCCCGGCGGTCAGCGGCGCGGGATGAACGCCTTCGCGCCACCTGTCCCGCGCCTCGCACCGGGTGTGTTGTGTTACGAACCAGCCTCGGCAGATTCTCGATGCTAGCGCTTCGAGAACTGGAAGCGCTTCCGCGCACCGGGCTGACCGTACTTCTTGCGCTCGACCATGCGGGAGTCGCGAGTCAGGAAACCACCCTTGCGGAGGGGCCTGCGGAACTCCTCGTTGGCCACCACGAGCGCGCGGGCCAGACCATGACGCAACGCGCCGGCCTGACCACTGATGCCGCCGCCCTTGACGGTGCACCAGATATCGAACTCGCCTTCGACGCCGACGTTCTTGAGCGGCTGCATGGCATGCAGAATCTGCATCTCGCTGAAGTAGTTGATTACTTCGCGCTTGTTGACCATGACCTTACCGCTGCCCTGGGTGAGCCACACACGGGCGATGGACGTCTTGCGGCGGCCAGTGGCGTAATACCTCTCCTCCAACTTCTACCTCCGGTACGTCAAGCGAGCTCGACGGTCTTGGGCTGCTGCGCGGAATGCGGATGCTCGGTGCCACCGTAGACCCGCAGATGGGTCATCTGGCGCCGGCCGAGACGAGTTTTGGGCATCATGCCCCACACGGCTTTGGTGACGACCCGGTCGGGGTACTTCTCCATCATCGTGCGCATGGGCGTGGCCTTCTGGCCACCCATCCAGCCGGTGTGGCGCAGGTACACCTTCTTGTCCAGCTTCATTCCGGTGAGCTTGACGTCGTTCGCGTTGATCACGATGACGTTGTCGCCCATATCCAGGTTCGGCTGGAAGGTCGGCTTGTGCTTGCCACGCAGGAAGGTGGCGACACGGGTCGCCAGACGGCCGAGTGCGATGCCCGTGGCATCGATCACCAGCCATTCCTTATCGATCTCGCTCGCCTTCATCGAATACGTCTTCACGTCGTCCTCCAGGACCGCCCGCCGGGCCACAACTCCAGCAGACACACCGCAAGCGCGGGCGCGACACACGTTTCCGCGGCGCCGGCACTTTACGGCGTCAGGACCGTAACTTGTTTTCTGACAAGCAAAAGTGCCGCCTGTGCGGCACCCGCCTGCCTCTCGAGACTACTCGGGGGCAGGAAATCTAGCATTTGGGCAAGAGAGTGTCAAGATCGTACGGCGGTTTCACGACGCCGGACTCGGTGATGATGGCGGTGATCAGCTCGGCCGGGGTCACGTCGAAGGCCGGATTGAAGGCCGCCACGCCCTCGGGGGTGAATCGTTCGCCCCGGTGACCGTGGATCTCGTCGGGATGGCGTTGTTCGATCTCGATCTCGTCGCCGGTGGCCGTATCCGGGTCGATGGTGCTGCTGGGCGCCGCCACATAGAACGGGACCCCGTGCCGCCTGGCCAGCACGGCCAGTGGATAGGTGCCGATCTTGTTGGCGGCGTCGCCGTTGGCGGCAATACGGTCGGCGCCCGTGATCACGGCGTCGACGCGCCCCTGTCGCAGCAACGTCGCCGCCGCAACGTCCGGCAGCACGGTCACCGGAATGCCCTGGTTCTGGAGTTCCCAGGCCGTGAGCCGCGCGCCCTGGAGCAAGGGCCGGGTCTCGTCGGCATAGACATGGATGCGCTTGCCCGCTTCGGTGGCCGCGTAGACCACGCCCAGCGCCGTGCCGTATCCGGCGGTGGCCAGACCGCCGGCATTGCAATGGGTGAGCACAGCGCCCTCGTCGGGTAAGAGCGCCTCGCCGGCGCGCCCGAGAGCTCGGCCCATGGCGATGTCCTCGTCATGGATGGTTCTGGCCTCGCGCAGAAGGGTCTCGCCCACAGTGGCGGTATCGGCGCCGGACGCCAGAGCGGCCACCGCGGCGTCGTGGACCCGGCGCAACGCCCAGAAGAGGTTCACGGCCGTGGGACGCGTGGCGGCGAGCGCCTCGCGGTCGCGGTCGAGGCCACGGCCGAGGGCGGGCAGATCCTCGCCGGCTGCCACGCCGAGATGCCAGGACAGCACCAGACCGTAGGCCGCAGCCACACCGATGGCCGGAGCACCACGGACCGCCAGCACGCGGATCGCCTCACCGAGCTCGTCGATGGTCCGGCAATCGCGAAAGACCAGTTCAACCGGCAATCGGGTCTGGTCGATGAGCCGCACAGAGGCCCCGGTCCAGGCGGCCACGGGAAACGGGAAAGGCAAGCGGTCGTTGGTCACGACGTCTCCTCCTGTGTGGCGAGGACGTCACGCAACGCCTGCCCCAGCAAGGCCAGGGGCAGGCCCATGACGTTGAAGTAGCAGCCGGTGACGCCGCGCACCATGAGCGCGCCGAAGCCCTGGATTCCGTAGGCCCCGGCCTTGTCCATGGGCTCGCCGGTCTGGACGTAGCGGGCGATGGCGCCGGGATCCAGCGGCAGGAACTCGACCTCGGTACTCTCGTGCCCCTGCCAGGATCGCCCGCGACCGTCGCTCAGGTAAATGGCCGAGATCACGGTATGCCGACGGCCCGAAAGCCGCGCCAGCATGTCCCGGGCCTCGGCCTCGTCGAGAGGTTTCTCGAGGACCTCACCGGCCAGCACGACGATGGTGTCGGCGCCCAGAACCAGTCGGCCGGGCACGAGGACCGAGACGGCTTCGGCCTTGAGTCGGGCCAGTTCCTCGGCATAGCGGTCCGGCTGGTCGTGGATGGCGGCCAGGCGGGCGGCATGCTCGCCCTCCACGTCGCCAGCCGGGCGCACCTCGAATGGGATGCCGGCAGTCCGCAGCAGATCAGCGCGGCGCGGCGACCGGCTCGCCAGCACCAGGGTCGCGCCGTCGGGCCACCGGACGAATGGACTGCCGGTCATACTTCGGCCTCCCGATCGACGATCACCGTGACCGGCCCCTGGTTGGAGAGGCTCACGTCCATGGACGCCGCGAAGCGGCCTTCGGCCACCGTGGGCCACTCGTGGCGCAGCAACTCGCCGAAGCGGGCATACAGGCCCGCAGCCTGCTCGGGAGCCGCCGAGCCCACGAAACTGGGGCGATTGCCCTTGCGGCAGTTTCCGTAGAGGGTGAACTGGCTCACCAGGAGGATGCCGCCACCGGTATCCCGCAGGCTGAGGTTCATCTTGTCCTGGCCGTCGTTGAAGAGGCGCAGGGCGGGCAGCTTGCGGGCCATCCAGGCCAGTTCGACCTCGGTGTCGCCGGGCGCGAAGGCCGCCAGCACCACCAGACCGCGATCGATGGCGCCCACGGTCTCGCCCGCGATGTCCACGTGAGCCGGCCCCGAACGTTGCACCACACAGCGCATGTCGTCACCCCACCTGATAGCGGTCGATGCGCTCGACCCCCGGTATCCGATTCACGGCCTTGAGCACCTTCTGGAGCAGGTCGAGATCGTGGACCTCCACGACGAGGGTCGCCTTGGCCATGCCGCCCTCGGCCCCGAATTCTCCGCTGTGGATGTTGACCTTGAGGTCGCCGATCACCTGGCTGACTTCGGCCAGCAGATTGGATCGATCGCCGGCCTGGATGATGAGTTTCACCAGGAAGGTCTGCTCGGGATTGGCGTCCCAGGTCACGTCGATCATGCGGTCGGTCAGTCCGGGATCACGGAGGTTGGTGCAACTCGTGCGGTGCACCGTGACACCGCGGCCACGGGTGATCACGCCGGAGATATCGTCCCCCGGAATGGGATTGCAACAGCGGGCGAAGCTCACCATGAGGTTGTCCTCACCCGCCACCCTCACACCACCGGCGCGGCGGCGCAGGATGCTGTCGTAGAGATCGCGACCCTTGTCGATGACGCGATCGGGAAGCGATTTCTCCGGCGGCTGGATCCTCTGGATCACCCGCTGCCACGAGAACTCGCCGCGACCGATGGCCGCGATCAGCCGATCCACCTCGCTGTATCCCAGTTCCACCGCCAGCTTCGACAGCTCCTCGTCGAGGTTCACGCGGATCTTGCGTCGCTGCAGTTCCTTCTCGAGGATCTCGCGGCCCAGGCGCAGGCTCTCCTGCATCTGCGTGTTCTTGATCCAGCGGCGGATGTGGTGCTTGGCGCGACCGGTCTTGACGATCTCCAGCCAGCTTGTCGATGGCCGCGCCGTCTTGGCCGTGAGGATCTCCACGGAGTCGCGATTGTTGAGGGCCGTGCGCAGGCTCACGATGCGGCCGTTGACCTTGGCGCCGACACAGTGCAGCCCGACCTCGCTGTGAATGGCGAAGGCGAAGTCCAGGGACGTGGCCCCCACCGGCAGCGGGAAGAGATCGCCGGCGGGACTGAAGACGAAGACCTCGTCCTGGAAGAAGTCGATCCGCATGGTCTCCATGAACTCGCGCGGGTCGTCCTCGTCCTGCTGCCACTCCATGATCTGGCGCAGGAGGCGCACGAGACCGGTGAAGTCGGTGCTATCGCCGGTGCTCTCCTTGTATCGCCAGTGGGCAGCGATGCCCAGTTCGCTGCGCTCGTTCATCTCCCGGGTACGAATCTGCACCTCCACGAACTTGCCGCCCGACAGCTGCACGGTGGTGTGCAGCGACTGGTACATGTTGGGCTTGGGCTTGGCGATGAAGTCCTTGATGCGGTCGGTAAGCGGCGGAAACAGGCTGTGGATCACGCCGAGGGTATGGTAGCAGTCGGCCTTGGTCTCGGTGATGACGCGCATGGCCAGCAGGTCGAACACCCCGTCCATGCCGATCTTCTGGGCGAGCATCTTCCGGTGGATGGAATAGAAGTGCTTGGGCCGACCGAAGACCTCGCACGTGATGCCGGCCTCGGACAGGGCATCGAGCAGCGGCCGTCGCAACTCTTCCACGGTGCGCTCGCGTTCGGCGCGGGTCTGCTTGATCCCGGACTCGATCTCGAAGTAGCGCTCGGGCTGCAGGATCTTGAACGACTGGTCCTCCAGCTCCCACTTCATCTTGGCGATACCGAAGCGGTGGGCCAGGGGCGCGTAGACGTCCATGGTTTCCTGGGCGATGTCGCGCTGACGCTCGGAGGCCATGTGCTCGATGGTCCGCATGTTGTGCAGGCGGTCGGCCAGCTTGATGAGCACCGTGCGCGGGTCCTCCGCCGTGGACAGGATGAGCTTGCGATAGGTCTCGGCCTTGCGCGCCTCGG